>NZ_CP065359.1:648611-962222 GCF_019904295.1 Ruegeria sp. SCSIO 43209
CAGGCTTAACGTTTTGCCCAGAACACCCAGTGCCTCACCCAGATTGTGCTGGAAATCCGAGATGTCATAGCCCTTGCCTGGCAGGCTTTCCCCCATAAGAGCATGGTTGTAATAGGCGGCAGCAGCAGGTCCGTGCAGCACACGGATTTCGTCCAGCTCAACATCCAGCTCCTCGGCGATCAGTGCTGCCCAGGTGGTCATAACGCCCTGACCCATTTCAGCGCGGGGGGCGAACAGGGTCACGCCCTGCTGGTCGATCAGAACAAAGGGGCTAAGCGCGGTTTCCCCGTCACGCGGTTTCAGCGGGTTCGCAGCTGGACGCGTGACGTAGTAGGCACCGAAGGCCACTCCACCTACGATGGCGGCAGATCCGATCAGGAATGTGCGGCGAACGATTTTACCGATACGTCCCATGGCTCAAGCCTCCTTCAACTTGGCAGCGGCATCATGGATGGCCGCGCGGATGCGAGGATAGGTGCCACAGCGGCAAAGGTTGCCTTGCATCGCATCGTCGATGTCTTCGTCCGTTGGGGCCGGGTTTTCAGCCAGTAGCGATGCGGCCTGCATGATCTGGCCCGACTGGCAGTAACCACATTGGGCCACTTGGTGGTCAACCCAGGCCTTCTGGATCGTTGCCATGGCGTCAGGCGTGCCAAGCCCCTCGATCGTGGTGACATCACCCCAAACATCCGAGAGCGCTACCTGGCAGGACCGCACGGCCTCACCATCAATATGAACGGTGCAGGCACCGCAGGCAGCCACACCACAGCCGAACTTGGTACCGGTTAGTCCAACCTCATCACGCAGAACCCATAACAAGGGCACATCATCAGGCAGATCAACCTGATGGGTCTTTCCGTTGATCTTAAGGGCCGTCGCCATGGCGCACCTCTCTTAGCTTTGGCTGGTTTCTGACATAATTAATGAAATGTGTCAGCTTGTCAATTGACAAAATGAACAAGAAGTGTCAGAGGTTCTCGCATGACGAGTGTAAGTGAAGATTCCAAGACAGCGGCCATTCTGAAATCGGCATTTCAGGCCTTTGCGACCTATGGGTTTAAGAAAACTTCGATGGATGACATTGCCAAAGGGGCAGGGATGTCCCGGCCTGCGGTCTATCTGCATTTCAAGAATAAAGAGGCCATCGTTCGCGAACTGACGCAGTTTTATTATGGCGAGAAAGTCACCCTAGTCGCTGAAGCCTTGGCCAGCGAAGGTCCTTTGCCTCAGATCCTCGCGCAGGCGATCGAGGCGCAATCAAGCGGGATGGCTGATATTTTGGCCTCACCTCATGGGCTTGAAATGCTGGACGCGACCAAATCCATGTCGACGGATATCGTTCAGGAGGGTGAGGCCAAATTGACGCGACTTTACGCCGAATGGTTACGGCGCGAGGATGCGGCAGGTCGCGCGCATTTGCCTGTCGGCCCGGATGAGGCCGCAAAGACAATCACCACATCGCTGAAGGGCGTCAAGATGACAGCCTCCAGCGCTGAAGAGTTCGAACAAGGCATTTTGCAACTGGCCATGCTTTTGGGCGCGGCGCTTGAGGTCAGGTGACGCGCAGACGAACTTTGTATTCCGGTTTGTCCCACAGATTGTTGGTTATGATATCGGCCAGAATTTGGGCGGCCTGTTCTACATCCCCTTCATCGACATATAGCGGTGTAAAGCCAAACCGCATGATATCGGGCGCTCGGAAATCGCCGATCACGCCACGCGCGATCAAAGCCTGCATGGCAGCGTAACCTTCATCAAAATGAAACGAGACTTGACTTCCGCGCTGGGCTGGATCGCGGGGGCTTGCGAGTGTCAATCCCGGGCAGGTAGCCTCAACCCGGGTTATGAACAATTCGGTCAATTCGATAGACTTGGCGCGCACATCGGCCATTTTAGCCATGTCCCAGATATCCATCGCTGCCGACAGCGCTGCCATCTGAATGACCGGAGGGGTTCCGACCCGCATCCTCTCTATTCCCGCGCCGGGGCGATAGTCGAGATCGAAGGCAAAGGGGGCTTCATGCCCCAACCAGCCCGAAAGCGCCGGGCGCACGCGATCCGACAGACGCGGAGCGACATAGACGAACGCTGGCGCACCGGGACCGCCATTGAGGTACTTATACGTGCAGCCAACAGCGAAATCCGCGTTGCAACCGGACAGATCGACCGGGATTGCCCCCGCAGAATGGGCAAGGTCCCAGACGGTCACGACACCGTTCGCGTGGGCCAGTTCGGTCAAAGCCTTCATGTCATGCATACGGCCGGAACGATAATCGACCTCGGTCAGCATCAGAACGGCGACCTCTTCGGTGATATGTGCAGCGACGTTTTCGGGATCGACCACGCGCAGTTCATAATCCGTCCCCAGTGATCGCAACAGCCCATCTGCCATGTAAAGATCCGACGGGAAGTTGCCGTTGTCCGACAGGACGACCTTGCGGGTCGGGTTCAGTTCCAGCGCTGAGGCGACCGCCTGATAAACCTTGATCGACAGAGTATCGCCCACCACGACGCTGCCGGGCTCTGCCCCGATCAGCCGTCCGATCCGATCCCCCAGGCCGGTCGGCATACCCATCCACCCGGCTTTGTTCCAGCCGGTGATCAGCAACTGACCCCATTCGTCCTTCATCATGCTTCCTACACGGTCACCGGCTGATTTCGGCAACGGGCCCAGAGAGTTACCGTCGAGATAAAGAATGCCCTCGGGCAGGTGAAACATGGATTTGGTTTTGGCGAAATCGGTCATGGCGAGGCTTTGTCTTTCTGAAACAGTCAGGTTGTAACTGGCTATCTGATCCCGTTGTGTCTGTCTATTGGTGCGGGTTGTCCAGCGCCCTGGGTCGATGCGACACCCTGCGCTTTTGCCAATGCGGTCAGAAAACGATAGGAGAGCGATCAGAAGCGACATCTGCCACCATGTGTCGCCGCGTGAAGGGACAGCCATGCGCCTGATCGACATACCACCTGTTTGGCTTGTGGGCTTTGCCTTGCTCGCCTGGGTCCAGGCGCGCGTGTTGCCGCTGGGGTTGTCTCTGGATGGAGCGGTGACAGATCTGCTCAGCGGCATACTGATCGGTGGCGGTATCATTCTGGCCGTGATGGCGGTGATTGAGTTCCGCCGGCACAAAACCACGGTCTTTCCGCACGAAACACCCTCGACCATGGTGCAGACCGGGATTTACAAGCGCAGCCGCAATCCTATCTATGTGGGCGATGCGCTGATCCTGACTGGGCTGATCCTGCGTTTTGACGCGGTGTTGTCGCTGGTGCTGATCCCAGTTTTTGTCTGGGTGCTGGAACGCCGCTTTATCATACCCGAGGAAGACCGTCTGCGCCGCACATTCCGCGCCGATTTCGCCCGGTATGAACGCAAGACCAGACGATGGATATAAGGGTGTGGTCATCATGACACAGCGTCATAATTGCTGCGCTTGCGAAATAATCTTGCGCAGGATACATGTCTGCTTGTCATTCTATGCCGAACACCCACCTGGCCTGAATCAAAAATTAGGGGGAACCGACTGGTGAAAATTGGGACGCCAAAGGAAACGTACAAGGGCGAGAACCGGGTCGCGATGACTCCGGACTCGGCTGTGCAGTTGCAGAAACTGGGCTATGAGTGCCTGATCGAAAAGGGCGCAGGCGCTGCTGCGGGGTTTTCGGACGCCGCTTATGAAGCCGCAGGCGTTGAGGTCATGAAGACCGCCGCCTCGCTTTGGAAGGCGGCGGATATTATTGCCAAGGTGCGTCAGCCCGATGCCACCGAACTGAAGCGTCTGACCAAGGATAAGACCCTGATTTCCTTCTTTAACCCGGCTGGGAATGAAGATGGGATGGAGGCCGCCAAATCCAAGGGCGCGACCGTGATCGCGATGGAGATGGTCCCGCGTATCTCGCGCGCGCAGAAGATGGACGCGCTGTCTTCGATGGCCAATATCGCCGGGTACCGTGCTGTGATCGAGGCAGGCAACAACTTTGGCCGTTTCTTCACCGGTCAGGTGACGGCGGCCGGTAAGGTGCCGCCTGCCAAGGTGCTGATCGTTGGTGCTGGTGTGGCTGGTCTGGCCGCGATTGGGACCTCAACCTCGCTGGGTGCGATCACCTATGCGTTCGACGTGCGCCCCGAAGTGGCCGAGCAGGTCGAATCCATGGGGGCTGAGTTCGTCTATCTGGATTTTGAGGAAGAACAGCAGGACGGTGCATCGACTGGTGGCTACGCATCGGTCCAGTCGGAAGAATTCCGCAACGCCCAGCTTGCCAAGTTCCGGGAACTGGCACCCGAGATGGACATCGTCATCACCACGGCACTGATACCCAACCGTGAGGCACCTGAGCTTTGGACCAAAGATATGGTCGAGAGCATGAAGCCGGGTTCGGTCATCGTTGACCTTGCAGCGGAAAAGGGCGGCAACTGTAAATTGACGGTGCCGGATGAGAAGATCGTGACCGACAATGGCGTGACCATCATCGGCTATACCGACTTCCCCAGCCGGATGGCGGCGCAGTCATCGTCTCTTTACGCGACCAATATCCGTCACATGATGGCTGACCTGACACCCGAGAAGGACGGCAAGGTCAATCACGACATGGAAGATGACGTGATCCGTGGCGCGACCGTGACCCATGAGGGCGAGATCACCTTCCCGCCACCGCCGCCCAAGGTGCAGGCGATTGCGGCACAGCCTAAGGCCGAGGTCAAGGAACTGACGCCGGAAGAGAAAAGGGCGCAGGAAATCGCGGCCTTCAAAGCGCAGACCAAGCAACAGTTCACGTTGCTGGGCGTCGGCGGTGCGTTGATGTTGCTGGTGGGGTTGATCGCTCCGGCCAGCTTCATGCAGCATTTCATCGTTTTTGTGCTGGCGATCTTTGTGGGCTTCCAGGTGATCTGGAATGTGAGCCATAGCCTGCACACACCACTGATGGCGATCACCAACGCGATCTCTTCGATCATTATCGTTGGAGCCTTGATGCAGATCGGATCGGGGTCGTTCCTGGTCATTCTGCTGGCGGCGCTGTCAGTCTTCATGGCCGGAATCAACATCTTCGGCGGCTTCCTCGTAACCCGGCGCATGCTCGCCATGTTCCAGAAATCTTAAGGAGGCCGGGCACATGGAATTTGGCTTCACTACTGCCGCCTATGTCGTTGCGGCTGTCCTTTTCATCCTGTCTCTGGGTGGATTGTCGAACCAGGAAAGCGCCAAGCGGGCGGTCTGGTATGGCATTGTTGGTATGGCGCTGGCGGTTTTTGCCACGCTGGTTGGTCCGGGTTCAGGCCTGTGGCTGCTGTCGTTGCTGCTGATCGCGGGCGGTGGTCTGATCGGTCAGTACGTGGCGCAACGCGTGCAGATGACCGAGATGCCGCAGCTTGTGGCCGCGATGCATTCGCTGGTGGGTCTCGCGGCTGTGTTCGTGGGATTCAATGCCCATTTCGAGATCGGCAATGTGGCGCAAGTCATGGCGATTGCTGACAGCGCGTCTCAGGCGGACCTGTCCGATCTGGGGGCGTTCGCCAAGCTGATCGCGAAGAAGACCGCGGCCGAACTGGCGATCCTGCATGTTGAGCTGTTCCTCGGTATCTTCATCGGTGCGATCACCTTTACTGGATCGGTCGTGGCTTATGGCAAGTTGGCGGGCAAGGTGACCTCGGCGGCGACCAAGCTTCCGGGCGGTCATGCTCTGAACGCGGGTGCGGCTGCTTTGTCGTTCATCTGCCTGATCTGGTACACCAATTCGGGCGGTTTCTTCCCGCTGTTCCTGATGACGCTGGCAGCGCTGTTCATCGGCTATCACCTGATCATGGGCATCGGCGGGGCCGACATGCCGGTGGTTGTATCGATGCTGAACAGCTATTCGGGTTGGGCGGCTGCGGCCATCGGCTTCTCGCTAGGCAACGACCTGCTGATCGTGGTTGGTGCATTGGTGGGCTCGTCTGGTGCAATCCTGTCCTACATCATGTGTAAGGCGATGAACCGTCACTTTGTCAGCGTAATTCTGGGCGGCTTTGGTGGCCCGCAGGGCGAACAGATGGCTGTTGAGGGTGAACAGATCGCCATCGAGGCAGATGGTGTCGCGGCGGCGCTGAATGATGCAGATAGTATCGTCATCATTCCCGGCTATGGCATGGCCGTGGCGCAGGCGCAGCAATCGGTGTCCGAGCTGGTTCGCAAGCTGCGCGCCAAGGGCAAGAACGTGCGCTTTGCGATCCACCCCGTTGCCGGTCGTCTGCCGGGCCACATGAACGTGCTGCTGGCCGAGGCGAAGGTACCGTATGACATTGTTCTTGAGATGGACGAGATCAACGACGACTTCCCGGATACGGATGTGGCGATCGTGATTGGCTCGAACGATATCGTGAACCCTGCGGCGCAGGAAGACCCGAACAGCCCCATCGCCGGGATGCCGGTGTTGGAATGCTGGAAAGCCAAGCAGGTGTTTGTGTCCAAGCGTGGTCAGGGCACCGGATATTCGGGTATCGAGAACCCGCTGTTCTTCAAGGAGAACACCCGCATGTTCTATGGCGACGCCAAGGCTTCGCTCGACAAGCTGCTGCCCATGATCGATTGATCAGAAGGGACAACCTGATTGCAAAGGGCGCCTGAGGGCGCCCTTTTCTTTTGTGATGAGATGGGGGCTTGCCTCCAACCCCCTCAAGGTTTTTTAGCCATATGAAGCAAGCGGGCTGTGTTAAACTTGGCGAGTGTTCGGGATAGTCGGAGGCAGACCATGCAGAAGGTAAATGGAATTGGCGGGATATTCTTCCGGGCCCGTGATCCGCAGGCGTTGAGTGCTTGGTATGAGAAGCATTTGGGCGTCAATCACTACGATCCTGTGCCCTGGAAGCAGCGGGAAGGATATACGGTGTTCGCACCCTTTGCGCAGGACACCGAGTATTTCGGCCGCTCCGAGCAGCAATGGATGATCAATTTTCGTGTCGATGACCTGAGCGCGTTGATCGACCAACTACAGAACGCCGGAATCACCGTCGAGACGAACCCGGAGTGGGACAGCGAGGTCGGGAAATTCGCCCGCATCCACGATCCTGAAGGCAATCCCATCGAGCTATGGGAGCCGAATCAATAAGATAGCGGGATTGTATACCGTTGTATCCTTGTAAGTAATTGAAATAAATAAATAATTGATGTTGTGTCGGTCTGCCTTATAGTGCCGGTGATACACCGGAGCCTTACATGACGCCCATAGACAATCATCCGCTTCGCTATACGCTGGCCAATGAACTGCATGCACGCCCATTTCCGGTTGCACCCTTACCCAGCACGGTTGTGTTTCTGGCGATCAAGAAGCCCAAAGAAGCGGTTACGCGCGATCGTGGCGAGGATATGGCCCACCTGATCAATCTGCTGGATCGCCACGGCGCGCAGCACCCTCAGCCAGAAGCCACTCACTACGCGGGTCAGATCGGGCGTCATTGGCTGAAATGGGAACAACATACCGAGTTTGTGACCTATACCGCGATCACTCCGAACGTCAGTGAACGTGCGTTCAATCCGGCAGACTTTGAGGTGTTTCCGCCAGATTGGTTGATGGCGAGCCCGGGGCAGCGCGTGACATCGGCCTTAATTCGCGTGGTAGAGTACGAGGGAGATGAGGCGGCAAAGGCTTCGCTGGCTCAGTGGTTCGAGCCGGAAAGCCTAGCAGTGGCGCGGGTGCTGGACGATGCTGCGATCTGCGCTTGTGATTTCCGAATTGATCCGGCGGGGCATATGCGGCTTGCGATGTTTGTCAAGAAAGGCACCGGGCGGCGTCGGACCGGGCGGATCGTTCAGCGGCTGTGCGAGATTGAGACCTACAAGGCAATGTCGATGCTGGGATTTGCACGGGTCAAGCAACTGATGCCGCGCATCGGCGAACTGGATGGTCAATTGACCCGCCTGATGGGGCAGATGTCCGATGAAACAGCGCACCCAGACGAATTGTTGCCGGATCTTCTGTCTACCTCGATCGAGCTTGAGACACTTTCGGCACGGTGTTCTTTTCGGTTCGGCGCCACGGGTGCCTATGAGGCGATTGTTAATCAGCGCATCGAAGTGTTGCGTGAACAAAGATTCAATGGACGTCAGAGTTTTGCCGATTTCATGATGCGTCGTTATGACCCCGCGATGCGGACGGTTAAATCAACCGAGCGACGTTTGCAGGCCTTGTCCGACAGGGCTATTCGCGCCGGCGACCTGTTGCGTACCCGTGTCGATGTCGAACGCAGCGCTCAAAATCAGGCTCTGCTGGAAAGCATGGACCGGCGTGCTGATCTGGCCCTTAGATTGCAGCACACAGTCGAGGGATTATCTGTGGTGGCGATCAGCTACTATGCGGTGTCTCTGGTCAGCTACTTGCTCTACCCACTGACGCAGGCCGGGATTAGCAAAGGGATGCTGACGGCAATTGTGACCGTGCCTGTCATCCTTGCCGTTTGGTTCGGGGTGCGCCAGATCCGGAAGCGAATTGAATAAGCGGTCTATGCCGGGCGACGAATGATCTGTAGAACGGGTGGCGTTTGGCAGATTTTATGAGGATTCCCTGTGATCGGTATTGTTGCGGCGTGGCGGGCTGTGGCCGCCATGTTTATCCTGAACGGTGCGCTGTTCGGCATCTGGGCATCGCGCATACCTGCGGTTCGGGACAGGCTGGATCTGACGCACGAGGCGCTAGGGCTTGGTTTGCTGTTCATGGCAGCAGGGGCCGTTTGTTCGTTTCCGATCACGGGCCGTTTGACGGACAAGTTTGGGGCGGTGGCGATCACGCGGGTGATCGCGGTTCTCTACACCTTTTCCCTGATCCTTTTGGCTCTCGCCGGCGGGTTCTGGTCGCTTGCGGCGTTTCTGTTTGTATTCGGAGCCTTCCATGGCTCGATGGATGTTGCGATGAACGCCTGGGCGGCAGAGGTCGAACAGGCCTATGACAAGCCGATCATGTCGTCCTTTCACGCGATGTGGAGCCTTGGAGCCGGACTGGGAGCGCTCAGCGGATACGGTGCCGTACAGATGGGGCTGTCGGTGTTGCAACACTTTCTGCTAGCAGGTGGCGTTGTCGTCGCGCTTGCGCTTGTTTTGTCTTGGGTACGCTGGACTTCGAAACGTTCGGCTTCGAAACCTGGATCGGTGTTCGCTTTGCCGTCGGGTGCCCTGATCCTTGTGGGTTTCACAGCGCTGTGCGGCGCTTTGGGCGAAGGGGCTGTTGCGGATTGGAGTGCGATCTTCCTGCGCGATGTCACCGGTGCGGCTGAGAGTATCGCGGCGTTGGGCTATGCGGTCTTCTCGGTCACGATGGTTGCGTTCCGGCTTGCGGGCGGGATGGTGATCGCGCGTTTCGGGCCTGTTGCAACAGCACGATTTGGCGGCGTTTGCGCCGCGCTGGGCGTGTTTGGCGTGGTATCGGCGGGAGGGGCAGGATTGGCTTTGGCGGGTTTTGCTCTGATGGGAGTGGGCTATGCGGTAATCATGCCTCTGGCCTTTAGCCGCGCGGCCAACGACCCGCATGTCCCGCCCGGACAGGCGATCGCAAGCGTCGCGACTTTGGGATACGGAGGTTTATTGATTGGGCCGCCTCTGATCGGATTTCTGGCCGAGTTGATGACGCTGAGATTTGCCTTTGCAGTTCTTTTACCGCTGGCCGTTCTTATCATCGTATTGGCCGGCGCGCTGAAGCGCGCCGACTAAGTTCGCTTATCGTCCGCGAATACGTGGATCCAGCGCATCGCGCAGGCCGTCACCCAGATAATTTACACTGAGGACGGTTAGTGAGATCGCCAGTCCGGGCCAGAACACGCGCTCGGGGTATTGCTGCAGATAGTCGACGCCATCGAAGAGCAGCCGACCCCATGTCGGGAAGTCCGGCGGAAATCCGAGGCCGAGGAAGGAAAGCGCGCTTTCGGTGATGATCGCAGTTGCAATCCCCAGCGTGGCCGACACCATGATCGGAGACAGAACATTCGGCAGGATGTGCCGGGTGATGATCTGGCCATTGCTGGTGCCGATGGACCGGGCGGCCAGAACGAACTCACGCTCTTTGATCGCCAGCACATCGCCGCGCACGATCCGCGCTGTGGGCATCCATGAGGTGATGCCGATGGCGCAGACGATCAGGATGAAGATTCCACGTTCTAACCCGAAGGCAGCAGATAGCGGCTCGCGGAAGAGCAGCATCATGACCAGCAGCAGCGGTAGCAACGGCAAGGCCAAAAACAGATCCGTCAGGCGCATCAGTGGGCCATCCAGCCGTTTGAAAAACCCGGCCAGAACACCGATGAACGAGCCCAGAAACAGCGCCAACAGCATCGCGGTGATGCCGACTGACACCGATGTCTGACCGCCTGACATCATGCGAGCTAGGATATCGCGGCCCAACTGGTCGGTGCCAAAGGGATGCGCCCAACTGGGGCCCTGATTGCGCGAACGGATGTCGATCTGAGTGGGGTCGATGCTCCATAAGTATGGTCCCAGATAGACGCCTGCGACGATGAAGATGAACAGAATCGCTCCGATCATCGCGCCTTTGTGGGTCTTGAACTGATCCCAGACATCGCGCCATTGGCTCCGCGGTGGGGTGGCCAGTTCTTCCATCACATCGGTGGTTGGCAGCGCTGTCGAGGCGGGCGCAAGCCCTTCGTCCGGGACCAGTGTATCGGTACGATCATGATCAGTCATAACGAATCCTCGGGTCCAGAATGCCATAGAGAACGTCGGCGATCAGATTGAACAGGACGATCAGCACGGCAAATATGAAGGTCAGGGTTTGGACCATCGGCAAGTCATTGGCCTGAATAGCCCCGATCAGCAACTGGCCGATGCCGTTCACTTTGAACACCTGCTCGGTAATGATCGCTCCGCCGAAGATGGCCGGAATACCCAGCGCGATAACGGTGACCACGGGGATCATCGAGTTGCGCAGGACGTGGACCATGACGACCGTGTATTCGCTGAGGCCCTTGGCGCGGGCGGTGCGGACATAATCCTGATTAAGGTTGTCCAGCATCGAGGCGCGCATGAATCGGCTGAGCTGCGCGGTGATCTGCAGAGCCAGAACCATGACCGGCATGATCATCTGTTTCAGCTGTACAACAAAGCTGTCCCAGCTATTGACCACATGGGTGGTGTCATAGATCGACGGGAACCATCCAAGCTGGACTGAGAAGATCACGATCACCAATACGCCCGAGAAGAACGGCGGTACCGAGAAGCCGACCATCGACACGAATGTGCCCATTTGGTCGAACCAGGAATACTGCCGGTAAGCCGAATAGATACCGATGGGCAGGGCGATCAGGATGGCGACCACATAAGCGGTGCCAACAACCCACAGGGTCTGCGGGATGCGCTGAACGACGATGTCCATGACGGGTGAGCGGGTCTGCCACGAAATCACGCGCAGGTCACCTTCGGAGAAGGTTGTACCAAAGATCGAGTCGACCAGAACCTGCGGTTCGATCCAGAAGAACTGCACGATCCATTTCCAGAACCGGATATGCATCGGCTGACCGAGGCCCAGTGCCTCGCGCATCTTCTCTTTGACTTCGGGGGGGACGGTAAGTGGAACCTGCGCCATCGGATCGCCGGGTGCGAGTTCGAGGAGCAGGAAGATGACGAGGCTGATGAACAGTAGCGTGGGAACGGCCAGCACCAGTCGTCTGATGGTAAAGTTGAGCATTAAGAGGCGCCTTTATATGCGTCTTCTTGTTGGAGTGGTCTGCAAATGACCGCGCCCCGATATGGGTCGGGGCGCGGTTTTGCAAGATTAACGCTTAGGAACCGGTCTTGCGGTACCAGTCCGCAATGTTCCACAGCTCGCTGTCCCAAACGTTCAGGACAACGCCACCCAGCGTATTGGCGTGTGCCGACAGACGACCACGGTGCACCAGCGGGATCATTCCGCCATTTTCAACCATGATGTCGTTCAGCTGACGCGCGATCTGCGCGCGCTCATCCGCACCTGCGGTTTCGGCCAGTTTGCCATGCAGCTTGTCGAACTCTTCGTTGCAGAAACGGCTGATGTTCTCGCCCTGCCACTGGCTTTCAGGCTTGGGTGCCTTGTCGCACAGGCCGTTGCCCAGATAGGACTGCGGGTCAGTGCCGTTGAAGGTGTTGGCATACATTTCAACGTCGGCATAGAACTTCTGGAAGGTGTCAGGCGAACCCGGATCACCACCAAAGAAGACCGAAGCATTGATGTTGCGCAGCTCAGTTTCGATACCGATTTGGCTCCACCATTCTTTGATCAGCGCCTGGAAGTCCTGGCGAACTGCGTTGGTAGAGGTCTGATAGACAATCTTCAGCGGTACACCGTCTTTTTCACGGATGCCATCGCCATCGGAATCAACGATACCCGCGTCATCCAGAAGCTTCTTGGCGCCTTCGATATCCTGAGTATCGCAGCTGAATGTGTCGGAATTCACCGCGGCAGGCGCAGGTACCCAGTTGCAGGTAACCTTACCGGCCTGACCGTAGCCGATTTCAACCAGCAGCGGTCGGTCGATGGCCAGCGACATGGCCTTGTAAACAGCAGGGTCCTGCAGGAACGGGTGCGGATGCTTTGCAGTCGAACGCTCGCCCTCCGGCAGATCTGGCGACGGGTTTGTCTGGTTCAGCATGATGCGTTCCACCAGCGGGCCGAAGCCTGCGACCGGAGTACCTTTGCCGCCTTCCTGCATCTGCGCGATCACTTCAGGCGCAAGCTGCAAGTTCCAGGCATAGTCAAATTCGCCGGTTTCCATGACCGCACGACCAGCAGCAGTTGCATCGCCACCGCCTTTGAATGTCACCGTTGCGAACGCAGGCTTTGCCGGGTCACGGTAGTTATCATTGGCCTTGAAAGTGATCACGTCATTTGGCTTGAACTCGGTGACAACAAATGGGCCTGTGCCGATCGGGTTAAAGTTCTGCTCGGTGCATTCGGGCGCTTTGGCTCCCATGCAATCCGCGAACTGTGCCGCCTGGATGATCGGGCTCTCACCACCCACGAACGGGCCGTAAGGGAACGGGGTCGGCGCATCGAATGTGACTTTGACGGTCAGATCATCGACAGCTTCGACATTGGTGACACCTTCAAATTTGGTCACCTGCGCACAACCGCCTTCTGGGTCCATGCAATAGTTTGCAGTGAACACAACATCAGCGGAGGTGAAAGGCGTGCCGTCTGACCAGGTGATTCCCGGCGCGATTTTCCAAGTGATCGAGGTCAGGTCTTCGCTGACGCCACCATTTGCAACTGTCGGAATTTCGGATGCCAGGAACGGAACCATTTCGCCATCTTGATTGTACCGGGCGAGCGGCTCAATCACTAGCGATGCGGATTCCACATCCTTGGTGCCACCCGAAAGGAACGGGTTCAGGATCGATGGGGCTTGCCAGTAAATGATGCTGACATTGCCGTCCGATCCACGCTCGGCCATGGCCATCGGGGCCATTGCCGTGCTTGCAATCGCACCAAGCAAAAGGGTTTTGATTTTCATCATACACTCCATGTTGGACACATACGTGTCTCGATTATCTCCGCGATGCCCGCGGGTTAGGCGTGGCCGTCAAAAGGGATAAGGATTTGGAATCAAACGGAAACGATTGTATCGCCTTCGTGTATTCAGACCTCTCCCCAGAACGGTTACGCGGCGTATCGAAACAGAGTTTTGGAAAATTGCAAGCCTTGCCTTGCGAAATTTGACCTATCGGTTTGACTTTTCACATCTGCCCGCCTTAGCGTTTGGAACCCAATCCGAAAAGCCGCCAAGGGGAGAGCGCGCGTGCTGGATCAGCCAATTGCCCAGATCAAAAAACTGCGGGTCGAATTTCAAACTAAAGATGGCCCGGTGGTGGGCGTCGAGGACGTCTCGTTCGAGGTTAACCCAGGCGAAACCGTCTGTATCGTGGGCGAATCGGGGTCGGGCAAATCAGTCTCATCTCTATCGCTGATGCGCTTGGTCGAGTTCGGCGGCGGTGAAATTGCTGGCGGACAACTGCTTTTCGATCGCCGCGGCGGCGAGGAAATGGATCTGTCCCACGCCGATCAAGATCTGATGAAGCAGATTCGCGGAAATGAGATCGGAATGATCTTTCAGGAGCCGATGACGGCCTTGAACCCGGTTTTCACCGTCGGACGGCAGCTCACCGAAGGATTGCGAATCCACAAGGACATGAACAAAGCGCAGGCCGAAGAGCGCGCGCTGGAACTATTGCGTCAGGTGCGCATCCCCGAGCCCGAGCGACGTTTAAAGCAATATCCGCATGAACTGTCCGGTGGCATGCGCCAGCGTGTGGTGATCGCCATGGCCATGGCGTGTGAGCCTCGCCTGCTGATTGCGGACGAGCCCACCACCGCGCTGGATGTGACCATCCAGGCCGAGATTCTGGCGCTGATGGACCGCCTCAAGCGCGAGACCGGAACGGCAGTAATGTTTATCACCCATGACATGGCTGTGGTCGCGCAGATGGCGGACCGCGTGGTGGTTATGTTCCGCGGCAACAAGGTCGAGGAAGGCACCGTCAAAGAAATCTTCGAAAACCCGCAGCACGATTACACCAAGGCGTTGCTGGCGGCGGTTCCGAAATTGGGCGAGATGCAGGGTAAAGCCGCGCCCGAGCCAATGAAACTGCTGGGTGAGGAAGGCCAGAAGATCGCTCCGATCCCGGGTACGAACGAAGTGTTGCTGACGGTCAAGAACCTGACCACGCGATTTGCGGTGAAAGGCGGATTGCTGCGTCGGACCATCTCGAACGTGCATGCAGTCGAAGATGTCTCGTTCACGCTGAACCGGGGGCAAACACTCAGCCTCGTTGGCGAATCTGGGTGTGGCAAGTCGTCGGCAGGGCGCTCGATCCTGCGATTGGTGGAGCCGATGGCGGGTGAGGTTGATCTGGACGGTGTCGACATCATGAAGCTGGACCAGGCCGGCCTGCGCAAAGCGCGGCTGGACATGCAGATGATCTTTCAGGATCCGTTCGCCTCGCTAAACCCTCAGATGCAGTTGGTTGATCAGGTCGCTGAACCGATGCGGAACTATGGGGTTGCCTCGGGGTCAGAACTGCAGGACCGCGTGGCGCAACTGTTCGACAAGGTGCAACTGCCGCGCAGCTTCATGCGCCGCTTCCCACATGAGATGTCGGGTGGTCAGCGGCAACGGATTGCGATTGCGCGAGCACTGGCGCTGAATCCCAAGCTAATCATCGCGGATGAGGCCGTTTCGGCGCTGGACGTCTCGGTTCAGGCGCAGGTGCTGAACCTGATGATGGAGCTGCAGTCCGAGCTTGGCCTCAGCTATCTGTTCATCAGCCATGACATGGCGGTGGTCGAGAGGGTCAGTCACCATGTCGGTGTGATGTATCTGGGCCGCATTGTCGAACTGGGCCCGCGTGCTCGGGTTTTTGAGAACCCACAGCACCCTTATACGCAGGCACTGATGAAGGCGGTACCAATTGCCGACCCGAACAAGCGCAAGTCGGAAAAAGACTTGAACTTCAAACCGATCCCGTCGCCAATTCATCCGATTGGATACGCGCCCGAACCCTCGCAATACAACGAGGTTGAACCGGGCCATTTTGTTTTGACCACTGACAGCGGATATTGACCCTCATGGCTGAGCGCCTGTCTCCGCTAGAGATCATGACTAAGCTGATCTCATTCCCGACTGTCAGTCGCGATACGAATTTACCGCTGGTGGATTGGGTCGAGGCGTATCTGCAAAGCCACGGGATCGAACCGCATCGTTGGCCTGATCCGGATCAGCCGCATAAGGCGGCTCTGTTCGCGCATGTCGGCCCGTGGGAAGAGGGCGCGATTGTCCTATCAGGTCACACTGATGTTGTTCCCATCGATGGCCAGCCTTGGGACACCGATCCATTTGTCGTGACCGAGAAAGATGGCAAGTATTTCGGGCGTGGCACCTGCGACATGAAGGGCTTTGACGCGCTGGCGATCTGGGCCTTGGTCGAGGCGCATCACGCTGACACCAAACGCCCCCTGCAACTGGCGTTGAGCTTTGATGAAGAGGTTGGCTGCACCGGCGCGCCGCCGATGATCGCCCACATGCAGGAGGTTCTGCCCAAAGGATCAGCCGTGATTGTGGGCGAGCCGTCGATGATGCAGGCCGTCACCGGCCATAAGGGCGGGTTTGGCTTTGACACGCATGTGGTGGGGTTCGAAGTTCACAGCTCAATCATGCACACAGGCGTCAATGCGATCATGGAGGCCGCGCCGCTGATCAATTGGGCCAATGATCGGAACGCCGAGAATATGGCGGCGCAACCTTCAGACATTGCGTCAGTGTTCGATCCGCCTTGGACTACCTGCCATGTTGGTATGATCGAAGGCGGAACCGCGCATAATATCACTGCCAAAGACTGTCGCTTCATGATGGATTTCCGCACCGTTCCGGACGATGAAAAATCGGTCTGGCAGAAGGCCTATTTCGATAAGGTTCGTGAAGTCGAGGCGCGGATGCAAGCGGTTCATCCCGACGCCCGGATCGAGCTGTCCGAGCATTTTTCGATCCCAGGTCTTGTGCCTGAAGAAGATGGCGAGGCTGAGACGCTGGTGCGCGCGCTCACCGGTGACAATGCGACACATGTGGTAAGCTATGGCACCGAGGCGGGGCAGTTTCAGGAAGCTGGTTATTCCGCTGTTATCTGCGGCCCAGGTGATATCGCGCAGGCCCATCAGCCGAATGAGTTCATTACGATTTCTCAATTCAACGCAGGTCAAAAATTTATGGAGCGTCTGGTAAAGAGGCTCTGCGAATAACATCTCAAAGGAGAGGTTAAAGATGCCCGTCAAGAACCGGCTCGCCGAAATGCATGGCGAGATCACCAAATGGCGCCGTCACCTGCATATGCATCCCGAGCTGATGTATGATGTGGAAGAAACGGCAGGGTTTGTGGTCGACCGACTGAAGGAGTTCGGTGTGGATGAGATCACGCCCGGCATCGGCAAGACTGGCGTGGTTGCCGTCATCAAGGGACGTCAGGATACGCTAGGCCGTGTTATCGGGCTGCGTGCCGACATGGATGCGCTGCCCATAGAAGAGGCGACGGGGCTGGACTATGCTTCGACGGTTTCTGGTAAGATGCATGCCTGTGGTCATGACGGTCATACCTCGATGCTGTTGGGCGCGGCGCAGTATCTGGCTGAGACGAGGAATTTTGACGGTACCGTTGTGTTGATTTTCCAGCCTGCCGAAGAAGGCGGGGCAGGTGGTCTGGCCATGTGTCAGGACGGGCTGATGGAGCGCTGGGGTATTCAAGAAGTCTATGGCATGCACAACATGCCTGGGATGCCGGTTGGTGAGTTTGCCATTCGACCAGGCGCATTGCTGGCTTCTTCGGATGAATTCGAAATTGTTGTAACGGGTAAAGGCGGTCATGCTGCCGCCCCGCATGAGGCGCTAGATACAACGCTGATTGCGTCGCACATTGTTGTAGCTTTACAATCAGTGGTGTCGCGTACCGTGGACCCTATCAAAAGGGTGGTGCTGACCGTCGGGACTTTTGAAACCGATAGTGTGGCCTCGAATGTGATTGCCCATACGGTGCGGTTGCGGGGAACTGTTCGTACACTTGACCCAGAATATCGAAAGGTCGCTGAAGAACGCGTGCGCAGGATCGCCGAGGACACTGCCTCGGCATTTGGAGCTTCGGCTAAGATGACGTGGACACCGGGCTATCCGGTGACGGTGAATTCGGACGATGAAACCATCTATGCTGCTGAGGCCGCGCAGGCCGTGGCAGGCAAGGTCAATGACAGCACCGATCCAATCATGCCGTCAGAAGATTTTGCTTACATGCTTGAAGAACGGCCCGGAGCCTACATCTTTATCGGAAACGGGGACACGGCCATGTGCCATCACCCGGAATACAACTTCGACGACGACGCCATTCCCGCCGGTTGCAGCTGGTTTGCAGAGCTGGTGGAACGACGATTACCCGTCGCCTGATTTGGGAGGATCAGATGCCAATCAAGAACCGACTTGCCGAAATGCACGAAGAAATCACCGGTTGGCGGCGGGATATTCATCAACATCCTGAGATCCTCTATGACACCCACCGCACCAGCGCCTTGGTGGCTGAAAAGCTGAAAGAGTTCGGTTGCGATGAGGTTGTGACGGGCATTGGCCGCACCGGTGTTGTTGGCGTCATCAAGGGCAAGACCGACACGCAGGGTCGTGTGATCGGCCTGCGTGCCGATATGGACGCGCTGCCGATGCAGGAGCAGACGGGCCTTGATTATGCCTCGAAAACCGATGGCGCCATGCATGCCTGTGGCCATGATGGCCATACGGCGATGGTGTTGGGCGCGGCGAAATATTTGTCTGAGACGCGGAACTTCGACGGTACGGCCATTGTGATTTTCCAACCAGCGGAAGAAGGCGGCAATGGGGCCGAGGCGATGTGCAAAGACGGTCTGATGGATCGGTTCGGCATTCAGGAAGTCTATGCCATGCACAATGTGCCAGGTGTGCCGACGGGGCAGTTCGCGATCCGGTCTGGTCCGCTGCTGGCGGCTGCGGATGAGTTCGACATTCATCTGGAAGGTCGAGGCGGCCACGCGGCGAAACCGCATGAAACAATTGATACTACAGTAATGTTGTCGCAACTGATCGTGGCACTTCAAACCATCGTGTCGCGTAACGCGGACCCTATTTTGCAGGCGGTTCTGTCTGTGACTTCGGTCGAGACCTCATCCAAAGCGTTCAATGTGATCCCTCAATCGGCGCAGGTGCGCGGTACTGTACGAACGCATTCGAACGAAATGCGCGACCTGATCGAGACGCGGCTAAGCGAGGTGGCTGAGGGTATTGCTGAAACCTTCGGTGGCACTGTCAAAGTCTCATACACGCGTGGAGTTCCGGTGACGATCAACGCCGAAGAACAGACGGAATTTGCCGCTGAGGCTGCCATTTCCGTAGGTGGCAGCTGTGATGAGGCGCCGATGGTGATGGGGGGCGAGGATTTCTCGTTCATGCTGGAAGAACGCCCCGGGGCCTTCATCGTGCTGGGCAATGGCGACAGCGCCGGGCTGCACCACCCTGAATACAATTTCAACGATGAGATCATCCCGATGGGTTGCTCATGGTTTGCCGAAATGGTCGAGCGCCGGATGCCGGCGGCTTGAATTAGGAGAGAGAAGACATGCCAGTTAAGAACCGCTTTGCCGAATTGCAGGCCGAAATCACCGAATGGCGACGGGATATTCATGAAAACCCCGAGATTCTGTTTGAAACCCACCGCACCAGTGCTTTGGTCGCGGACAAACTGAAAGAGTTCGGCTGCGACGAGGTCGTTACCGGGATCGGTCGCACCGGGGTTGTCGGTGTGATCAAGGGCAAATCAGACTCGAGTGGCAAAGTCATCGGTCTGCGTGCTGATATGGATGCGCTGCCGATTCACGAGGCGACGGGGTTGGATTACGCCTCGAAAACCGATGGGGCGATGCATGCTTGTGGCCATGATGGACATACGGCGATGCTGCTCGGGGCGGCGAAATACCTTTCGGAAACGCGTAATTTTGACGGTACTGTAGTGGTGATCTTCCAGCCCGCTGAAGAAGGTGGCGGCGGTGGTCGCGAAATGTGCGAAGACGGCATGATGGCGCGCTGGAACATTCAGGAAGTCTACGGCATGCACAACTGGCCGGGCCGTCCGGTCGGCAGCTTCTCGATCCGTCCGGGTTCGTTCTTTGCCGCGACCGATCAGTTCGACATCACCTTTGAAGGACGCGGTGGCCACGCCGCGAAACCGCAGGAGACCGTGGATACGACCGTGATGACCGCGCAGGCGGTTCTGGCGTTGCAGACGATTGCCTCGCGCAATGCCGACCCGATCGATCAGGTCGTGGTGTCTGTGACATCGTTCGAGACTTCCTCGAAGGCGTTCAATGTCATTCCTCAAACAGTGCAGATTAAAGGCACCGTACGCACCATGAGCAAAGAGATGCGCGATCTTGCCGAGAAACGGATAAACGAGATTTGCGCAGGAGTTGCAGCGACCTTTGGTGGCACGGCGGATGTGACCTATATTCGTGGCTATCCGGTGATGGTGAACAGTGACGAGCAGACCGATTTCGCGGCCGAGGTGGCGAAATCGGTCTCGGGCAGCTGTGACGAGGCGCCCCTTGTCATGGGGGGTGAGGATTTTGCCTTTATGCTCGAAGAGCGTCCGGGGGCTTATATTCTGGTGGGCAATGGAGATACGGCCATGGTTCATCATCCCGAGTATAATTTCAACGACGAGGCCATTCCTGCCGGGTGTAGTTGGTGGGCCGAGATTGTTGAGCAGCGGATGCCTGCTGCTTGATGGGAAGGGTGGGGGCTCTGCCCCCACACCCCCGAGGTATTTTTAGCCTGATGAAGAGAGATCGGTGTATTTTGTCAGCCGAGAGACAGGCGGGAGCAGAGCGTTTCGATCACCGCATCCAAAGCCGAACTCTGTGTTTTCACGCAGGCATCGGCTGCCATTCGAGCGGTGTGCAGTTCGGCTTTGTCCGACAGCCAGAGGGTGACAGCATCTGACAATGCATTGGCCGAGTTGACCCGGACGGCGCCGCCTGTTTTGATGAGCGGCTCAAATGTCTCGGCAAAATTGAAATAGCCGGGACCGGTGATCACCGCAGCCCCCGCCTGAACTGGTTCGAACGGGTTGTGGCCGCCGATCTCTTTCAGCGACCCCCCCAGGAAAACAATGGGGCAGAGGACGTACCAGGTTCCGGTTTCACCCAATGTATCCGCGACATAGACCTGTATGTCTGATGTTATCTGTTGATCAGCGCTGCGTCGTGCATGCGAAAGACCAGCATCACTCACCAATTTAGCAACGTCGTCTCCACGCTCCGGATGGCGAGGGATCAGCAGCAATAGCAGGTCGGGCCAGCGCTGCAGCAACGCTTTGTGGGCTGCCAGAACCGTTTCTTCTTCCCCTGTATGGGTCGAACTGGCAATCCACAGCGGGCGACCATCTATCTGCGCTTGGGTTTTGGTCAGGACATCCTGATTTACGGGCAGCGGGTCAGACATGGCCTTGAGGTTGGTGCCGGGCTGTACGCGATCCGCGTCGGCACCAATTGCGATCAGATTAGCGGCGGTTTTGTCGTTCTGGGTCAGAAATACCTTGAAATGATCCAGAATGAAGCGCGCAGTGTTCGGGCGCTTGTTCCAACTGTCCACTGACTTGTCAGATAGCCGGGCATTCAAGAGCGCCAGTGGCGTGCCGCGATTTGCGGCCTCTACGATCAGCCGGGGCCAGATTTCACTTTCTACAAAGATGCCTGCATCGGGTTTCCAGTGGTCCAGAAACTCGCGCACCGGAGCGGCGCTGTCCAATGGCGGATACTGGTGGCGCGTCCGCGCAGGTAAGCGCTTGGCAATCAACGTCGCCGAGGTCGGGGTGCCTGAGGTGATGAGAAACTCAGCATTCGGCAGGCGCTGCCCCAGACGGTTGATCAGGCTTAGAACCGATAGGCTTTCACCCACACTGGCCGCGTGAAACCAGATCAGCTGCCCATCTGGGCGCGGCAAACTGGCATGGCCAAGCCGTTCTTGCTGGCGGCTTTCGGGAACGCCCGCAGCGTGCAGTTTGCTGCGGACTTTTCGCCAAACCAAGGGTTCGGCCATTGAAATGAGGCCGCAGTACAGTTTGTACAGCAGCGTTGGCTGCGCGGGTGTGCCGGGCATCTCAGCCGCCCGTATGACTCATGTGGCGGCTCATCTGACCGTCGACGGCTTGCCGGGAATAGTCGAAATCATGGCCCTTGGGCTTGAGATTGATGGCTGCGCGGATCGCGTCTTCCAACGGTTTCTCGGTATCGGGATGATCGCGCAGGGGTGCGCGCAGATCAGCCATGTCTTCCTGGCCAAGGCACATGTAGATCTCACCAGTGCAGGTCAGGCGCACGCGGTTGCAGCTTTCGCAGAAGTTATGGCTGAGTGGCGTTATGAAACCGATCTTTTGACCGGTCTCCTCAAGCCTGACATACCGCGCCGGACCACCTGTCCGTTCGGCCAGATCAGTGACCGTATAGTGGTTCTGATATTCCTTGCGGACGTCTTTGAGCGACCAATACTGATCCAGCCGGTCTTCGTTGCCGATGTCGCCCATGGGCATCACCTCGATCCAGGTCAGATCCATATCACGTTCGGCACACCATTCGGTGATCTTGGGTAGCTCGGGCTCGTTGAACCCTTTCAGAGCGACAGCGTTGATCTTGATCCGCAGGCCAGCCTTCTGCGCTGCGTCAATGCCGTTCAGCACCTGTTTCAGGCGGCCCCATCGGGTGACCTTGGCAAATTTGTCTTCATCCAGCGTATCGAGCGATACATTCACGCGCCGCACGCCCGCTGCGTAAAGATCATCCGCAAATCGGTGCAATTGTGATCCGTTGGTTGTCAGCGTCAGCTCCTTCAGGGCGCCGCTGTCCAGATGTCGGGTCATGCTGTTGAAGAATGACATGATGTTTCGCCTAACCAGTGGTTCGCCCCCGGTGATGCGCAATTTCTCGACGCCCAAATTGACGAAAGTCGTGCACATACGATCCAACTCTTCCAGAGTCAGAAGGTCTTTTTTGGGAAGAAACTTCATATCTTCGGACATGCAGTAGACGCAGCGGAAATCGCAGCGATCCGTAACGGAGACGCGAAGATAGGTGATGGCGCGGGCAAACGGGTCTATAAGCGGAGCTGTCATGGCTCATAGGTAAAGCGGAGGCATGTTCGCGGCAAGTGCCATCTGCGTTTTGGACTGGTACAGTTAGGCGCAGCGCTCTAGGTTTTGTGTTATGAAATATGCTTTGGTTTTAGCTTTTAGCCTCGTTGCCGGTTGCGATGCCGTTCGGTCCACGACGGATCGGGTGTTCGGAAGTTCATCCAACGAGACGGCGGCTGAACCCGTTACAGCAGAGGCGACGGAGGTAACTCCTGAGCCTGTGGCTGCCGCAGGGTGGTCTGGCGCCAAAACGACCGTTGCCGGGCTGGGCGATCCCAACACACCGGGGCGCTGGTTGCAGACGCCTCTGGTACAAACTGAAATCAACGGCCGCGTGGTTGTGCCGCGCACGGGTGCGCAGGCCTATGTGACGCTTGTTCCCGCACCAGGCCCCGAAGGCGGTGGCGGACGGCTGTCGCTTGAAGCCATGCGCGCGTTGTTGGTGCCATATGACGAGTTGGTGGAACTGGAAGTCTATTCCGACTGAGCGCGCAGGTATTTCCCAGCCTCTTTGCGGGCAAAGGGTTTCATGTTTGCGCCGTGCGTTTCAAGAAACGCGACTACGCGCTCTGGATCATGCTTTGACAATTCGCGCAGCCACCATGCGATGGCCTTCTGGATAAACCATTCCCGATCGGAGACATACGTGGCAGCCCAGCCGAGTATACGGTCACGGCATGCCAGGTCTTTCGGTTTGGGATGGTTCTGTTTGGTCCAGGGCAATGTGGCGACCAGCGCGGCGCGTTTGGTCCACATGTGGCCCGACGTGGTCCAGCGTTCGACCTGATCCAGCCGGGTTGGATCAGCCGAAAGACGCTTTTGCATCGCCATACAGGCATGATCGGCCACTGCCCAGGCGTCAAAATCCGGTAGCCAGCTTTGCAGCAGGTCCCACACCGCGTCATCCGGTCGGATACGGGCTTGGGTCAGCAGCTTTGCTGCCGCGACCCGCGCTTCATGAATGTTGGTCTGCCATAAGCCATCGGCGACAGCGATGCGGTCGATGACTTCAAGTTCGCGCCGCCAAGCCTTGGTCAGATCATTCAAAACCGGGTTCGGAACGCCCAGATAGGTGCGGTCTACCTTGTGATAGGCCGCCACCTGTTCTGCGCGTTCAGGATCGGCATGGGCTTTGATCTGATCCAGATAGGCTTGCATGCCTGATCACTCAACCGTGACGGATTTTGCCAGATTACGGGGCTGATCAACATCTGTGCCTTTGGCCACCGCCGTGTGGTAGGCTAGCAATTGCGCGGGCACCGAATAGAGAATCGGGGCAAGGCTGGTGTGCACATGTGGCATACGGATCGTGCTCCAAACTCCATCTTCTGCCTCAGCGATACCGTCATCATCCGAGACAAGGATAACCTTGCCCTTGCGCGCCATCACCTCCTGCATGTTCGAAACCGTCTTGTCGAAAACTGCGTCGCGTGGTGCCATGACAACAACCGGCATATGCTTGTCGATCAAGGCGATGGGGCCGTGCTTCAACTCACCCGAGGCATAGCCTTCGGCGTGAATATAGCTGATTTCCTTGAGTTTCAGCGCGCCTTCCATCGCCAGCGGGTACATGAGGCCACGGCCCAGGAACAGCACGTCGCGCGCTTCGGACAGGCGTTGGGCGGATTGGCGAATAGCGTCGTTCTGATCCAGCGCAGCATTCAGAACAGTCGGCAAACCGCGAAGGGCGGCTGCGTGATCGGCGATCTCTTCATCGCTAAGCGTGCCTCGATCTGCAGCGGCCTTGAGGGCAAGCATCAGCAACACGCTAAGCTGACAGGTGAACGCCTTGGTCGAAGCAACACCGATCTCAACACCCGCATGGATCGGCAACGCCACATCGCTTTCGCGCGCAATCGAGCTTTCCGCGACATTCACGACCGAGACAATCTTGTCCGCCTTGCCCTCGCAATAGCGCAGGGCAGCAAGCGTGTCGGCGGTTTCGCCCGACTGGCTTACAAACAGCGCCAACGTCCGGTCCGAGATCGGAGGTTCGCGATAGCGGAACTCGCTGGCGATATCGACTTCAACCGGCATCTTGGCCAGCTGTTCGAACCAGTATTTTGCCGTCAGGCAAGCGTAGAATGCCGTGCCGCAAGCCACCATGGTCAGACGGTCCAGCTTGGTGAAATCCAGACCGTCACCGGGCAATACAACCTGATCGCCTCCGGTCGGAAGATACGAGCGGATGGCTTCGGCCACCACAACAGGCTGCTCGGCAATTTCCTTGGCCATATAATGCTTGTGGCCGCCTTTGTCGGCACGGGTCTGATCGATTTGAATTTGCCGAATTTCGCGGTTGGCAAGCTCTCCCGATTCGGTTCGAATCTCAAGCGAAGTGCGGGTCAGAACCGCCCGATCGCCTTCCTCAAGATAGGTGATGCGATCCGTCAGGGGGGCCAGCGCGATCGCATCAGACCCAACAAACATCTCACCATCGCCGTGACCAATTGCAAGGGGCGAGCCCTTGCGCGCCGCAACAATCAGGTCTTCTTGACCGTCGAACAGAAAGGCGAGCGCAAAGGCGCCCTTAAGCCGATCAATGGTTTTAAACGCGGCGTCGACCGGAGAGAGACCTTCGGACATGTACCTTTCCGTCATCAGGGCAACGGTTTCAGTGTCGGTATCCGTCACGAAACCGACCCCATTATCGGCCAGTTCAGCCCGCAATTCACGATAGTTTTCAACGATGCCGTTGTGCACTACGGCGACAGGCCCGGCCTTGTGCGGATGTGCATTGTTAACCGATGGGGCACCATGGGTGGCCCAGCGGGTATGACCGATACCGGATTTACCCGGAAGGGGGTTGTGAACCAGAAGGTCGCTTAGGTTCACCAACTTGCCGACGGCCCGTCGGCGGCCCAAAGCGCCATCGTTCACGGTCGCAATACCGGCGCTGTCATAACCGCGATATTCAAGCCGCTTCAGTGCTTCGACCAGGATAGGGGCAGCTTCGTGACTGCCCAGAACACCAACAATTCCACACATAACTCAGGCTCCTTTGTCGCGGCGAGCCTTCTTCGCCTTCAACATTTCAAACAATTTACGCGCATAGCCGGGTTTGTTTTCCTGCTTGGAACGCGCTACGGCCAATGCGTCTGGCTCAATATCCTTGGTCACTACGGTCCCCGTGGCGGTCATTGCGCCATCACCCAGAGTGACCGGAGCCACCAGCATCGTGTTCGATCCGATGAACACGTTTTCCCCGATGGTCGTTTTATGCTTCATCACGCCGTCATAGTTGCAGGTGATGGTTCCCGCACCAATATTTGTCGCCGCCCCGACTGAGGCATCGCCGATATAGCTGAGGTGATTCACCTTAGCGCCTTCGGCGATTTCGGCGTTCTTGATCTCGACAAAGTTGCCAATTTTGGTGTTTTCAGCCAGCTCTGTACCCGGACGCAGCCGGGCATATGGTCCGACCACCGAACCTCGGCTGACATGGCAGCCTTCGAGATGTGAAAACGCCCGGATCGTTGCGCCGCTTTCCACGGTCACTCCGGGGCCGAAAACCACATTGGGTTCAATGACAGTGTCGCGTCCAATTACGGTATCTGCGGCCAGATACACGGTTTCAGGGGCCATCAGAGTGACCCCCAGATCCAGCAATGCAGAACGTGCTTGCACCTGAAACACCGCATCAGCCGCCGCCAGGTCAGTGCGCGAATTGATGCCCAGCGTCTGAGCTTCGTCGCAGGCAACCGCAGTTACGGACAGCCCTTGGCTGCGGGCGATCTCGACTACGTCGGTCAGATAGTATTCACCCGAGGCGTTATCATTGCCAACTGCATCGATCAGTGAGAACAAGGTCTCGGAATCGCATGCCAAAAGTCCTGAGTTACAGAAGGTTATAGTGCGCTCTTCATCTGTGGCATCCTTGAACTCGACGATCCGCTCCAAGGCATCTCCGTTCATCACAAGGCGGCCATAACGGGCGGGGTCTGCAGCTTCGAATCCTAGAATGACCAGATCGTTTTTTGCGCGCGCTTCGATCATCCGCTGCAGGGTGTCGGGCTGTAGAAACGGGGTATCACCATAGAGGACGACCACATCCCCCTGAAAGCCCTCCAGCGCTGCACGCGCCTGCGCAACCGCGTGGGCGGTGCCAAGTTGTTCTTCCTGCACCGCAATGCTGGCGTTTTCATCTTCGGCTTCAGCCACACGCGCGACTGCTTCCGCACCGTGGCCGGTAACAATCACCGTGCGCTCGGGCGACAGGACAGCACCGGCCCGCATGGCGTGAACCAGCATTGGAGCCTGAGCGATCGGATGCAGGACTTTGGGAATATCAGAGTTCATCCTTGTGCCTTTTCCGGCGGCAAGAATGACAAGGGCAGTGCTCATGAAATCGTTTTCTCTTTTGTTTTGTCGCCGCCCGTTTTATCCGCTGTGGGCAAAGGCGCAAGCGGTTCAGCCATCAAAGAAGATTGCCGTTTGCAACACGACATGGCGGAATCCCGCCGGTTCAGGAGGTGAGCATGCGAACGGTAATCTTTGATCTGGATGGAACTTTGGCGGATACATCTGGTGATTTGCTGGCCGCTGCAAACCATTGTTTTCGCGAGATGGGTCATGGGGATGTTCTGTCGCCCGAGCTTGATGCGGCGGTATCGGTACGCGGTGCACGCTTGATGTTGTCCCATGGATTGAAGCGGGTCGGCGCCTATGATGCGGATGTTGTCGAAGCCTATTATCCGGTCTTTTTGGACGTCTATGGGCAGGCGATCGATACGCATACCTATTTCTATCCCGGTGCGCTTGAAGCCGTCGAAACACTGAAAGATGCAGGTTATGGCGTGGGGATTTGCACCAACAAGCCCGAAGGCCTGGCTGATTTGCTGCTGACCCGGATGGGTGTCCGTGATCACTTTGCTTCACTGATCGGTGCAGACACATTACCGGTGCGGAAACCCGACCCTGAACCGTTACGCGAAGCAGCGCGTCGCGCGGGAGGGCACCCTGACCACTGTGTATTGGTCGGCGACTCAGATACCGACCGAAATACGGCGCGGGCTGCGGGAGTGCCGTCGGTACTGGTGACATTCGGCCCGTCGGGCGATGAGATGGCTGCGCTGGAGCCCGAGGCGTTGTTGCATCATTTTAATGATTTACCGAAACTGGTCTCCGATTTGATCGGAGCGGCGGCCTGATCCCTTGACCCGCTTAACACTCAGCATAAAAACGGATTCATGACTGAGACATTCACAGGTAATTTCACCCAGCAAGAACCCATTCCCGAAGAGGCGATCGAGGCCGCCATGGCCGTTTTGCGCCATGGTCGTTTGCACCGCTACAATGTTGCCCCTGGCGAGTTGAGCGAGACGGCTTTGTTGGAGCAGGAATTCGCCGCCCAGATGGGGGCGAAATACTGTCTGGCGGTCTCGTCGGGTGGCTACGCTTTGGCCACTGCGTTGCGTGCGGTGGGGGTCAAGCCGGGCGATCCGGTTTTGACCAACGCGTTCACTCTGGCGCCGGTGCCGGGGGCGATCGCGTCGGTTGGGGCAAAGCCGGTCTTTGTTGGTGTGACCGAAGCCCTGACCATCGATCAGGATGATCTTGAGGCCAAGCTGGATCAGGCGAAAGTACTAATGCTTAGCCACATGCGAGGGCATCTGTGCGATATGGATCGGCTGATGCAGATGTGCGACGCCGCCGGCGTGATCGTGATCGAGGATTGCGCGCATACCATGGGTGCGGCGTGGCGCGGACAACTGTCTGGGCGGCAGGGGGCCATTGGATGTTACTCGTGCCAGACCTATAAACATGTCAATTCGGGCGAGGGCGGGTTGCTGATCACGGATGATCCGGAACTGGCCGCCAAGGCTACGATGTTGTCCGGGTCTTATATGCTTTATGAACGCCATCTGGCCGCGCCTGGGCCGGAGGTGTTCGAGCAGATCAAATACACCACCCCCAATGTCTCGGGCCGGATGGATAATCTGCGTGCGGCGATCCTGCGCCCGCAGTTGCGCGATCTGGACCGGCAGGTGCAGCGCTGGAACGAACGCTATGTTGAGATTGAGCGTGGCCTGCGTGAAACGCCGGGTTTGACGATGGTGGAGCGGCCTGATGCTGAGACCTATGTCGGTTCATCGATACAATTCCTGTTGCTGGACTGGACACCCGAGCGCATTGCCGAGGTAATCCAGCGTTGCGCCGCGCGCGGGGTCGAACTGAAGTGGTTCGGGGGGACTGAACCGTCGGGCTTTACCTCACGCTATGACAGTTGGCGTTATGCCGACAGCGCCCCGATGCCGGTCAGTGATCGGATATTGGCAGGGATCATGGATATGCGCGTTCCACTGACCTTTTCGCTGGAAGATTGTGCCCAAATTGCACGCATTATCCGGGCTGAAGTCAGCGCTGTCTATCAGTCATAGTCCAGCGGAGTGCGCTTTCAGCGCACGCTCGATTTATCTGAAAACGCCGCCCCTTGCCGGGCGGCGTTTTGCGTTGGCCTGCGTGTCGTCATTGACCCGAGGAGGAAACGCTGCTATCTGATTATTGAACGCTTGTTCATTAATGCAATCGGAGGAGCCCTGCATGTTTATGGCCACAATGCAATTCGATCTGGGCGAGGACGTGAACGCCTTGCGTGAGATGGTGCACCGCTGGGCTCAGGAACGGGTCAAGCCGATGGCGGCCGAGATCGACGCGTCCAATGCCTTTCCGAATGAGCTGTGGAAAGAGATGGGTGAGCTTGGTTTGTTGGGCGTCACAGTCCCTGAAGAATATGGCGGGGCCGGTATGTCCTATCTGGCGCATACGGTGGCAGTTGAGGAAGTGGCGCGCGCCTCGGCCTCGGTATCTTTGTCCTATGGCGCGCATTCGAACTTGTGCGTGAACCAGATCAAGTTGAACGGAACAGAAGAGCAGAAGAAAAAATATCTGCCCCGTCTGATTTCGGGTGAACACGTCGGGGCGTTGGCTATGTCCGAGTCCTCGGCTGGGTCGGATGTGGTTTCCATGAAGCTACGTGCAGAAAAGCGAAACGATCACTATCGGCTGAATGGCAACAAATACTGGATCACTAACGGGCCGGATGCAGACACTCTGGTCGTCTATGCCAAGACCGATCCGGACGCCGGGTCAAAGGGGATCACGGCTTTTCTGATCGAGAAAGAGATGACCGGGTTTTCGACTTCGCCTCATTTCGACAAGCTTGGCATGCGCGGCTCGAACACCGCTGAGTTGATCTTTGAAGATGTTGAAGTGCCGTTCGAGAATGTTCTGGGCGAAGAAGGGCGGGGTGTAGCCGTTCTGATGTCCGGTCTGGACTATGAGCGTGTGGTTCTTGCGGGTATTGGAACCGGGATCATGGCCGCCTGCTTGGATGAAGTGATGCCCTATCTGGCCGAGCGTAAGCAGTTCGGAAAACCGATCGGGAGCTTCCAGCTCATGCAAGGCAAGATCGCGGATATGTACACAGCAATGAATTCGGCGCGGGCCTATGTCTACGAAGTTGCCAAGGCTTGCGACCGCGGGGATGTAACCCGTCAGGATGCTGCGGCGTGCTGCCTATATGCCTCGGAACAGGCGATGGTGCAGGCGCATCAAGCCGTTCAGGCGTTGGGTGGTGCCGGATTCCTGTCGGATTCGCCGGTCAGCCGGATTTTCCGAGATGCAAAGCTGATGGAGATCGGCGCGGGCACCAGCGAAATCCGCCGCATGCTGATTGGGCGCGAAATGATGAACGAGATGTTGTGATGGAAAACCCCGCAGTTCATTGAACCACGGGGCTTTTTGCGATTGGATCAGAAACGATGAACGTAGGACAGGCCAATCAGGAACGGGTCGATTTCGGCGGTGCCGATGTCGTTGCCGTCAAGTTTGACGTCCGAGTCGATGTCGAACCAGCGCACGTTCAGACGCACCGCGCCTTTTTCCGTGACCATGTAATCCAGACCGGCCTGCAGAGAAACGCCGAAGGAGTTGTCCAGATCGAGATCGCCCAAAGGCGAGTCTTCCTCGAAGAAGATGGTGTAGTTCAGACCGGCGCCGACATAGGGCTTCCACGCGCTATTGGTCGGGAAGTGATAGTTCAGCGACAGAGTAGGCGGAAGATGCTTGACGCTGCCCGCGTCAACGCTGCCACCGAGAGTGACGTCATGCTTGTAGGGGGTCGAGGCCAAGAGCTCGATCCCGAGATTGTCCTGAACGAAGTATTCGACGGTGAAAATCGGACGGGTGTCCGAGTCGATTTCGGCGTCGAACCCGGCCAGAGTCCCATTGTCGGATTTGGGGTCCAGATAGCCGACACCAACACCGACTGTCCAATCGCCTTGGGATTGGGCGAAGGCTGGGGCAGCCAGAGCGACAAGTGCGGTAGAAAGGGTCAAAGCGGCGAGTTTCTTTGTCATATTCGTGCCTTTGCTTGCGTTGATGCCGATGTTTTGGATGCCGCGGCGCAGAAATGCTCTGATCTGCATCAAACTCCGGAAATTGCTGAAGCGGGGAGGCTAGCTGCAACCGCTAATGAAATAAGGGAAAATCAGCATGCATCCCGCTGAGCGCATACCGGGTTTGCGCGGCGACCAAAGCTGGGCGATGCCTTATCGGCTGAACATGGCGCAGCAATGCCTGTCGCAACAATCCGATCGGGTTGCTTTGCTGGATCTGACCCGGGGCGATCCGAGCGTGGTAACATTTGGCGAACTGGAGCTTATGGTTGATGGCATCGCTCGCGCGTTGATAGCTCGGGTCCAGCCAGGAGACCGGGTTGGCGTCTTGCTCAGCCAGTCGCCGTGGTGTGCCGCCGCGCATCTGGCGATCTGGAAGATCGGCGCGATTTCGGTGCCGCTGTTCAAGCTGTTCAAGCACGATGCGCTGGCGTCGCGTGTCAGAGATGCAGGTGCGCGGATCGTTTTGACCGATGCGGAAGGGTCTGCGTTACTGGGTGAATTGGCCCAACCGCTTTTGGTTGATGAGATTAGGCAGGAAGGGGAACCGGTGCCCTTTGCTGATACCGGCCCCGAGGATCCGGCAGTCCTAATCTACACGTCCGGCACTACTGGCAGCCCCAAGGGTGCGCTGCACGGCCATCGCGTGCTGACGGGCCACCTGCCGGGCGTCTCGATCAGCCACAATCACTTGCGCGATGGGGATTGCCTGTGGACGCCAGCAGACTGGGCGTGGATCGGCGGTTTGTTCGACGTTCTGATGCCCGGGCTTGCGCTGGGCGTTCCGGTGGTCGCCACGCGGTTGGACAAATTCACCCCACAGGCCTGCGCCGATGTGATCGCGCGGGCGGGGGTGCGGAACGTCTTCTTTCCACCGACGGCTTTACGGATGCTCAAAGCTGCGGATCAGTCGATACCGGGATTGCGGTCGGTGGCGTCTGGGGGTGAGCCTTTGGGCGCGGAGATGTTGGCTTGGGGCCAGCAGGCGTTTGGTCTGACGATCAACGAGTTTTATGGCCAGACCGAGTGTAACATGGTCGTATCCTCCTGCGCCGAGGACTTCCCCGTTCGCCCCGGCTGTATCGGTAAACCGGTGCCGGGTCATGAGGTGGCGGTAATTGACGATCATGGCCAACCGACGACGGAGGAAGGTGACGTCGCCATCCGGCGCGGTTCGGCCTCAATGCTGCTGGAATACTGGAATAATCCGCAAGCAACGGCTGAGAAATTCCGAGGTGATTGGCTGATCACCGGTGACCGTGGCGTGTGGGAGGGCGATTATCTGCGCTTTGTCGGTCGTGATGATGACGTGATTACCTCGGCAGGATACCGGATTGGCCCGGCTGAGATCGAGGATTGCCTGCTGACCCATCCGTCAGTGGCAACGGTGGGCGTGGTCGGCAAGCCCGATGAGCTGCGGACCGAGATCGTGAAGGCCTATGTGGTATTGAAGCCGGGGGCTGAGGCGTCGGGCGCTGAGTTGCAGAATTGGGTTAAGGACCGTTTGGCGCAGTATTCCTATCCGCGTGAGGTGTCCTTTCTGGAAGAGTTGCCGATGACGGTGACGGGAAAGGTGATCCGGAAGGAATTGAAGGCGCGGGCTGCAGGGGAGGCAATTACATGATGCGAATTGCATTTGCTGCGATGCTAGTACCATCGCTTGTTTCCGCTCAGGGCGCTTGGGTAGACCAGTCGTATATTCAACAATGTTTTTCTCAGACGCAGCATGGCGATAGCTTGTCATCATGTCTCGGTACAGCTGCCAATGCCTGCCAAACTATACTGGGAAATGAAACAACCCTTGGCATCACCGAGTGTATTCAAGCCGAAACCCAAATTTGGGATTCATTTCTAAACGAACAGTATAAACAGCGTCGAGCAGAACTGGCTGAACAAAGTCCCGAACTTTCGGACCAGTTGCGAGATGCTCAACGCGCATGGATCGGGTTTCGGGATGCTGAATGTGCTCTGGCCTACGGCATATGGTCTGATGGAACGATACGCTCGATTGTTGCCGCAAATTGCCTGCTGACCGAAACCGCTGAACGCGCTGTGGAATTGCGCGACTTGGGGAAGATGGAATGAAAATAAAATCCAAAGCCATACCAACCTCTGAGGGGTTTAAGGCGAACCGAGCCGCACATCTGGATGCGCTGGCACATATTACGGATGCCGCCGAAGCGGCCCGCATGGGTGGCGGTGAAAAATCGCGGGCGCGGCATGAATCGCGGGGCAAGATGCTGCCGCGTCGTCGGGTGGCGAACCTGCTCGATCCGGGTTCTCCGTTCTTGGAAATCGGCGCGACGGCGGCACATGGGATGTATGGAGATGCCGCGCCCTGTGCCGGGGTGATCGCGGGGATTGGCCGAGTGCAGGGGCGCGAGGTCATGGTGGTGTGCAACGATGCCACTGTGAAAGGCGGCACATACTATCCGATGACCGTCAAGAAACACCTCCGCGCGCAGGAGATTGCCGAGGAAAACCATCTGCCCTGCATCTATTTGGTCGATAGCGGCGGCGCGAACCTGCCCAATCAGGATGAGGTGTTTCCCGATCGCGATCACTTTGGCCGCATCTTCTACAATCAGGCGCGGATGAGCGCGAAGGGGATCGCTCAGATAGCCGTCGTGATGGGCTCGTGTACGGCGGGCGGGGCCTATGTGCCTGCGATGTCCGATGTCACGATCATCGTAAAAGAACAGGGCACGATCTTTCTGGCCGGACCACCTCTGGTCAAGGCCGCGACTGGGGAGGTTGTGACAGCCGAAGATCTGGGTGGTGGCGATGTGCATACGCGTCTGTCCGGCGTGGCGGATTATCTGGCCGAGGACGATGCGCATGCGTTGGCCTTGGCTCGGCGGGCCGTCGGGTCGTTGGGGGGTGCCGGGCTGAAGCCTGGCCTACAGTTCGAAACACCGGAAGAGCCTGCCTATGATCCCGAGGAAATTTTGGGCGTAGTTCCGGCCGATCTGCGCACGCCCTATGACATTCGCGAGGTGATTGCACGACTGGTCGATGGCTCTCGGTTCGACGAGTTCAAACCGCGATTTGGTGAGACGCTGGTGACCGGTTTTGCCCATGTCAAAGGCTGCCCGGTCGGGATCATTGCCAACAACGGTGTGTTGTTTTCTGAGGCCGCGCAGAAGGGTGCGCATTTTGTCGAACTGTGCTCGCAGCGCAAAACCCCGCTGGTCTTCCTGCAGAACATCACCGGCTTCATGGTCGGCCGCAAATACGAAAACGAAGGCATCGCGCGGCACGGGGCCAAGATGGTGACGGCGGTGGCGACGACGAGCGTTCCAAAGATCACAATGCTTGTCGGAGGGTCCTTCGGAGCTGGAAACTACGGCATGGCAGGACGCGCCTATCAGCCTCGGTTCCTGTGGACTTGGCCGAATTCGCGTATCTCAGTGATGGGGGGCGAGCAAGCTGCAGGTGTCCTAGCGACTGTCAAACGCGACGGGCTCGAACGACAGGGCGGCACATGGTCGGCTGAGGAAGAAGCTGAATTCAAGCGCCCGACGCTGGACATGTTCGAAGAACAATCCCACCCGCTCTACGCGTCGGCGCGGTTGTGGGATGACGGCATCATCGACCCCCGCAAAAGCTGTGACGTGCTGGCCCTATCGCTGAGCGCCGCACTTAACGCCCCGATCGAGGAGACACGTTTCGGCGTGTTCAGGATGTAAGATGAGCGTTTCATTGAATGAAGTAATGGCCCGCTACCCGGGCGCGCAGACCTTCAAGTTTGGAGACAGCGCATCGCTAAGCGCCGAGCTGCTGGCGTTGGTAAGATTAGGCCGAAAAACGGCGACATGTGGTGCTTTGCGAGACTACCCAGAAGGTAGTGCTGATATTCCGGTCGTTGGGCGGCAGGATATTGCACTGGAATGGGATGATCGCCCGGCTTTGGTGATCGAAACTATCGAGGTCTCGACCTGCCGATATTGCGATGTGACCGAAGACTTTGCGTTGGCCGAGGGTGAGAATGAAACGCTTGAGGGATGGCGCGAGGATCATCGCCGGTATTTCGAACGCAATGGCGGGTTCGATCCCGAGATGGAATTGCTGTGCGAACGCTTCCGCCTTGTCGAAGATCTGGCGGTTAAGGGGTAAGCTATGTTTAACAAAATCCTGATTGCCAATCGCGGCGAGATCGCCTGCCGGGTCATGGAAACTGCTCAGAAGATGGGCGTATATTGTGTGGCTGTGTATTCGGATGCTGATGCATCGGCCAAGCATGCGCAAATGGCGGATGAAGCGGTGCATATTGGTGGCGCGGCCCCAGCCGAAAGCTATCTGAAGGGTGATGTGATCATTCAGGCGGCGCTGGATACAGGAGCGCAGGCGATCCATCCTGGTTATGGGTTCTTGTCCGAAAACCCGGATTTTGTGGATGCAGTCGAGGCTGCAGGTCTGACCTTCATCGGGCCATCGGCGGACGCGATCCGCAAGATGGGCCTTAAGGATGCAGCCAAGGTATTGATGGAGGACGCAGGAGTTCCCGTCGTCCCCGGCTATCATGGCGACAATCAGGACCCTGAACATCTGGCTGGCGCGGCAGATACCATCGGGTATCCCGTTTTGATCAAGGCCGTTGCAGGTGGTGGTGGCAAGGGGATGCGGCTGGTCGAGGCGCCCGAGGAGTTCTCGGCTGCATTGGACAGCGCGCGCGGTGAGGCAAAGACGGCGTTCGGTAATGATGCTGTACTTGTCGAGAAATTCGTCGCCAAGCCCCGCCATATCGAGGTGCAGGTGTTCGGCGATGGCACCCATGCGGTGCATCTGTTTGAACGCGACTGCTCGTTGCAGCGGCGACATCAGAAAGTGATCGAAGAGGCCCCAGCCCCTGGAATGACTGCCGAGATGCGTGAGGCGATGGGGCAGGCGGGCGCGCGCGCGGCTGAGGCGATTGGCTACAAAGGTGCAGGGACGGTTGAGTTCATCGTCGATGCCTCGGACGGGCTGCGCCCGGATCGGTTCTGGTTCATGGAGATGAACACGCGCCTGCAAGTCGAGCACCCGGTGACCGAGGCCATTACCGGCGTTGATCTGGTCGAATGGCAGTTGCGCGTAGCAGCGGGTGAAAGCCTGCCGAAGCGGCAGGGCGATTTGTCGATCCGCGGACATTCCTTTGAGGCGAGGCTTTATGCCGAAGATGTACCCAAGGGCTTCCTGCCCGCGACCGGTACGCTGACTCATCTGCGCTTCCCGGAAGGCTGCCGTGCCGACAGTGGCGTGCGCGGCGGGGATGCGATCAGCCCATGGTACGACCCTATGATCGCCAAGGTCGTGGTGCATGGCCCGACACGCGCGGTCGCTTTGGAAAATCTCCACCGGACCTTGCGCCAGACCGAGGTCGCCGGGACTGTCACAAATCTCGCCTTCCTTGGTGCTCTGACGCGGCACAGCGGGTTTGCGTCGGGCGACGTGGATACCGGGCTGATCGGGCGCGATCTTGAGGCTCTGGTAGAGGTCGCTGATTCAGGTCATGCGTCAACGGTGGCTGCGGCGATGACGGCGCTGGGCCTGATAGAGACTGCCTCTGAGACAGGCTTCACCCTTTGGGGGGCATTGCACCGGGCTGTGCAGCTAATGCGCGACGGAGAGGTCATTGATTTGGACGTGCAGGTTGAAAACCCGCATCGGCAGGTTTGGACTGTTAACGGCGCGCAGGTGATTGCGCAGCGAAATGGCGGTTGGATTATTGACGGAAAGCCAATGCCCAACGTCGCCATCGCAGGATCTCAGGTCACCGTGTTCGACGACTACGGGCAGGTGTTTGACGTTATCGATCCTCTGGATCGCGATGCAAGTGCGGCGGGCGACACCAACGTGATCGAGGCGCCGATGCCCGGTTTGGTCAAGGCCGTCTTTGCCTCAGCAGGGCAAGCGGTGAAAGAGGGCGACCGGCTGGCCATTCTGGAAGCCATGAAGATGGAGCATTCTTTGTTGGCCGCCCGAGATGGGGTGGTCGCGGAAGTGCTGGCCGAGGCGGGGGCACAGGTCGAGGCCGGTGCAGCGTTGGTTCGGTTGGCCGAGGATTGATCTGTTCGGCCCGCGGATTGCGTGGCAAAGTCGGGCCATCCGCAATTGAAACGATAAGAAACCGGGAAGGGATGCGCTGATGAAAGAACGGGTCGAAATATTCGAGGTCGGGCCACGCGACGGCCTGCAGAACGAACAGCGCGAGATCCCGGTGGCCGAGAAGGTCGCCTTGGTCGATTGCCTCAGCCGGGCCGGTTTCAACCGGATCGAAGTTGCCAGTTTTGTCTCACCGAAATGGGTCCCGCAAATGGCGGGCAGCGGTGAAGTTATGGCTGGAATCACACGGACCGAAGGCGTGCGGTACGCTGCGCTGGCGCCGAATATGCGCGGGTATGAGGACGCGTTCGCAGCCAAGGCAGATGAGATCGCGGTGTTTGCTTCGGCGTCCGAGGGGTTCTCGAAAGCGAACATAAACGCGACGATTGCCGAATCCATCGAACGGTTTGTGCCCATTCTCGAAGCGGCACGACATATTGATCTGCCCGTCCGGGGCTATGTCTCGTGCGTGACCGACTGTCCCTATGACGGCCCGACCCCACCCGAGAAGGTGGCCGAGGTGGCGGACGCGCTGTTTGCCCATGGCTGCTATGAGATATCGCTAGGGGACACGATTGGGCAGGGAACGCCGGACAAGATTGCTCATATGCTGCTGGCCGTGCGCGAACGAGTGCCGGTTACCCGGCTTGCAGGACATTTTCATGACACCAACGGGCGGGCAATCGACAACATAGACGCTTCGCTTGCCTTGGGTGTGCGGGTATTTGATACCTCCGTGGGCGGGCTGGGTGGTTGCCCTTATGCGCCGGGTGCGGCCGGTAATGTCGCAACCGAAGCTGTGGCCGCACATCTGGAACGGTTGGGATATGAGACCGGTCTGGATGTGCCGGTTCTGGAACAGGCGGCGCGCATGGCGCGGGCAATGCGGGCGGAATAAGACATGTTCGAGACCATTACGCTGAACACAGACGCGCGTGGCGTGGCCACTCTGACGCTGGATCGACCCGAGAAGCACAACGCACTGTCGGCGCAGATGATTGCAGAGCTAACCCAGGCCGCTGGGCAATTGGCAAATGATGATGCGGTGCGGGTGGTGGTTCTGGCCGCCTCGGGCAAGAGCTTTTGCGCCGGGGGCGATCTGGGTTGGATGCAGGCGCAGATGGCTGCCGATCCCGAGACGCGTTTTGCCGAAGCGCACAAGCTGGCTGAGATGCTGAATGCCTTAAATACGCTGCCCAAACCCTTGATCGGCGCGTTGCAGGGAAACGCGTTTGGTGGTGGTGTTGGGATGGCCTCGGTCTGCGATGTGGCGATCGGCGTGGAAAGCCTGAAGATGGGTCTAACCGAAACGCGGCTTGGCCTGATCCCGGCGACGATTGGACCCTATGTCATTGCCCGAATGGGCGAAGCACGTTCGCGGCGCGTCTTTATGTCTGCCCGCCTGTTCGAAGCGGCGGAAGCGGTCGAACTGGGCCTGTTGACCCGCGCGGTGCCCGCTGTGGCGTTGGCCGACGCGGTCGAAGCTGAAGTGCTTCCCTATCTGTCCTGTGCACCCGGTGCGGTGTCTTCGGCCAAGCAGCTGATCCAGTCACTTGGGCCGCGAATTGATGACGCGGTGATTGACCACACCATTCGACAGCTTGTCGCGCGTTGGGAAACTGATGAGGCGCAAGAGGGAATCGGCGCCTTTTTCGACAAACGAAAACCTGCATGGATTAGTTAGGTTTAGCCGATCACTTTGTTCCAGAAGTATTCTCCGCAATAGCCCGCTGGATGATTGTAACAATGCCGACCTGCGCGTTTCTGTTCGGTTGACCCTCTGACCCCACAGGGATAGAGAATGTCCAGTCAAATCGCCAATTGACGGCGCACCCTTTCGGGACTTGCGCAGGAAAGGAGCTATACGTGGAAGACCTGCTGCGGGAGTACCTCCCGATTCTGGTGTTTCTGGCCGTTGCCGTAGGCCTTGGAATCGTACTGATTCTGGCTGCTGTGGTCCTGGCTGTCCGCAATCCCGACCCCGAAAAGGTCAGCGCCTATGAATGTGGTTTCAACGCCTTCGACGATGCGCGAATGAAGTTTGATGTCCGATTCTATCTGGTCGCGATTCTCTTCATCATCTTCGATCTGGAAATCGCCTTCCTGTTCCCCTGGGCCGTTGGCTTCAAAGACATCAGCGATGTTGGGTTCTGGTCGATGATGGTGTTCCTGGCGGTGCTGACCATCGGCTTTGCCTATGAATGGAAGAAAGGGGCCCTGGAATGGGAGTGATGACGGGCGCAAACACCGCCGGCGTCGACAAGGAAGTCGCCACCCAGGCCCTGAACGCGGAACTGCAGGACAAGGGGTTTCTGCTGACCTCGACCGAGGACATCATCAACTGGGCGCGGACCGGATCCTTGCACTGGATGACCTTTGGTCTGGCCTGCTGCGCGGTAGAGATGATGCACACGTCGATGCCACGGTATGACGCGGAACGGTTCGGCATCGCGCCTCGTGCGTCTCCGCGCCAGTCTGATGTGATGATCGTCGCTGGAACGCTGACCAACAAGATGGCCCCGGCGCTGCGCAAGGTTTATGACCAGATGCCCGAGCCGCGCTATGTGATCTCGATGGGGTCCTGCGCGAATGGCGGTGGGTATTACCACTATTCCTATTCCGTTGTGCGTGGCTGTGACCGGGTTGTTCCGGTGGACATCTACGTGCCCGGCTGCCCTCCAACCGCTGAGGCGTTGTTGTATGGACTGATGCAGCTGCAACGCAAAATCCGCCGAACCGGCACCATCGTACGCTGAGGGAGAGGTAGATGAGCGAAGCACTCAAAGAACTCGGCACTCAGTTGGAGCTGAAACGTGCAGATTGCGTTCTGGCCTGGGATGTGACCCATGGCGAGCTGAACGTCGATGTGGCTCCTTCGAATCTGGTGGAATTCATTGAGTTTCTCAAAAGTGAGCGGACCTGCCAGTTCTCGACCCTGGTTGACATCACCGGCGTCGACTACCCCGAACGGGCCAAGCGGTTCGATGTGGTCTACCACTTCCTGTCAATGTATCAGAACCAGCGCATTCGCTTGCGAGTCTCGATCCGAGAAGATGACATGGTGCCTTCAATCGTGGACGTGCACCCCTCTGCCAATTGGTTCGAGCGCGAGGTGTTCGACATGTTCGGCATCCTGTTCTCGGGTCATCCAGACTTGCGACGCATCCTTACGGATTATGGTTTCCGCGGCTATCCGCTGCGCAAGGATTTCCCGACCACTGGCTATACTGAAGTCCGCTATGACGAAGCGCAAAAGCGCGTGGTCTACGAACCGGTCTCATTGGTTCAGGAATACCGTCAATTTGATTTCATGTCCCCGTGGGAAGGTGCGAACTACATTCTTCCGGGGGATGAAAAACAGGAGTCGTAAGTCATGGAGTTCCTGATCTGGATTGCCGTCACGGTTGCCACGATTATCCCGATGCTGAAGCTGCTACCGCATTTCGGGATCGAGAAATACTGGGTCGTAGCCTGCGTCATCCCGATTGGAACGCTGATCCTGATTTGGATCATGGCCATGAAACTGCAAGAGATGGAGCGCCGTTGATGGGTCTGGGGGAACTGATTGCGTTGGGGGCGCTTGGGGTTCTGTTGGCTGGGGCCGCTGCCAAGGCAGCTGAGGCGGAAAAGGTCCGGGTACGGGCCGAAGCGAAGAAGAAACGAGGGCGTTGATGGACGGCTCAAGATACGATGACGGCAGCACGGACGCGCTGAGCGGAGAACAGAAGATCCGCAACTTCAACATTAACTTCGGCCCGCAACACCCTGCGGCGCACGGAGTTCTGCGACTTGTGCTTGAGCTGGACGGCGAGATCGTCGAACGTTGCGACCCGCATATCGGCCTATTGCACCGTGGTACCGAAAAGCTGATGGAAAGCCGGACGTATCTGCAGAATCTGCCGTATTTCGACCGTCTTGATTACGTGGCACCGATGAACCAGGAACATGCCTGGTGTCTGGCCATCGAAAAACTGACCGGTGTTGAAGTGCCGCGTCGCGGCTCGCTAATCCGCGTTTTGTATTCCGAGATCGGTCGTATTCTTAACCACCTGCTGAACGTGACTACTCAGGCCATGGACGTTGGCGCGCTGACCCCGCCTCTGTGGGGTTTTGAAGAGCGTGAAAAGCTGATGGTGTTCTACGAGCGTGCCTGTGGTGCCCGCCTGCACGCTGCCTATTTCCGCCCCGGTGGCGTCCATCAGGACCTGCCGCCGGAATTGCTGGATGATATCGAGGCGTGGAGCCACGAGTTTCCCGCCGTTCTGGACGACATCGACGGTCTGCTGACCGAAAACCGCATCTTCAAACAGCGCAACGCCGATATTGGTGTCGTGACCGAGGATGACATTCAGAAATACGGCTTCTCGGGCGTAATGGTGCGCGGATCGGGGCTGGCATGGGACCTGCGCCGCGCACAGCCCTATGAATGCTATGACGAGTTCGAGTTCCAGATTCCCGTCGGAAAGAACGGCGATTGCTATGACCGCTATCTGGTGCGCATGGAAGAGATGCGCCAGTCGCTGCTGATCATCCGTCAGGCCATCGCCAAAATCCGCGACTGTCCCGGAGACGTTCTGGCGCGCGGAAAGATCACCCCGCCGAAACGGTCGGACATGAAGACCTCGATGGAGAGCCTGATCCATCACTTCAAGCTTTATACCGAAGGCTTCCACGTCCCCGCGGGCGAAGTCTACGCCGCCGTCGAAGCTCCCAAGGGCGAGTTTGGCGTTTATCTAGTCGCCGACGGCACTAACAAACCCTACCGCGCCAAACTCCGCGCGCCGGGGTTCCTGCACTTGCAAGCCATGGACCACGTCGCCGGAGGCCACCAACTGGCCGACGTCGCCGCGATTATCGGCACCATGGACGTCGTATTTGGAGAGATTGACCGCTAATGCTCCGCCGTCTTCACGCCGAACAACCCGAAAGCTTCGCCTTCACCGCTGCTAACCAGAAATGGGCCGAAGCGCAAATAACCAAATATCCCGAGGGGCGTCAGGCCAGTGCGGTCATCCCGCTGCTGTGGCGCGCGCAGGAGCAGGAGGGATGGCTGAGCCGTCCGGCGATCGAATCCGTCGCCGACATGCTTGGTATGGCCTATATCCGCGTTCTTGAGGTTGCCTCGTTCTACTTCATGTTCCAACTGCAGCCGGTTGGTTCGGTTGCGCATATTCAGGTCTGCGGCACTACGTCCTGCATGATTTGCGGGGCCGAGGACCTGATTGTGGTTTGCAAGGAAAAGATCGCTGCAAAGCCGCATGAACTGTCTGCTGATGGCAAGCTGAGCTGGGAAGAGGTGGAATGCCTCGGATCTTGCACCAATGCCCCGATGGCGCAGATCGGTAAGGATTACTACGAAGATCTGACGACCGAGAGCTTTGGCAAGATTCTCGATGATCTGGTGGCGGGCAAAGTGCCGACTCCGGGTCCTCAGAACGGGCGCTATGCGGCGGAACCTCTGAAGGGGCTGACCAGCCTGACGGAGTATGACAGCGGCAGAACGCAGTATAACGCAAGCGTTCAGCTTGCGAGCGATCTGGGCGATACGGTCAAGCGCATCGACGGAACCGAAGTTCCGATCCTGACGCCGTGGCTGGGCAAGGATGGCAAGGCTGCTGCTACAAAAGCTGCGCCGAAGCCGCCCAAAGCGCCAGCCTCGGCGAAGCCAGCGGTGAAACAAGCCGCTGAGGCGAAAGCAGCGAAAGAGGATCAGCCGGAAACGCTGAGCAGTGCGCGCGATGGCAAGCCCGATGATCTGAAGATGCTGAAGGGCGTAGGTCCGAAGCTGGAAGAGACTCTGAACGAGTTGGGCTTTTACCACTATGACCAGATCGCTGCATGGACACCCGAGCAAGTGGCGTGGGTGGATGCACGGCTGAAATTCAAAGGCCGGATCGAGCGGGACGGGTGGATCGAACAAGCCGCGAAATTGGCGACGGGTATAGAGACCGATTTCGCCAAACGTGCCAAGGAAGACGGCACTTACGAGGACTAGATGTGTGCCCGTTTGGGGCATCAGGACGAGATGGATAAAGACAAGGAACTGGCCATAGCCCGCAAGGGCCGACATATCGGCATCGTCATCGCCGTGACGATGGTGATTTGGCTGGCCATGAATTTGTTCATCGGCCCGGCGCTGGGCTTGACCGCGCGCTATGCGCTGCTGTTTGATTTTGCCGCTCTGGCAGGTTTCATCTATGCGGGCGTCAACATTTTTCAACTCTGGCGCATGCGTCAGGACAGCCAAAGGTAACTGAGCGATGCTGAAGGATCAGGACAGGATCTTTACCAACATCTACGGGATGCACGAGCGCACTTTGAAAGGCGCGCAGGCCCGGGGGCATTGGGACGGCACCGCTGGCCTGATTGAAAAGGGCCGTGACTGGATCATCCAGACGATGAAGGATTCAGGTCTGCGCGGCCGTGGTGGTGCGGGTTTCCCGACCGGTCTGAAATGGTCTTTCATGCCCAAGGAAAGCGATGGTCGCCCGGCTTATCTGGTGGTGAACGCGGATGAATCCGAACCCGGGACGTGCAAAGACCGCGAGATTATGCGTCATGATCCGCACACGCTGATCGAGGGGTGCCTGATCGCGTCTTTCGCAATGAACGCGAATACTTGCTACATCTACCTGCGCGGCGAATACATCCGCGAGCGTGAGGCTCTGCAGGCGGCGATTGACGAAGCCTATGACGCGGGTCTGCTCGGGAAGAATGCTGCTGGTTCCGGCTGGGATTTCGACCTGTTCCTGCATCACGGCGCTGGGGCTTATATCTGCGGCGAGGAAACTGCTCTGATCGAAAGCCTTGAGGGCAAGAAGGGTATGCCGCGCATGAAGCCTCCGTTTCCGGCGGGTGCGGGTCTTTATGGCTGCCCGACCACGGTGAACAATGTGGAATCGATTGCCGTTGTGCCCACGATTCTGCGGCGTGGTGCCGACTGGTTCGCAGGCTTTGGCCGTCAGAACAACGCGGGCACCAAGCTGTTTGCGATCTCGGGCCATGTGAACAACCCCTGTGTCGTCGAAGAGGCGATGTCGATTTCCTTCGAAGAGCTGATTGAAACCCATTGCGGCGGCATTCGTGGCGGCTGGGACAATCTGCTGGCGGTAATACCCGGCGGGTCTTCGGTGCCATGCGTGCGCGGTGAGAACATGCGCGACGCGATCATGGATTTTGACTATCTGCGCGGAGAACTGGGTTCGGGTCTGGGCACGGCAGCGGTCATCGTGATGGACAGGTCCACCGACATCATCAAGGCAATCTGGCGGTTGTCGAAGTTCTACAAGCACGAAAGTTGCGGCCAGTGTACGCCATGTCGTGAAGGCACTGGTTGGATGATGCGCGTGATGGATCGTCTTGTACGCGGTGAAGCCGAACTGGAAGAGATCGACATGCTGTTTGACGTCACCAAACAGGTTGAAGGCCACACGATCTGCGCCCTTGGCGATGCGGCGGCCTGGCCGATCCAAGGTCTGATCCGCAATTTCCGAGAAGAAATAGAGGACCGCATCAAGGCCCAGAAATCGGGCCGCATGGGTGCGATGGCAGCGGAGTAAAATCGATGGAAGTCTATGCCGAATATTCCCACGCGATCGCCGCTTTGGTGATCTTTACCCTGATCGTTCTGTTCATGTCGCCGTTCTCGGCGCTTGCAAAAGCGGGCAAGGGGCTGGCACCGGGGGCCACTCCGGATCAGGATTATTCGGACAGGGCCTATCGTTTGAACCGCGCTTATCTGAACGGCACTGAAACTCTGCCTGCCTTTTTGACTGTTACAGTCGCGGCGATCCTGTTGGGGGCCAGCCCGTTCTGGGTGAACCTGCTGGCCTCAGTAGCGCTGCTGGCGCGGGTTGTTATGTTGGTGATTCACCTGCGCGGGATCGGCAAGCCGCATAGCGGGGTCCGGTCTGTTGCTTATGTGGTTGGATGGGCCTGCATGTTCATTCTTGGCCTTATTGCGCTGGTGGCCGCGTTTTGATCCAGCCCGAAGGATATCATCTGGCCGAGTTGAATGTCGGCCGTTTGTTGGCGCCAACAGACGATCCGCGCGTGGCTGAATTCATGGCCAACCTGGATCGCGTCAACGGGCTTGGCAAGCGGATGTCCGGCTTTGTCTGGATGATGGAAGGGTCCGGAGAACCGGGAACAGGCAACACCGAAAACAGCATCGGGGATGATCCGCAATTCGTCGCGAACCTGACGGTTTGGGAAGACGTCGCCAGCCTTGAGAAATTTGTTTGGGGGACTATCCACAAACAGTTCTACGAGCGTCGGCAAGAGTGGTTCGAAATCCTTGGCGAACAACATTTTGTCATGTGGTGGGTGCGGGAAGGGCATTGCCCCAGTTTGGCTGAAGCGCTGGATCGTCTGGAAAAGCTGCGCTCGGAAGGACCCAGCGAGCATGCCTTTGGGTGGGCAGAATTGAAACAGGCCAGCAAGTGGCGCGACAATCGTTGCGTACAGGTCGCGGCGGAGTGAACGGGATGTTGATTCATACGCTTTCTCCTGCGCATCAGCGGATGCCACAAGCGCCAGCCACGAAACAGGAGTGGTCATGATGGCGAAACGCGTATTCGTAATGACAATGGTATTGGTGGGAAGCTTACTTGTATCTGCCTGCGGTACAGCGAAATCGAGGGCGACCCGCGTGGCGTTTGACGGCATTTTCTTCAACGCCAACGCTAAACACGTGGATAAGAAGACGACACCTACCGATTTCACTGTGACTGTGAATGGCGTTTCGCAGTCATTGGAAGGCGCACGCGAAGCAGGCCGTTATGAGGGCACAAAATTCTGCATCCAGAATTTTGGATCGTCCAGAATTGTATGGAAGGTTGGGCCGGAGACCGAGCCGCAAAATCTACGGATCGAAAACGATAAGCTGACATATGCCGGAAGCTGTCAGCGACCATGAGCCACCGTATCGCATATCACGGCAAAACCCATGGGCTGTTATTGCATAGCAGCCCGGCTGACCGCCGTCTTGGGAATCCCAAGACGAAAGGAAATGTCATGACTGTTGTACGACTTCTGGCCGCGATTTGCGCGATTTCGATGCCTGTAATGGCCGAAGCCAAACCACCCTTGAGGGATGTCAAAGAGATCGACAACGAACTCTACTACATCGCGATCGCAAATGAGATTTCGGAGTACTGTCCGTCGATCAGCGGGCGTCGACTTAAGGCGATTGGGGTGATGTGGGATCTGCGGTCCAAGGCGAACAAACTGGGATATTCGGACAAGGAAATCCGCGCCTATGTGGACTCGGATGCCGAAAAAGACAGGATGCGCGCCAAAGGTGAGGCGTATCTGATCCAAAACGGCGTGTCTTATGAAAATCCCAATTCTTTCTGCACGTTAGGGCGGAAAGAGATTGAAAGAAACAGCGCCATAGGCGTGTATTTGAGGGCGAACTAGCGATGTCTGACCTCCGCAAAGTCAATATCGACGGGCAGGAAATCGAAGTCGATGGCGCGATGACACTGATCCAGGCCTGCGAGCAGGCCGGGGTCGAGGTGCCGCGCTTTTGCTATCACGAGCGTCTGTCGATTGCCGGGAACTGCCGGATGTGTCTGGTCGAGGTCGTGGGCGGCCCGCCGAAACCGGCGGCCTCCTGCGCGATGCAGGTGCGCGATCTGCGTCCGGGTCCGGAAGGGCAGGCACCGGTGGTCAAGACGAACTCGCCCATGGTCAAGAAGGCCCGCGAAGGGGTGATGGAGTTTCTGCTGATCAACCACCCGCTGGATTGCCCGATCTGCGATCAGGGCGGTGAGTGTGACCTGCAGGATCAGGCCATGGCCTATGGTCTGTCAGGGACGCGCTTCAAAGAAGCCAAGCGTGCCGTGGATGATCTGGACCTTGGTCCGCTGGTTGGCACCGCGATGACTCGCTGCATCAGTTGTACTCGTTGCGTGCGCTTCACCACAGAGGTCGCCGGGATCACCCAGATGGGTCAGACCGGACGCGGCGAAGATGCCGAGATCACCTCGTACCTGAACCAGACGCTGGATTCGAACCTGCAGGGCAACATCATCGATCTGTGCCCGGTAGGGGCGTTGACCTCGAAGCCATATGCATTCACCGCTCGCCCTTGGGAACTGACCAAAACCGAGAGTATCGACGTGATGGACGCTTTGGGCTCAAGCATCCGTGTAGATACCAAAGGGCGTGAAGTGATGCGCTTTCTGCCGCGCAACCATGACGGTGTGAACGAGGAATGGATCAGCGACAAGACCCGCTTTGTCTGGGACGGCTTACGGCGTCAGCGACTGGACAGGCCTTATGTGCGCGAAAACGGCAAGCTGCGTCCTGCCACATGGCCAGAAGCACTGAACAAAGCTGCTGAGGTTCTTAAGGGGGCCGAGAAACCGGCTGGGATCGTAGGTGATCTGGCTTCGGTTGAGGCCATCTATGCGCTGAAACAGATGATCGAAGGGCAAGGCGGTATCGTTGAGTGCCGCACCGACGGCGCCAAACTGCCTGCGGGTAACCGAGCAGCCTATGCCGGGACCGCGGCAATCGAAGATATTGATGCAGCTGAACGTATCCTGTTGATCGGGACCAACCCGCGTGACGAGGCTCCGGTTTTGAATGCTCGTATCCGCAAGGCCTGGGCACACGGCGCCGAGGTGGCCTTGGTCGGGCCTGCCGTCGATCTGACCTATGAGTATCACCATGTAGGCAGCGACCGTGCCGCGCTGCAGACCATCGTTGATATGGGTGGTGATGATGAGATCAAGAGCAAGCGCTCTCTTGTCATCGTCGGGCAGGGCGCGCTACAGGAGGCCGATGGCTCTGCCGTTCTGGCCGCCGCGCAAGCCATTGCAAGCAATACCGAAAGTGGGCTGATCGTTCTGCACACCGCGGCATCGCGCGTAGGTGCGATGGATGTGGATGCGACCAACGAAAGTGGCATGGAGGCGGTCAACGCGGCCGATGTGATCTATAACCTCGGTGCTGACGAAGTCGAGATCGGCGAGGGTGCTTTTGTGATCTATCAGGGCAGTCACGGCGATCGTGGCGCGCACCGCGCAGATGTGATCCTGCCGGGGGCGGCTTACACAGAAGAAAACGGTCTGTTCGTGAACACCGAAGGGCGTCCTCAACTCGCCATGCGCGCAGGCTTTGCACCGGGAGAGGCCAAGGAAAACTGGGCAATCCTAAGGGCGTTGTCTGCCGAGCTGGGGGCTACTCTGCCCTACGATACATTGGCTCAGTTGCGCACCTCCTTGCTCGAATCTGTTCCGCATCTGGCGCGCATTGATGAGGTGATTGAGAATGAAGCAGCGGCGCTACAAGCCGGAAAATTGGGAGAAGCCAGCTTCCGCAATGCAATCAAGGATTTCTACCTGACCAACCCGATTGCCCGCGCCTCGCAATTGATGGCCGAACTATCGGCACAGGCGCAGACCCGCAAGACTGAGAAGATTGCGGCTGAATGAACCAGAAACGTTTCATATCGCAGACGTACGCGGTGCCCGGGTGGCAGATAGCCGCGCCGGATTTGCGTGTGAAATTGAAGATTAAGGGTGGCGTACAGACGGCAGATGCTGTTTACACCAACGCGCCGACCCAGCCGCAGATTGCGCAGGCATCTGGCCTTTGCATCGCACGCGGAAATCAAAATACCCACGGTGTGAGGACCAATGGCTGACTTCTTTAACACCCCAGGCGGAATAGCCATCATCATTCTGGCGCAAGTGCTTGCTGTTGTTGCGTTCGTGATGATCTCGCTGTTGTTCCTCGTTTACGGCGACCGCAAGATCTGGGCCGCCGTCCAGATGCGTCGCGGCCCCAACGTTGTCGGCGTATACGGCCTGCTGCAATCGGTGGCGGACGCACTGAAATATGTGGTGAAAGAGGTCGTCATTCCCGCAGGTGCCGACCGTACAGTGTTTATCCTCGCACCATTGACCAGTTTTGTCCTCGCGATGATCGCCTGGGCGGTGATCCCGTTCAACGATGGCTGGGTCCTGTCGGACATCAACGTCGCCATCCTCTATGTCTTCGCAGTCTCATCGCTTGAGGTTTATGGCGTGATTATGGGTGGTTGGGCGTCGAACTCAAAGTATCCATTCCTTGGGTCGCTGCGCTCTGCCGCGCAGATGATTTCATACGAGGTATCCATCGGTCTGATCATCATCGGCATCATCATCTCGACCGGTTCGATGAACTTTGGTGATATCGTCCGCGCACAGGATGGCTCGTTCGGGTTCTTCAGCTGGTACTGGCTGCCGCATTTCCCGATGGTGTTCCTGTTTTTCATCTCGGCATTGGCTGAAACCAACCGGCCACCTTTCGATCTGCCCGAGGCGGAATCGGAACTGGTTGCAGGCTATCAGGTCGAATACTCGGCCACGCCTTTCCTGCTTTTCATGGCTGGTGAATACATCGCCATCTTCCTGATGTGTGCTCTGACCACACTGCTGTTCTTTGGCGGCTGGCTGTCCCCGATCCCAGGCCTGCCTGACGGCGTATTGTGGATGGTTGCCAAGATGGCGTTCTTCTTCTTCATCTTCGCGATGGTCAAGGCGATCACACCCCGCTACCGCTATGACCAGTTGATGCGCCTGGGTTGGAAAGTGTTCTTGCCGTTCAGCCTCGTCTGGGTCGTCTTCGTGGCCTTCGCGGCGAAATTCGACTGGTTCTGGGGCGCGTTTGCCCGTTGGAGCGTAGGAGGCTGATATGACTCAAATCGACTACACCCGCGCCGCCAAGTATTTCCTGCTGCAGGACTTCTGGGTCGGAATGAAATTGGGCTTGAAATACTTCTTCGCCCCAAAAGCCACCGTGAACTACCCGCATGAAAAGGGGCCCTTGTCCCCGCGGTTCCGGGGTGAACATGCCCTGCGCCGTTATCCGAACGGTGAGGAACGCTGCATCGCCTGCAAACTGTGCGAAGCGATCTGTCCTGCACAAGCCATCACCATCGATGCCGAGCCGCGCGAAGACGGAAGCCGCCGCACCACGCGCTATGACATCGACATGACCAAATGCATCTATTGCGGTTTCTGCCAGGAGGCATGTCCGGTTGATGCCATCGTCGAGGGCCCGAATTTCGAATTCGCCACCGAAACCCGGGAAGAGTTGTTCTACGACAAGCAGAAACTGCTGGATAATGGCGAACGCTGGGAAGCCGAAATCGCTCGCAATCTGGAAATGGACGCGCCGTACAGATGAGTGACAGTCCGACAAATCCGTTCGAGCTGATGATGAAGCAAGCTCAGGACATGGCCAAGGCGATGAACCCGGCGATGGAGAATTTCTCGCCCAAAGGGTTTGAGGCGTTGTGGCCAACCATGCCCAAAGAGGTCATGGAGATGATGTTCGGCAATACCGTCAACAAGGACGGGCTGGACGCCAAAACTCGCCTTCTGCTGACGCTGGCCGGGCTGACCTGTCAGGGCGCTCAGGCGGACTCGGCGGTGCGTCAGACCGTGCGCCATGCGCTGGAAGCTGGCGCCAAGAAACAAGAGATCGTGGAAACGATCGGTCAGATGTCGGTCTTTGCCGGCATCCCGGCCATGACCCGTGCGCTGGATCTGGCGCAAGAGGTCATGGGTGATAACGAGGATGAGGATCAATGACCGTCTTTGCCTTCTATCTGTTTGCCATCAGCGCCATCACCGGCGGGCTGTTCACGGTGATCAGCCGCCAGCCGGTGCATTCGGTGCTGTGGCTGATCCTGTCCTTTCTGTCCTCTGCGGGCCTGTTCGTGCTGCTGGGGGCCGAGTTCGTGGCGATGCTGCTGATTATCGTTTATGTCGGCGCGGTTGCGGTTCTGTTCCTCTTCGTGGTGATGATGCTGGATGTGGACTTTGCCGAGCTGAAGGCCGAGATGGCGCGCTACATGCCGCTGGCGCTGTTGATCGGATTGGTGATCCTGATGCAGTTCGTCATGGCCATCGGAGCATGGGACAGCGCGCAGGGTGCCGCCGCCAATCTGGCGCAGCCGGTACCGAGCAACCGCCACAACACTGAGGCGCTCGGCGTCATTCTATACGATCAATACTTCCTTCTGTTCCAACTGGCGGGCCTGATCCTGCTGGTGGCCATGATCGGTGCCATTGTGCTGACACTGCGCCACCGTCAGGACATCAAGCGTCAGGACATCATCGGCCAGATGATGCGCGACCCGGCCAAAGCGATGGAGTTGAAGGACGTGAAACCGGGGCAGGGACTTTGAGACGATGATCGGACTTGAACACTATCTTACGGTCGCGGCGACGCTATTCGTCATCGGCATCTTCGGTCTCTTCCTGAACCGCAAGAACGTCATCATCCTGCTGATGAGCATCGAATTGATGCTGCTGGCGGTGAATATCAACCTCGTGGCGTTCTCTAGTTTCCTCGGCGATCTGGTCGGGCAGGTCTTTACGCTGTTCGTGTTGACAGTTGCGGCGGCTGAGGCGGCGATTGGCCTTGCCATTCTGGTCTGCTTCTTCCGCAACCGTGGCACCATCGCGGTTGAAGACGTCAATATGATGAAGGGGTAAGAGAATATGGAAACCACCATCCTCTTTGCCCCGCTCGTGGGTGCGTTGATCTGCGGTTTTGGCTGGCGCTTCATTGGTGAGAAAGCCGCCATGTGGACCGCAACGGGCCTGCTGTTTCTGGCCTGCCTGCTCAGCTGGATCGTCTTCCTTTCATTTGATGGCCACACCCAGCAGATCGAGATCATGCGCTGGATCGAAAGTGGTTCGCTGTCGACAAGCTGGGCCATTCGTCTGGACCGTCTGACGGCGATCATGCTGATCGTGGTGACGACCGTTTCGGCGCTGGTTCACTTGTATTCGTTCGGCTACATGGATCACGACCCGCAATGGCGTGAAGGCGAAAGCTATAAGCCGCGTTTCTTTGCCTATCTGTCGTTCTTCACCTTCGCCATGCTGATGCTGGTGACGGCGGACAATCTGGTTCAGATGTTCTTTGGCTGGGAAGGCGTGGGTGTCGCCTCGTACCTGCTGATCGGGTTCTATTATCGCAAGCCCAGCGCCAATGCAGCGGCGATGAAAGCGTTCATCGTGAACCGAGTGGGCGATTTCGGCTTTGCGCTTGGGATCTTCGCGCTGTTCTTCCTGACCGACAGCATCAATTTCTCAGACATATTCGCATCGGCCCCGGCATTGGCGGAGGAAAAACTGAGCTTCCTCTGGGGTGAGTGGACTGCGATCGAGGTGATCTGTGTTCTGCTGTTCATCGGCGCGATGGGTAAATCGGCGCAGTTGATACTACACACCTGGCTGCCGGATGCGATGGAAGGTCCGACCCCTGTGTCCGCGCTGATCCACGCTGCGACCATGGTTACCGCAGGTGTGTTCCTGGTCTGCCGTATGTCGCCGCTGATGGAGTTCGCACCGGGGGCCACCGGGTTCATAGCCTTCCTTGGCGCTTCGACGGCGTTTTTCGCAGCAACCGTGGGCTTGGTGCAGACCGATATCAAGCGGGTCATTGCGTATTCGACCTGTTCGCAATTGGGTTACATGTTTGTCGCCGCCGGCGTTGGCATGTACTCAGCCGCGATGTTCCATCTGCTGACGCACGCGTTCTTCAAGGCGCTGCTGTTCCTTGGTGCTGGTTCAGTGATCCATGCGATGCATCATGAGCAAGAGATGACCGAGTACGGCGGTCTGCGGAAGAAAATCCCCTATACGTTCTGGGCGATGATGATCGGCACGCTGGCCATTACCGGTGTGGGCATCCCGCTGACCACGTTTGGCTTCGCCGGGTTCCTGTCGAAGGATGCCATCATCGAAAGCGCCTTTGTAGGTGGCACAGGTTATGCCTTCTGGATGTTGGTAATCGCAGCGGTGTTCACCTCATTCTACAGCTGGCGTTTGATATTCCTAACCTTCTATGGCGAGCCGCGTGGCGACAAGCATACGCATGAGCACGCGCATGAAAGTCCGATGGTCATGCTGGTCCCGCTGGGGGTACTGTCTCTGGGCGCGGTATTCTCGGGGATGCTGTGGTACAACCAGTTCTTCGGCTACACCGATAAAGTGGCCAAGTTCTACGGTATTCCGCTGGCGGAAGAGACCGGCGGTCATGGCGAAGTTGCCGCAGACGCATCTCATGGTGAGGCCAAGGCAGATGACGACCAATTCGACGCGAAGGCTGATAAAGGCGAGGGTGACTACAAGGCGGACAAAAAGCATGCCAGCTTTGGCGGTGAGCCGGGCGAAGGCGCGCTGTATATGGCACCTGACAACAATGTCCTGAACGATGCGCATGAGGCTCCGAAATGGGTCAAAGTATCGCCTTTTGTTGCCATGCTGCTGGGTTTTGTCGTCGCCTATTGGTTCTACATCGTGAACACGTCGTTGCCCGCACGTCTGGCGGCGAACCAGCGGCCGCTGTACCTGTTTCTCAAGAACAAGTGGTACTTTGACGAGATCTACGACGCGATCTTTGTCAAACCTACCGTTGCGCTGGGTCGGTTCCTGTGGAAACGCGGTGACGGCAACACGATTGATGGCTTCCTGAACGGGGTTTCGATGGGCGTGGTGCCCTTCTTCACCCGCCTCGCAGGCAAAGCTCAGACGGGTTACATCTTTACTTACGCCTTCTGGATGGTTTTGGGCATCGCCGCTCTTGTCACCTGGATGTCGATCGGCGGAGGCGCAAACTAATGGACAATATCCTATCTATTGTCACCTTCATCCCCGCCATCGCAGCAGGCATTCTGGCCCTGTTTCTGCATGGCGAGGACGTAGCCGCGCAGCGCAACGCCAAATGGGTGGCGCTGGTTGCCACAACCGTGACCTTTCTGGTCTCAATCGGCATCTATACCGGCTTTGACCCGTCCAACACCGGCTTCCAGATGGTGGAAGAAGGCGAATGGCTGCTGGGTCTGAAATACAAAATGGGTGTGGATGGCATCAGCGTTCTTTTCGTGCTGCTGACCACCTTCATCATGCCGCTGACCATTCTGGCCAGCTGGCAGGTCACGGACCGGGTCAAGGAATACATGATCGCATTCCTGCTGCTGGAAACGCTGATGCTAGGCGTGTTCATGGCGCTGGATCTTGTGCTGTTCTACCTGTTCTTCGAGGCGGGCCTGATCCCGATGTTCCTGATCATCGGTATTTGGGGCGGCAAAGACCGCATTTATGCCAGCTTCAAGTTCTTCCTATACACCTTCCTCGGCTCGGTGCTGATGCTGGTGGCGATGGTTGCGATGTATGCGGATGCGGGCACCACGGATATCGAGGCGCTGATGAGCCATCAGTTCTCGTCCGAAGGATTCAGCGTACTGGGCATCTATATCGTCGGCGGCATGCAGACGCTGATGTTCCTGGCCTTTTTCGCATCCTTTGCGGTGAAAATGCCGATGTGGCCGGTGCACACCTGGTTGCCGGATGCCCACGTTCAAGCCCCAACTGCGGGGTCGGTCGTTCTGGCGGCGATCCTGTTGAAGATGGGAGGTTATGGCTTCCTGCGCTTCAGCCTGCCGATGTTCCCGGTGGGGTCTGCGGTGATGACCGATGTGGTGCTGTGGATGTCGGCGATTGCTGTTGTCTACACCTCTCTGGTTGCGCTGGTGCAGGAGGATATGAAGAAGCTGATCGCCTATTCCTCGGTCGCGCATATGGGCTTTGTGACCATGGGTATCTTTGCAGCGAACCAGCAGGGCATTGATGGCGCGATCTTCCAGATGCTCAGTCATGGGTTCATTTCCGCAGCGCTCTTCCTGTGTGTTGGCGTGATCTATGACCGGATGCACACCCGCGATATCGAGGCTTATGGCGGTTTGGTCATCCGGATGCCGGCTTACGCTCTGGTCTTCATGCTGTTCACCATGGCCAATGTCGGCTTGCCTGGTACATCGGGCTTCATCGGGGAATTCCTGACCCTGATGGGCGCATTCCAGGTCAACACCTGGGTGACGGCTGTGGCTGCAACCGGTGTGATTTTCTCGGCGGGCTATGCGCTATGGCTCTATCGCCGGGTAGTCTTTGGAGATCTGATCAAGGAAAGCCTCAAGGCCATCACAGACATGAGCTCGCGCGAGCGGCTGATCTTCGCGCCGCTGATCGTGATGACCATTCTGCTTGGGGTTTATCCCTCGCTGGTGACCGATGTGATCGGGCAATCCACCGCAGCGCTAATCTCGAACTATGACACGGCTCTGGCCGCGGCTGAAGCCGCAACCCAGACAGCCGCTTCGCATTAAGGGGGCTTTGGAGACATGATCCAGGCTGATCTGACAATCATCCTGCCGGAAATTGTTCTGGCAATTTATGCGATGGCGGCGCTGATCGGGGCTGTCTACACCACCAAGGATGCTCTGGCTCCCATGCTGGTCTGGGCCACTTCAGGTCTGATGGCGGTGTTGGCAATCTGGATTGCGATGAATGGCGAAGGTACTAACGTGGCCTTCAACGGCATGTTTGTGGATGACGGCTTTGCTCGATTTGCAAAGGTTGCGATTCTGCTGTCTGCCGCTGCGGTATTGCTGATGAGCCAGGAATATATGGCGCGCCGCGATCTGCTGCGCTTTGAATATCCTCTGCTGGTCGCACTTGCGGCTGTAGGCATGATGATGATGGTTAGCGCAGGCGATCTGATGTCGCTTTATATGGGGCTTGAGCTGCAGTCGCTGTCACTTTACGTCGTCGCCGCCTTGCGGCGCGACAGTGCCAAATCCACCGAAGCCGGTCTGAAATACTTCGTGCTGGGCGCGTTGAGCTCTGGTTTGCTGCTCTATGGTGCGTCGCTGGTTTACGGCTTCACCGGCACCACGCTGTTCTCGGGCATCATCCAAACGGTGCATCATGGAGATGTCTCGATTGGCCTCCTGTTTGGCCTGGTGTTCATGATCTCGGGTCTGGCCTTCAAGGTCTCGGCCGTGCCGTTCCACATGTGGACGCCGGATGTGTATGAAGGGTCACCGACCCCGATTACCGCGTTCTTCGCCACCGCTCCGAAAGTGGCTGCGATGGCCTTGTTCGCGCGCCTGATGCATGACGCATTCGGAGGCGTGATCAAGGATTGGCAGCAAGTGATCGTGCTGCTTTCGGTCCTGTCGATGTTGCTGGGCGCGGTTGCGGCCATCGGGCAGCGTGACATCAAGCGGCTGATGGCGTTTTCGTCGATTGCCCATATGGGATACGCTCTGATCGGACTGGCCGCCGGGACCGAGATGGGCATCAAGGCAATGCTGATGTATCTGGCCATCTATGTGACGATGAATATCGGAACCTTCGCATTCATCCTGATGATGGAGCGTGATGGCAAACCGGTCACTGATATTGATGCGCTACGTCAGTTCTCGAAGCGCGATCCGGGCAAAGCTCTGGCGGTCCTGATCCTGATGTTCAGTCTGGCGGGCGTGCCACCGATGCTGGGCTTCTTCGCCAAGTTCGGCGTCTGGCAAGCGGGTATCGATGCCGACCTGTTCGGGCTGGTGATCGTCTCGGCCATCGCCTCGGTCATTGGTGCGTTCTACTATCTGCGGATCGTGTTCTACATGTATTTCGGGGCGGAGAATGAAGACCCGATCGAGATCCGCTCGACCCCGGTTTTGTGGGCAGCGCTGATGGGCTCTGCGGCTCTGATGTTGATTGGCGTATTTTATCAGTTCGGTGTGGAAGGGGCAGCTGCAGCTGCTGCGGCGACGCTTGTCAACTGATACTGCCGCGTTTCGATCAACCGAGGCTCGGTCGCGCGACCGGGCCTTTTTGACATGAGCGAATGGCCGCAGGGATATGGCCTGCATATACTGAAAGAAGTCGACAGTACTCTGAATGAGGCGGTGCGGCTTGCGCCAACAGCGACCGGTCCGGTCTGGATCATGGCCCATCATCAGACCGCCGCGCGTGGTCGGCGCGGGCGAGCCTGGGCCAACCCCAAAGGTAATCTGGCAGCGACTTTGCTGATGCGCCCGCCGGGTGATCCGGAACAGGCGGCCCTTCGAAGTTTTGTCGCAGCGCTCGCCCTGTATGATGCCTGTGTGGCGGTAACAGGGCGCGCAGTAGGTTTGGCACTGAAATGGCCCAATGACGTGCTGCTCAACGGCGGAAAACTAGCGGGTATCCTGCTAGAAAGCACGGGGCAGGGCCGGGGGGTGTCACATCTGGCGATAGGGGTTGGGGTGAACCTGTCCGAGGCACCGGGCACTGATCGCGTCGAAGCCGGAGCGGTGCGACCTGTTTCTCTGCTCTCGGAAACCGGCGCGCTCACCACCCCCGAGGATTTTCTGACCGAACTGGCGGTAGCTTATGCGCATTATGAGACCCAGTTCATGACCTACGGGTTCGAACCGATCCGCACAGCCTGGCTATCCCGAGCAGCGCGGTTGGGCGAAGTCATAACCGCTCGTACAGCCACGTCCGAAACGGTTGGAACCTTCGAAACGGTAGACGTGGGTGGCAGCCTTGTCCTAAACACCGCCAAGGGCCGGGTCAGCATTCCGGCTGCGGATGTTTACTTCTGAAAGGGGCGCGGGATGCTTCTGGCGATTGATTGCGGCAATACCAACACCGTTTTCTCGATCTGGGATGGCGAAAAGTTTCTGTGCACTCTGCGCACCTCAACCCACCATGCCCGCACAGCGGACGCCTATTTCACCTGGTATTCAACCTTGGTGAAACACTACGGTATCGAAGCTGATATCTCGGATGTGATCATCGCCTCAACCGTGCCACGCGTGGTGTTCAACCTGCGGGTCTTTGCTGATCGCTTTTTTGGATGCCGGCCGATTGTTGTTGGCAAGCCAGATTGCCTGCTGCCGGTCAATCCGCGCGTGGACGAAGGCACCGTGCCCGGTCCGGACCGGTTGGCCAACGCGGCGGCGGCGTTCGACCGCCATGGCGGCAATGTGGTTGTGGTTGACTTTGGGACCGCCACGAATTTCGACGTGGTCGCAGCCGACGGCGCCTACGTCGGTGGTATCATCGCCCCTGGCGTGAACCTGAGCCTTGAGGCACTGCATCAGGGTGCCGCGGCGTTGCCGCATATCGACATCACGAGGCCCGAAAAAGTGATTGGAACAAACACGGTTGGCTGTATCCAGTCCGGCGTGTATTGGGGATATTCCGGCCTGATCGAAGGGCTGATCTCGCGCGTGAAAGCTGAATACGGAATGGCGATGAAAGTCGTCGGTACCGGGGGCCTGGCGCCTCTTTTTGATCAGGCTGACGTGGGTTTTAACGCTATCGAGGATGATCTGACGATGCACGGGTTGACCGTGATACATCGCTATAACAAGGAAAATGGCTCAACATGAGCAGTGAACGACTGATCTATCTGCCGCTGGGCGGTGCAGGCGAAATCGGCATGAATGCCTATGTCTATGGTTACGGTAAGCCGGGGCAAGAGCGGTTGATCCTTGTGGATCTTGGCGTTGCCTTCCCGGACATGGACACCTCGCCCGGCGTGGATCTGATCTTTGCAGACATCACCTGGTTGAAAGAGCGCGCCGATCAGCTGGAAGCAGTTTTTGTCACTCACGCGCACGAAGATCATGTCGGGGCGGTGGCCCACTGTTATGAGGCTTTGGGCGCGCCGGTCTACGCGCGCGCTTTTACCGCCAATATCGCGCGTCGCAAGATGGAAGAACGCGGCCACCCGACCGAGGCGGTGCAAACTGCGTCTCCATGGCCCGAACAGATCAAGGCTGGCCCGTTTACCGTTGGCTTCCTGCCGGTTTCGCATTCCATCCCTGAAAGTGCAGGGCTCGTTATCGACTCGCCTGCCGGACGCGTGGTGCATACGGGGGATTTCAAGCTCGATTCCAACCCGGTCGTGGGCGAACCATTCGATCCCGATCTGTGGGCCGAGGTGGCAAAGCCCGGCGTCAAAGCGTTGGTCTGTGACAGTACCAATGTGTTCTCAAGCCATCCCGGGCGTTCGGAATCCGAAGTCGGCCCCGAGATCACCCGTCTGGTTCAAGAGGCCAGCGGCATGGTCATCGCAACCACGTTTGCCTCGAACGTGGCACGCGTGAAAACGCTGGCAGAGGCGGGACAGAAAGCCGGCCGTTCGGTCGTACTGCTGGGTCGTGCGATGCGGCGTATGATCGAGGCGGCGACCGAGACCGGCATCCTGACCGATTTTCCAAAGGTTATCAGCGCTGAAGAGGCCGTCGACGTGCCGCGCGCGAACCTGATGTTGATTGTGACTGGCAGCCAAGGCGAGCGCCGCGCGGCCAGCGCTCAACTGGCGCGTGGTAAATATCGCGGGCTAGAAGCGAAAGAGGGCGATCTGTTTCTGTTCTCGTCCAAGACTATTCCCGGCAATGAACGTGGCGTAATCCGCATCATGAACCAGCTCAGTGAGAAGGGCGTGGATGTGGTCGATGACAGCTCTGGTCTGTATCACGTCTCGGGTCACGCCAACCGGCCTGATCTTGAGAAGGTTCACGCCCTGATCGATCCGCAGATGGTCATCCCGATGCATGGCGAACACCGCCACTTGCGTGAGCATGCCAAACTGGCCGAAACGGGTGGTCGCACTGGGATTCTCGCTGTTAACGGCACTATGCTGGATCTGACTGGGAATGCGCCCAAAGTGGCGGATTATATCGAGACTGGCCGGACCTATCTGGATGGTACAGTCAAAATCGGCGCCTTGGACGGCGTGGTGCGCGACCGGATTCGGATGGCGCTGAACGGCCATATCATCATCACCGTGATATTGGACGAAGAAGACGAACCGCTGGGTGAGCCGTGGTGCGATACGATGGGCCTGCCCGAAACGGGATCATCCCGCGCGGGGCTGATTGAGGTGCTGGAAGAGGACCTGAACCAGTTCCTGATGCGTGCGGGCGCAAAGACGCTGCGTGATGACGACAAACTGGAAGAAGGGTTGCGCCGGATCGCACGTCAGACCGCGCAGGCCGAGATCGGCAAGAAACCCGAGGTAACAGTGGTTGTTAGCCGAATGCGTTAATCTGCATAGGGCATCGGATAGCCCCGAAGCTGCAGGAAAAGGCTGGCCTCTTCGTTGTTGAGAAAGAAGGGAACGGTTTCAGGCGGGTTCGGGTCCTCTGCACGGGCAGCGACTTCGGCCAGAACAACTTCGGTGATGAAGGGCAGGTCGAACTCTCGCGCTTGGCTGATCTTGACCCATTGCAAATGCGATAGCTCGTCCGAGGCATGCGTGAAGTCGTCAAGATCCCCCTGAATCGCGTCCGCATCGACCAGAAAGAACCTGGCGTCGAACCGGCGGGGTCGCCCCGGTGGTGTGACTGCGCGAAAGACAAATTGCAGTGCTTCCGCAGACGGCAGGTAGCCCATCGCCGCAAAGCTTTGCCAATCGGCCGGGATCGCGCCTTGCCAATTCCCTTGTTGTCCCAGAACAAGCCCGGTTTCTTCCCACAACTCTCGGATCGCCGCGACAGCCAGAGAGGTCTGCAAGTTTGGCGCTGATTGTTGTGACAGGCGATCGGTGCATAGATCGGGCAATGGCGTACTGAGCGGGATGCCTGCATCGGAAGCATCAACCGCGCCGCCCGGGAATACGAATTTGTTCGGCATGAACGCAGCCTTGGCACCGCGTTGGCCCATCAGGATCGACGGGTCTGTGAACCGATCACGCAATACGATTACGGTAGCAGCATCCCGGATTGCGGTTTTATCCGCCGTCATCCGGCCTTGCCAAACCCGTGCATCCGCCGCGCCCATTGATAGGCGACAACGGCCCCTTTGAGACGGGGCAGAAGGAACAGGGATAGCGCGACGCAGCCGATCGAGAATGCAATCGCCATGGTCCATGGATCGGGACGCCACTGCACGTAAGAGACATGAAGGGCGGGTGCCAGAAGGTGCCCCACCAGCAGGATCGTCAGGTAGGCCGGGCCGTCATCAGCGCGATGATGGAACAATTCCTCCCCGCATTCCGAACAGGTGTCATTCACCTTGAGATAGCTGTGCAACAGCGCACCCTCACCGCAATTCGGGCATTTGCACCGGAACCCTCGGATCAATGCGGGTTTTGTTGGGCGGTCTTCTTCGAGCGAACTGTCAATAGTTTGGTCAATCATATGTATCTCGCGCATCTTTCCTGGAGGCATATAGGCAGGATCAGACCCAACGGAAAAGGGGGGTGCGTCGCTTTGTGGCGCTGCTGCTTAGCGTATCATTTTCTATTGGCGTTTCAAATAAAGCAAAAAAAGTTGTGCCGGAAGCGACGGAAACCCGCCCAAGCCGCGTTTGAATAGGTATCAACAGCGGCAAATGGCCGCCAAATTCAGGGAACTATGTAATGAAAACCAAAAGCTTCATTTCGGCAATCGTCGTAGCTGCAGTTACTGTGACCGGCACTTCCGCTTTGGCCAAGGGCCCGCGTGCGACATTTCAGGAACTGGATGCCGACGGGGACGGGCAGGTGACTCAGGCCGAGATCGAGACACATCGCAACCAGAAATTCACCGCTGCCGATACGGATGGCGACGGCCAACTGAGCGTCGAAGAAATGCAGGCTGCGGCGCAGACCAAGGCCAACGAGCGTGTCACCAAGATGTTCGAAAAGCACGACGCAAATGCGGATGGTTTCCTTAGCGAAGATGAATTGCCGAAGCCGCGCCGCGCCTCCAAGATGTTCGAGCGCATCGATGCCGACGGCAACGGTTCGATCTCAGAACAGGAATACGCGGATGCAAAAGACAAAATGGGCCGGAAACACAAGCGGCATCAGAAGTCGGACACCGACAACAACTGATGCGGGATGGAGGATCTGACCTCTTATCCCGACATCGAGCATGGCGGAACACCTGCCATGCCCGAGCCCAGCGACGAAGAGTTGCTGGGCCGGTTTTCTGATGGCGATGCTACGGCGGCCCGCCTGCTGACCGGGCGGTTGGGGCCGCGAAGTTATTCCGTGGCTTTGCGAATGCTGGGAAACCCAGCAGAAGCAGAGGACGTGACGCAAGAAGCGATGATGCGCCTTTGGAAGATGGCACCTGACTGGGTGCCGGGGCAGGCGCAGTTATCGACCTGGCTCTATCGCGTAACACTGAATCTATGTGTGGACTTGCGCCGGAAAAAGCGGCCTCAAGCGTTGGACAATGTGGCCGAACCCGAAGATGAGACTGCCAGTGTGGTCGACCAGATGCAGGAGAGTGCCCGCAAGGACGCGTTGCAGGCTGCATTGGAGCATTTGCCGGACCGGCAGCGGCAGGCTGTGGTTCTGCGGCACATCGAAGAATTGTCCAATCCCGAAATCGCGGGGATCATGGATATTTCGGTCGAGGCGGTTGAAAGCCTGACCGCGCGTGGCAAACGATCTCTTACCGCGATACTGGCGGGGCGTCGGGATGAACTGGGGTACGAACATGGCTGATCAAGATAACGAACTCGACCATCTGTTTGCACAGGCGCGTGCGGCGCGGGATGTGCTTCCCGACGATCTGGCTGTTCGCATCGAAACGGATGCCGAAGCCATACGTCTGGCCCGGACTGCAAGACCGCAGCGGCGGACATGGCGGCAAAAGATAGGCGTTATCGGGGGGTGGCAAGGGTTGAGCGGTCTTGTGGCCGCAAGCGCAGCTGGCGTCTGGATCGGGTTCTCCGCGCCGACCTTCTTGCCGGACCCTGTTGATTATTTCATCTCACAAGAGACGGCCTATCTGATGGCCGATCTGAATTTAGACGAAAACTATCTGGAGGATGCAGAATGAGCGATCATCCCGCACCCAAACGCAAATGGATGCCGATATTGCTGGTTGTCTCTCTTGCTTTGAATCTGCTGATTGTCGGAGTCATTTTGGGTGCGGCATTGCGCTTTAAAGGAAGCGCTCATGCCGATGCGCCTCCGGGATTTGGCCCGGCGCTGTATTATGCGCTGCCAAAGTCGGATCGAAAGGCTCTGAGGGGTGAGTTGTCGGACCTGCGCGGAAAAGGATCACATCGGCGCAAGCAGGATTTTACTGCTCTTAGTCAAGTGCTTAGGGCCGTGCCTTTCGATCCCGCAGCGGTTGCGAGTCTTTTGGCACAGCAGTCGAAGGCAACTGCTGATCTGCAGACTGCGCTTCATCAGCAATGGCTGGCCCAGATCTCGGCCATGAATGATGACCAACGTGCCGCTTACGCGGACCGGCTGGAGGACGTGGTTAAACGCGGCCCGCGCAAACACAAAAAACGGGACTGACTAGTCACGCTGCGCTTTGCCGAATCTGTACCTGGTTGCGGCCCGCTTTTTTGGCGGCATAAAGTGCTTTGTCCGCCGAGCTGATCAATCGACCAACCGGGTCTGCTTCGCCTGGATGAGAGAGTTCGGGCGGGGTACATAATTTCACCCCCACGCTGATCGTTACGGGTACTGGGGCCGGACGATCCGGCAGCTGAAAAGGTTTTTCGCAAATTGTTTCACAAATCTGTTTCGCTTGCTTCAGCGCTTGGTCGGTTGAGGTATTCGGTAGCCCGATCATGAACTCTTCGCCGCCGATACGCGCGACAAAACCGGTTTTTCCTATCACGACTCGCAGCCTTTTCGCGGTTTCGGTCAGAACCAAATCCCCCGCGGCGTGACCGTAACGGTCATTGATTGCCTTGAAGTGGTCCAGATCGGCCAGCATCACGGCGAATCCGTGTTCCGTTTCTGGGGCCTGATGCGCGATCTGGTCCAGCGCGCGCATCGCATAGCGGCGATTGAACAGTCCCGTCAGCGGATCGATCAGGGATTCGGCCAAATCCCTGCGCAATGTCGCTCGCAATCTGTCGTCTCGGGTCTTGCGGGCGATCAAAGTTTCAAGCCGCAAGCATATCTCATCTGTCTGAAACCCGCCCATGCAGACCGCATCAGCGCCTCGGTCCAGCGCCTCGGCCGCAAGTGCGGGATTATCATCCGGCAACACACCGATCAGCACCGTATTTCGTGTCGCACCGCGCGACCGAAGATCTGCCAGTAGGTTCCGCCCCGAGCTATTCGGTGCAAGCTCAACAACAATCGCGTCCGGGATCGTCCCGGACAGGATGCCTTTGAGATCAGGCAGAGTATGGCCGGTCACACGATGCCGGGTTTGATGGGTCAGAGCATTACTCCACAACGCGCTGGTTCGAACTGTTTGCGTCAGGATCGCGATCTCTGCCGTCGATGGCGGGGCGATCAGCACCTGTGGCGCCTCGCCAAAGCCAATGGTTTGGGCCGAACCTTCGATGTTTAATTCCTGCCGTTCGGCGCGCGCACGTAACAAGCTGCGCACGCGGGCCAATAGAAGTGTATCCTTGAACGGATAGCCAAGCACATCATCCAGCCCGTCCGACAGTGCCTTCAAACGCGCTGCTTTGTCGTTTTGCGGTGCAATCGCAACAATCGGCACATCGATCAGAGCAGGATCTGCCGCCATCACTTTCTTAACATCCGCAGCGCTTCCGTCGGGCAGAGTTTGCGCTGTAAGAACCAGATCAGGCCGTGTCCGCCGCAGCAATGCACCAAGCCCGGCCAGTTTCTCACCCTGCACGACATGGTACCAGGCGGCCGTCAACTGAACCTTGAGCATTATGCGATTGGTCGAAACACCGTCGAGGACGAGTATGGTGCCTTGTACAGACATAGCCATTCACCGTTTGATTGCATGCGTTGCTAAAGTGTTTATGAGTCTGGTTAACAAACCCTTTCCAACACATTGTCCGAGGCCAGTTTATGCCGATCTCCGCCAATTCCGCTGAAACTCTGGCCCTGAATGTGCTGGGCTGGCTGGTGGGAAATGATGAGTTGCTGCCCGTTTTCCTGGGGGCGACAGGTGCCTCGGAACAAGATTTGCGCGACCGTGCGGGTGAGACAGAATTTCTTGGGTCTGTGTTGGACTTTCTGTTGCTTGACGATTCATGGGTGATCGCTTTTTGTGACGCCAATTCCGTGCCCTACGAAGAGCCGGGTCAAGCCCGTGCCGCGTTGTCCGGAGTTTCGGATATGCACTGGACCTAACCCAAAGGAAATTTGTTTCATGGCAATCGACGCCCTCGTGTTCGACAAGGACGGTACTCTTTTTGATTTTGCAGCCACTTGGGGTGCGTTCGGGCGTATCGCGATGCTGCAGCTCTCTGATGGAGATGTGCAGCGCGCGACCGAGTTGGGGAAGGCCATCGGATTTGATTTTGAACAAGAGAGCTACGACCCGAATAGCGTAGTCATCGCCGGAACGGTCGATGAAGTTGCTGCAGCCCTGACACCGCATTTGCCTGAGGTATCTCTGGGGCACCTGATCGAAACACTCAACCGGGCGTCAGCGAACGCAGAGCAGATCCAAGCCGTTCCCTTGGCACCATTCCTTGCCGAGCTGCGGCGCGCCGGGCTGAAACTGGGCGTTGCGACGAACGATGCTGAAATGCCGGCCCTGCAGCACCTGCAGTCCGTTGGTGTGCGGGACCATTTTGATTTTGTAGCCGGATATGACAGCGGACATGGTTACAAGCCAGGTCCGGGGCAGCTATTGGCCTTTGCTCAGCATGTCGAGGTCGCGCCATCTCGTGTTGCGATGGTTGGTGACAGTCTTCACGATCTAGAGGCGGGACGCGCCGCAGGGATGGTCACCATCGGGGTTCTGACCGGCATGGCGACGGCCAAAACACTCGAACCGCTGGCGGATGTCGTCTTGCCCAACATCGGGCACATTCCCGGCTGGTTGTCGAAAACCGAATAATCTCGGTTCCAAATCGCCGGGTTGGATAATAAAACCGACAACTCTTGTCGCAGACAGAACGGCGATACTGAATCTTCGGGGCTTTCATAGGAGTGAAAGCGCGGAGGATGGTGATGGCTGAGAGCAAGACACGCAAACGTCGCGGTGGTGGACGCGCGGGTGCAGCCGCAAGGCGCGGCGCGGCGGTGATCGAGCAGATGCCCTGGAACCCGCCCACAAACATCGACAAGCCAATCGAGCCGTTGGGACCCGAGGGGATCGAAGCGGTTCACGAAGGTGCCATGCGGATTCTCGAAGAGATCGGCATCGAGTTCTACAATCAGGAAGCCATCGGGATCCTGCGCAAGGCGGGCTGTACAATTTCCGGCGACAACGTCCGCATGGACCGGGATTTCGTGATGGAAATGGTGGGCAAGGCGCCCAGCAAATTTACCATCACGCCGCGCAACCCGGAGCATCAGATCGAGATTGGTGGCAAGACCATTCTGTTCGGCAATGTTTCATCCCCACCAAATTATTGGGACATGGAAATCGGAAAAAAAGTGCCCGGCACCCGGCGGATGTGTCAGGACCTGCTGAAGTTGACGCAATACTTCAACTGTATCCACTTTGCAGGTGGATATCCGGTTGAGCCGGTCGATATCCACGCCAGCATACGGCACCTTGATGTGCTTTATGACAAGCTGACCCTGACTGATAAGGCAATGCATGCCTATTCGCTGGGGAAAGAGCGCGTCGAAGACGTGATGGAGATGGTGCGTATCGCGGGTGGCCTGAGCCACGAGGAATTCGAGGCCACGCCCCGGATGTACACTAACATCAACTCGACCTCACCGTTGAAACACGACCATCCAATGATCGATGGCTGCCTGCGGTTGGCGCGGCGTGGGCAGGCAATTGTCGTGACGCCTTTCACTCTGGCCGGGGCGATGGCCCCTGTGACGATGGCTGGCGCAGTGGCACAATCGCTTGCCGAAGCGCTGTGCGCGATTGCGTTGTTTCAGTACGTTCGCCCGGGTATTCCATGCGTGATCGGGACCTTTACTTCGAATGTCGATATGAAATCCGGTGCGCCTGCATTCGGGACACCGGAATACATGCGCTCGACCCAGATGACTGGGCAGATGGCACGGTATTATGGCTTGCCTATGCGGTCCTCGGGTGTTTGCGCGGCAAATGTGCCCGATGGGCAGTCGGTTTGGGAAACCTCGAATTCCCTTTGGGCGGCGGTGCAGTCAGGCACCAACATGGTATATCATGCGGCAGGCTGGCTTGAAGGAGGCCTTATCGCAAGCCCCGAGAAATTCATCATGGATTGCGAAATCCTGCAGCAGATTCAGCGGTATATGCAGCCGGAACTGACAGCGACGGGCCCGGATGACATCGCCCTTGAAGCGATCCGGTCTGTTGGAAACGACGGGCATTTCTTTGGCATCCAACATACGCAAGATCGCTATACCACCGCATTTTATCAGCCGTTCCTGAGTGACTGGAAAAACTTCGAAGCCTGGGAAGCAGCTGGTGGTATCTGGACTGCGGAACGTGCCCATCGGATGTTTAAGGAGATCGTGAACAATTTCGATGCCCCGAAGATGGATGAGGCGATCCGCGAGGAGCTGGCCGAGTTTGTTGAGCGCCGCAAGGCCGAAGACGGTGCGCCGACCGATTTCTGATCGCTGCCCAATCCGCCCTTCAGTTTGGGATTAGATCGGATTCTCATAATCCCGTATCGGATTTTGGGTGTTTGTTAAGCTTTCTGCGATCACTTGAGAGTGTCTTTCAATCTGAGGCGACACATGCACGGGCTGATCAACAGGGCGATCCAATCCTTTGTCTGCGCCACCTACGGGCGTCAATGCTGGTTGCGCGCGACTCATACGGCCGGGCTGGGATTTGACGAGTTCGAGGCGATGTTGATCTATGACACGGAGATATCGACCCGAGTGCTCGACGCTTTGTGCGCTGACTTGAACCGCCCAAAATCCGAATTTCTTGAGGATTTGGGCACTTATCTGGTCTCACACTCGAACATGGAAGATCTACGCAGGTTATTGCGTTTTGGCGGGGTAACCTATTTGGAATTTTTGCATTCGCTTGATGACCTGTCGGATCGTGTCCGCCTTGCCGTGTCGGATCTGAGGTTGCCTGATTTGGAATTGCAGGAACATTCACCCGGAGAATATCACTTGCACTGCTCTGCTGATTTGCCGGGATATTCCAGCGTCATGACCGGTGTGCTGCGCGCCATGGCGGATGACTACGGCGCGCTGGTGATCCTATCCAATGAAGGTCACCAAAGCGGGGCCGAGGTGATTTCGATCACATTGATCGAAAGCGCGTTTGCCGAAGGGCGTCACTTTGATCTCGGGGCACGTAAATCATGATCAAGACCGCGGAGCTTGGACAGTTGCTGGACACCTTGTGCCCGATGTTCGTTCTTGTTGATGGCAAGGGTCGGGTCGAGCAGGTTGGACCAACCCTGCAGAAACTGCGCCCGGATCAACCGATGGCGGGCCAAAATTTTCTGGATATCTTTGAACTGGTGCGCCCCCGATCCATCAAGACAATTGCTGCGCTGATGACGGTGCCGGACCGAAAATTGCATCTCAGGTTTCAAGACCAGCCGCAGACGGCGTTCAAAGGTCTGATCGCGCCGTTTCCTGGCGGAAGCGGGGCGGTCATCAACCTGTCGTTTGGAATTTCGATACTGGATGCGGTACGCGACTATTCTCTGACCAGCACCGATTTCCCGGGCACTGATCTGGCCATAGAATTGTTGTATCTGGTCGAGGCAAATTCTGCCGCGATGGAAGCGTCACGCTCGCTGAACTTGCGTCTGCAAGGTGCGATGCTGGCGGCAGAAGAACAAGCCTACACGGATACGTTGACCGGGCTGAAAAATCGACGTGCGATGGATCATATTCTAGGGCATTTGATTTCGGCGAAATCGAGTTTTGCAATGATGCATCTGGATCTGGATTTCTTCAAATCAGTCAATGATCGATTGGGGCATGCTGCAGGGGACTATGTTCTGCAGCAAGCTGCAAAGATCATGCTGGACGTTACACGCAGCGACGACACGGTTGCCCGAGTCGGGGGTGATGAGTTTGTCTTGATTTTTAAGGGCATGAACGATCGTACAAAGCTTGATGGTATTGCAGGGCGCCTGATTTCACGCCTGTGCAAGCCGATGCAGTTCGATGGGGCAACCTGCCGAATATCGGCAAGTATTGGTACAGCACTCTCGACACAATTCGAAGTGCCCAAGGCCGAAGATATTCTTCATGCCGCCGATCTGGCTTTATACGCAGCGAAACGAAGCGGGCGATCCTGCCACCGTTTCTATTGCGAGCTATCGGATGCGCAGCATTCCGGTTGACGCAGGTGGCCCCCCTTTGCTTCGCTACAGTGTATCCAACATCGCCGCGATGTGTCGCTTGACCTGAGGAAGCTCTGAAATCACGGGCATTACGTGTCCGTGAAAGCTGGCGCGGGCAAGTTCCTCGGGTACATCTTCCAAAACATGGCCTCCGGTGCAGGCAAAAAACGGCAGGCACAGCGCCTTGCCACCGCACCCGGTGGCGGCGTCCGCAATTGATGGGGTTTGCTCAACGAACCCGGTGCGAATGCTATTGAACGCGGAAAGCCGACCCAGATTCTCGGCGAAACCCTTTGCGACAATGGCCGGATTGGCGCTGCGGCCCGAGCCATGTGCAGCGATCACAAGATCTGTGTCCGCCGCGCTCCAAACCCTGTTCGTCAGTTCCTGATGTATGGCCGCTGTAATCAGGGCAGGCAGTTCGGGATCGATACCCATGGGGTCCAGAATCGTGACAGAACGCTGGCCAATCCGCTTTGGCAGAGCGCTGGTGACAAACCAGCCGCGCGCCATGAATAAGGGGTAGATAACCGTGTCGCTGGTCAATCCATCAAGGCAATTTTCCAACGCCTGCGGGGCTGCCAATGTGGCCGACGATACCGAAACCCGTTGACATAACTCATCTACCTCTCGCGCAAAGGCTACTAGCGCAGCTTCTGCAGGTGCAGGGTCCGAGGGTTGGCCATGGGCGACGATAACGGCGTGTGTCATGCAGGGCTCCGGATAGGTTCTGCGATAGATGTATTGCTGGTGGGCAGAGTCAATGCGGTGTTGGCAATTTCGTCATCCCAGTAGAGTCAGCCACAACCAGACCGTCAATATTGACGCGGTCGTTCCGATCAGAACCGACGACGCGGCCACACGTTTGGCATGTCCGTACATGTTTGCGAAGATGTAGCTATTGATCCCCGGCGCCATCGCTGCGGTAAGAACGCCCGAGCGGAACAGGTCTTGCGGCAACGCCAGAGATGACCCGAAGAACCAAACCAGGCTCGGGTGCAGCATCAATGAGATACAGCAGACGAAAATAATGGTACGCAGATCGCCCTCGGGTCGGTACTTAACCAGCACACCCCCCAGCGCGAACAGGGCACCGGGCAAGGCCGCGCGGGTGATCAGGTTCAAGGCTTCGTCCACAACTCCGGGTATGGCCAGTCCAGTGAGGTTTACGACAAACCCCAACGAGATCCCAAGAATGAGTGCATTCTTGAACATGGCCGACAGCACGGATTTCAACATCAGCACTCCGCCGTTGCCGCGGTTTCGAAGCACCTCCATCACCGTGATGCCGAGGCAATAGCAAAAGGGTGAGTGGAACGCGATGATTGTGAAGTTGCCAACTAAATTTTCGACCCCATAGGCGCGCTCGGTAATAGGCAACCCCAAGAGGACCGAGTTTGAAAACAGACAGCAAAATCCAATAGCAACCGAATCCTCCCACGCTCGTCCGAAGATCAGGCGCGCACCGATCATACCAGCGACAAAACACAGACCAGCTGCTGAATAGAAACTGACCAAAAGCCGAGGATCGAAGCTGGTGCCGAGATCGAGATTGGCAATGGCGAGAAACAGTAGGCAGGGAATGGCAAAGTTCTGCGTGAAACTCATTAACCCATCGATATGGGTTTCGCGAAAATAGCCGAACCTCGTCGCCGTGTATCCGGCACCGATGACCAGAAACACCGGCAGGATGACATCAATCAGGCTTTGTAACATGGCGGCGCCATACGGGGTATCGTAAGCGCGTGCAGCAGCATGCCTTACAGGGCGTGCCGGATCACCATGCCATCATAGGCAGGCGTGATATGATCCGGTGTTTCCGCATCGACCGTCGCATAATCCAGATCGATATGCATGTTGGTCAAAACGGCGCGTTTTGGTTTCAATTGGTCGATCCACTCCAGCGTCTTTTCCAGATGGGCATGGGTTGGATGCGGGGAACGACGCAGAGCGTCAATAATCAGGCAGTCCAGATTCGCCAGTTCAGTCATGCTCTCATCATAAAGCTCTGCTACATCAGGCAGATAGACGATGTTTCCCATTCTAAAGCCAAGCGCATCAATCGATCCGTGGTTCACGCGAAATGGCCGAATCGGGATCGTGCCGCCTGGGCCGGGAATTTCGAACGGCCCATTGATTGTCTTGAGGTCGAGTATGGGCGGATAGGGCGATCCCTCGGGCTGAACGAAGGCATAGCCAAACCGGCTGAGCAGATCGTTCTGCGTGTCACCATCGGCCCAGACGGGGACGCGGGTTTTCATATTGAAAACGATCATCCGCAGATCGTCGATCCCATTCATGTGGTCCGCGTGGGAATGCGTATAGACGACACCATCCAATCGCCCAGTCCCGGTGTCCAGCAATTGGCTACGCATATCCGGTGAGGTGTCGATCAGAACCGACGTAGTCCCATCCGGCCCGTCCCGTTCGACCAGTAACGAGCATCGCCGCCGCTGGTTTTTCGGGTTTTCCGGATCACAATCGCCCCAATGCCCCCCGAGACGGGGGACGCCACCGGATGACCCGCAGCCCAGAATTGTCAGGCGCAGCTCGCTCATGCAGCCGCCTTGTATGTGGCGGCTTTAGTGAAGAGCCGATCAAAATTGGCCTGCGTTTTTGCGGCGAAATCTGCGTAATCCAATCCGAAGACCTCAGCCCCTTTACGGGCGGTGTGTGCGGTATAGGCGGGCTCATTCCGTTTACCGCGATATGGTGGGGGGGCAAGATAGGGCGCATCGGTTTCGACCAGAATTCGGTCAACAGGTGCCGAAGCGAAGATATCGCGCAGTTCCTGGCTTCTTGGGAAGGCCGCGATGCCGGACATGGACAGGTAAAAGCCCAGATCAAGCGCGGCCCGGGCCAGTTCAGCCGATGAAGAGAAACAATGCATGACGCAGGAATAGGGCGCATTGCGATGCTCTTCGGCCAGAATGCGGGCCATGTCGTCATCAGCAGCGCGCGCGTGGATGATCAATGGCAGGCCAGTGCGCTGGGCGGCCTCGATATGGATGCGCAGTGATTGTTTCTGCACATCCGCCGACTCGGCCGTGTAGTGATAATCAAGCCCGCTTTCCCCAATGCCCACGAACTTGGGATGCTTAGCCAATGCGACCAGCTCATCGACCGCGGCCATCGGCTCATCAGCGGCGCTCATCGGGTGGGTGCCTGCAGCGTAGAAGACTGGGGCGTGAGCCTCGGCGATGGCGCGCACAGCGGGTTCGTTGCGCAGCCGGGTGCAGATGGTCACCATGCGGGTCACGCCAGCCTCGGCAGCGCGGGCGACGATATCATCCAACTGACCGTCGAAATCAGGGAAATCCAGATGGCAGTGGCTGTCGGTAATTTCGGGGGTGAGGCTCATCAGCTGTGACCGGCGGTTTCCTGTATCTTGAACACCGTATCTAGGACAAGCGAGGCAGGGTCAAGGTTCACCGCCTGCCCGTGTCGTGCGCGCGCCGTGATGAGCGCGGCGACCTCCGCCCATTGGCGGGCCTTGTGCTGCGAGTTAGAGAGGCGCGACAGAGTTTCAGCCTCATTCGGGGCGGCCTCGGGTATGGAGGCGGCACCTTTTGCACCTGTCAGCGCCAAACGCGAGAGCGCAACGTCGATCAGTGAAAGCAGCAGATCAAACCGTTCGGCAGCCCCCCGCTGAGCTGCCGCTTCTGCCAGTTTCAGGGCGCGCTGGCGGTCGAGCCGGGGAAGGGAGCCCAGAATTGCAATCAGCTCGGCATAAAGCTCTAGCCCGCCGAGATTGATCAAGCGGACGGCATCACCCACTGAACCGGCGGCGAGGGCTGCCAAATGCTCGGCCCGACTAGGGATTTCTGTGCCGGTCTGCGCTAGCGCGGCCTGCATGTCATCTGCGCCAAGGGGTGAAAGCCGCAGCGTGCGGCAACGCGAACGGATGGTCGGCAGCAGGCGCGAAGGTTGGTGTGAAACCAGCAGCAGCGTCGTGCGCGCTGGGGGTTCTTCGAGCATTTTCAGCAGCGCATTGGCGGCGCTGACATTCATTTCATCCGCTGAATCGACGATAACAACCCGGCGACCACCATCGGCAGAGGACAGGCCGAAGAACTTGCCCAGTTTGCGGATGTCATCGACAACAATTTCGTTGCGCAACCGTCCCTGATCGTTGACGGACCGGGTGATTGCGGCAAGGCCGGGCTCGGCCCCCGCCTGGATACGGTGTGCGACAGGGTGGCCCGGGTCGATGTCCAACGTCTCAGGCGCAGGAGGGGCACCAAACAACCCGCCTTCATCTGCCGGAGGTGTGGCCAACAAAAACTGTGCAATGCGCCAGGCAAGGGTAGCCTTGCCCACGCCGCGCGGCCCCGTTAGCAACCAGCCGTGGTGCAGCCGGTCCGAGTTATACGCGGTTAAAAACGCCTCTTGGGCCGCATCCTGTCCGAACAGCTTGAGAGTTTCGCGCGGATGCGGGGCACCAGGGGCCTGATCCGGTGTTTGGATATCGTCGCTCATGTCAGCTCAATTGCAGGGACGCCATGACAATATCTGTCACATCCCGCGCAACGCTGTCCATGTCCCGATTGCCGTCGACCACGTGGAAACGGTCAGAGAATTCTTGGGCCAGACCCAGAAAACCTGCCCGCATCTGTTGTTGAAGATCCAAACCGAAATCTTCGAATCGTTCTTCGGTGCCCTGACGACCTTTGGCGCGCAACAGACCGGTTTCCGGGTCCATATCGATCAGCAAGGTCATATCTGGCTCTCGCCGGATCATCAAGCTGTGCAACTGATCCACCAAACCCCGCAGATCGCCGCGCGACAGACCTTGATACATCCGGGTACTGTCGGCAAAGCGATCGCAGATCACAACCTTGCCCTCTGCCAACGCGGGTTCAATCGTGCGCTCAAGATGATCGCGCCGGGCAGCGGTGAACAGCAGGATCTCGGTCTCGGCCGACCAGCGGTCCGGATCACCCTGCAGCACAAGGCTGCGAATTTCTTCTGCCCCGTCCGATCCGCCGGGCTCGCGCGTCAGAACGACGTCGCGGCCTTGATGCCGCAAGTGCTCGGCCAGCAGGCGCGCCTGCGTGGACTTGCCTGATCCGTCAATGCCTTCGAAGGTCAGAAACGTTCCGCGCGCTGTCACATTTGCTCCAGCGGGGTGTTGATCACTTCTTTCAGAACGATGCCACCCACGGTCAACATACGCACGACAAACCCGCCCAAGGGAACATCCTTTTCCGCCACCAGCGGGCGGCGGATTTCGGGCAATCCTTCGGGTTGGATCACCAGCTCGGCCAATTGCTGGCCTTTGCTGACCGGTGCGTTGATAGGGCCGTCATAGACAACATCGGCCTTGATGTCCTTGTCGCCCAAAACGGGGAACAGCAGGGTCAGATCACCCTCGGGCACCAATCCCACAGTCTTTTCCGCCCCCATCCAAAGCTTGGCCTGGGCTACCGGTTCTTCTGATTTGGCAACTGTCCTCTCGACAAAATTTCGAAACGACCAGTTAACCACGGCCTCAGCCTCCTCTGCGCGCTTGGCGGTGCTGTCGAGCCCTGAAAGAACAAAGACAACCCGTCGGTCGCCTTGTTTGGCAGAACCGACCAAACCATATCCTGCCTCTTGAGTATGGCCCGTCTTGAGGCCATCGGCCCCGATATCCAGCTTCAGCAGCGGATTGCGGTTCCGCGCGTTCGAGGGCGCTCGGCCATCGAATTCGAACTCTTCTTCGGCAAACAGGGGATAGTACTCGGGGAAATCGGTGATCAGCCGGTCGGCCAGAACTGCCAGATCGTGCACTGACATCATGTGCCCAGCAGCAGGCCAGCCGTTGGAATTGGCAAAGTTCGAGTTGTTCATGCCCATCTGCTGCGCCCGCTGAGTCATGAAACGGGCGAATCCGGCTTCGCTTCCGTCGGGGCTGAGCGCTTCGGCGATCACGACACAGGCGTCATTGCCCGAAAGCACGATGATCCCGCGCAAAAGATCCTCGACCCGGACACGATCCTGCGTGTTCAGGAACATGGTCGAGCCGCCATAGCTCATTGCATGCTCCGAGACGGGCAAAGTTTCGTCCAGCGTCAAACGGCCATCGCGCAAGGCTTCAAACGCCACATAAAGCGTCATGAGTTTCGACATGGACGCTGGAGGCAGAGGCTGATCGGCGTCTTTAGACAACAGCACAGTGCCGGTTTTCTGGTCCATCACATAAGCCGCACGCGCGGTGGTGTCGAAGGCATGGGCGGGCAGTGCCAACAGCGCCAACCCGAGGGCCAGTGTGGTGGATCGCAAAGCGGAAAGCATCATGGGCCTCCTGTTTGATCAGTTCTTCGCCGTGAAAGCATCGGTAAACCCAAGGTCTTTCACATCGTTCAACATCGCCCGGCGTTCCGCGCGGGTTGCAACGGGTCCAACCAAAACGCGCCAGACCGACTTGTCCTCGCTTTTCAGTTCCATGACTTCGGCAGCCATGCCATTGCGCCGGATCTTGTCCACCGCGCTCTTGGCGTTGGATTCTACGCTGAATGTGCCCGCCTGAACAAAAGGTTTTGCCAACCCACTTGTCGCCGCAGCACTCGCCGTCGCTGGTGCGGCCGCCGTTGGTTCAGAGGCCTCGATGGCCGCTGCCGCTCCGGCAATCGGGTCCAGAGGCGTTTCGGTGATTGCGTTAGGGTCTTTCTTTTGCCACCACTTGCGCTTGGCCGGTTTTTCAGCCGGTGCCGTCAGTTCGGGATCCGACAATGCTGCCGTCTGTGTTTCTGACGAAGGGGATTCGGTCCCGGCAGCAGCTGCGGTTGCTGCGCCAGCTGCTGCGACTGCAGTCTCGTCGCTTGGCTTTTTCTGCCACCATTTGCGTTTGGCCGGTTTCTCTGGGGCTGGTGCCTCATTCGCGGCCAATTCACTGGTCGGTGCTTCTGCATTGGTCGGGGCTTCTGCACTGGGCGCATCTTCATCCGACGATGCAACAACGGCGGCCCCGGCAACGACCGCAGCTCCGGTCGCTGCTTCGGTGCTTGGCTTTTTCTGCCACCATTTCCGCTTTTGAGGCTTTTCAGCAGCGCCCGTTTCCGACGCTTCTGCGGTGTCGGTTGTTTCCGAACTCTCTGCACTATCTGTCTCTTCGGCAGGTTCCGCGGCGACAGGTGCAGGGGGTTCTTCAATAGCCTCACGTCGCAACGCGACAACCTGCACCCTGGTTGGAGCACCAGCCAGCATTCCCAATTGCTCGGCAGCGGATGACGAGACCTGCAGCGCGGGTCCCGGCAAATTCCGCTCACGGCGGAACAGGGCACCCGTTACCGATTTGTTGTTGGCTGTATTCTTGATCAGCACCCGCTCGGGTTGAGTCACATCAGGGTGCGCCACCCAGATACCACCCAGCGATGGCCGCCCGTCCCACAACCCTGCTTCGGTGACCTGAAAAACCTCGGGGGCTTCAACATCGCGCTGATTGGTCGCGGCAGCCTCGGGGAACAGTTCGAACCGGTTTGTGTTGTCCGCATCTTCGGCGGCCGTATCCTCAGGCGGGTCCTCTGTTGTAAGTAGCCCTTCTTCGCATCCAGCCAATGCTGCCATGGTCACGACCAAAATTGCCAGCCGTTGTGGCCCAAAGCGTGTGCCCGTAGCTCGCTCCATTTTCTCAATCCCTTGCCTGACAAGGCCATTCCGGCCGCGCCCCACCGCGTCATTGCTGGTTCTTGTTGCCAGTCTTGTGCGGTCTTTCCCGCAGATCATAGCGCGGGCATCGGGCCATGGAAAGACTGCTACATTCGCTTCGGCAAGATTTCCCGCTTTATGGCTTGCCTCCGCGCTCAACTCGTCATAGACCCAGCCTCACGCGGGGAGGTGGCAGAGTGGTCGAATGCGGCGGTCTTGAAAACCGTTGAACGTGAGAGCGTTCCCAGGGTTCGAATCCCTGTCTCCCCGCCACTCATACCTGTCTCACTTCAGTTGTGTTTTTTGACCCGGAATTGTGCCGCAATTCCCGCGAGTTGACGCATGCACTTTCAATCAGAGACGGAGCAGATCGTACACTCGGATCACGATTCAGGCCCCAGTCTCAGTGCCGCATTTTGGTGGGATCGCTTTGGGCGGGATTTCCCTGATACCCGGAAGTTTACAGGGAAATTTCGCAAAACGGGACTGAGTTCAGTAATTTCACCTGTCAGAACTGAATGTTTTACAGGGGGTTAATGTTGCAAATTCCCTAAAAGGTGGAGCAGGGAATTTTCTCGTGCGAACAGGGAATTGTTCCGCCGGATCAGGGAGGGCGAAGTCTGTATCAGTGACGCAGGATCTGGAGATGTCAGAAGCCGAACAGGCGTTCCTGTTCGGACCAATCAAGTGGGTGGGTCACGCTGACCAGACGCTTGAGTGTAAGTTCAGGCGGCTGGGTGCCGTCGAGTATCGCGGCCTGAATCTTCGGTGAGAGAAACGCGAGCTGGGCACGGGCAAGGATGAAAGCGCCGGGGACGCTTTCACGCCGCGCAACTTCCATCAGTTGAACTCCGGACTTCAGATCGTGGGTCCAGCCATGGGCGCGGATCAACATGGACCGGAGGCGGGGATCGGGTTGGGGTCTTGTCAGAAGAACGTGTCTTGAGCGGGGCAGGGGTGTTGCATAGCTTTTGCCCATGACCAGACCTGCCTCTTTCAAATACTTCAAAACCAGTCCCGATATCATCCGTCTTGCGGTAACGCTGTACATCCGCTTCCCGCTCTCGCTTCGGAATGTCGAAGACTTGTTGCACGAGCGAGGCATCGACGTGAGCCACGAAACCGACTGCTACTGTTGGAACAGGTTCGGTCCGATGTTTGCCTCTGAGATCCGAAGAAAGCGTGTTCAGCAATTGAGAGCATACTCCAGATGGAAGTGGCACGCGGACGAGGTTTTCGTGAAGGTGAATGGTAAGCGGCATTATCTTTGGCGGGCTGTTGATCACGAAGACGAGGTGCTGGAAGCCGTTGTCACGAAGCGCCGAAACAAAGCTGCAGCACTGAAATTCCTCAGGAAAATGATGAAGCGGCACGGTTGCGCCGAATAGATCGTCACAGATCGCTTCGCTTCCTACAAGGCTGCGCTCAGAGAAATGGGCGCGCTTGAAAAGCAACAGACGGGCGGGTGGCTCAACAACCGTATCGAGAATTCGCACCTGCCGTTTCGACGACGCGAACGCGCGATGCAGCGTTTCAGGCGGATGCGAAGTTTGCAGAAATTCGCCTCCGTCCATTCCTCTGTTTACAACCACTTCAACCAGGAAAGATCGCTAGCCAGTCGAGACACCTTCAAGCTGACCCGCGCGGCCGCTCTTAGCGAGTGGCGTCAACTTTGTTCCGGATAGTTTCGCGGTTTCCGCCGCAAACTGAGACTGGTTCGAATTCGTTTGACAGCACCCTCTAAGATGTCCGCTCTTTTCCCACAGCCAGACTTTACTCTAACTTGACCCAAGCCGCATTCCTTGAAGAGCTTTGCACGCATGCGGCTACAAACTTTACACCATTGAGTCCATCATGGACCGTTGGATAGACAACCGAAGTATCAGGTGAAATCCCGCCTCGGAAAGCTTGGATTGCCTCAGCAGCCTCTCCATAGATATTGGCGAAACCTTCAAGATATCCCTCTGGATGGCCCGGAGGGACCCTACTCAACCGATTGGCAGCATCGCCCGCTCCAGCTCCATTTCGGGTGATCAGCCGCTTGGGTTCATTGTATGGCGTGAACCAAAGGTAGTTGGGATCTTCCTGAGACCACTCCAACCCACCTTTCTCACCATAGACGCGCAAACGAAGTGCGTTTTCATTGCCGGGAGCCACCTGAGAAGACCACAGCATACCCCGCGCTCCGCCTTCGAAGCGAAGCAACACGTGCGCGTTGTCATCGACTTTTCGCCCCGGCACAAAGGCCTGCAAGTCCGCCGCCAAGCTTTCCGCCGTCAGCCCGGTTACAAAACAAGCAAGGTTGTAAGCGTGAGTTCCGATGTCACCGGTTGATCCACCCGCGCCCGAGCGTTCGGGATCGGTTCGCCACTCAGCCTGTTTGAAATCCTGCTGCTCGGTCAGCCAGTCCTGAGGGTATTCGACCTGAACCACGCGGATCTTGCCAATATCTCCGTTAGCGACCATTTCACGCGCCTGCCGAACCAACGGATAGCCCGTGTAATTGTGGGTCAAAATGAATAGGGCATTCGCGCTTTCTGCTGCTTTGACCAGTTTTTTTGCATCGGCAAGAGTCGAGGTGAGTGGCTTGTCACAAATGACATGAATACCGCGCTTCAGGAACTCACGCGCGGCTGCATAGTGAACGTGATTTGGCGTGACGATTGAGACCGCCTCGATTCCAGATTTCAACCGAGCTTCCCTGATTGCCATTTGTTTGAAGTCTTCATAGACCCGTTCGAGCCCCAATGCCTGCCCACTTTCCATGGATTTCTCTGGCGTCGAAGACAAAGCACCGGCGACCAGCTCGAACTTGTCGTCCAGTCGTGCAGCTATGCGATGAACACCCCCTATGAAGGCGTCGTTTCCGCCGCCAACCATGCCAAGCCGAATGCGTCCTGATGTTTCTTCACTGCGTCCTGTGACCATCACTCAATCCCCAGCATTTTCCGATTGGCGGCTTCGTCGGCGCCACTATCAGCGAAATCATCAAAGGCTTTCTCGGTCACACGGATGATGTGATCTGACACAAACTGAGCGCCTTCACGCGCGCCATCCTCGGGGTGTTTGAGACAGCATTCCCATTCGACCACAGCCCAACCATCAAAGTCATTCGCCGCCATTTTTGAGAAGACCGCACCGAAATCCACTTGGCCATCACCAAGCGACCGGAACCGCCCAGCCCGATCAACCCAGCTTTGATACCCGGAATAAACACCTTGCCGCCCGGTTGGGTTGAACTCGGCATCTTTGACATGGAACATCCGGATCCGATCTTTGTAGATGTCGATATTGTCCAGATAGTCGAGGCATTGCAGCACGTAGTGCGACGGGTCGTATAGCATGCAGGCCCGTGGGTGATTTCCCGTCCGTTCCAGAAACATCTCGTACGTCACACCATCGTGGAGGTCCTCTCCGGGGTGGATTTCGTAGCATACATCAACGCCGCAGTCTTCGGCGTGATCAAGGATTGGCACCCAACGACGCGCAAGCTCATCAAACGCCGTTTCAATCAAGCCGGCGGGGCGCTGCGGCCAAGGATAGACATAAGGCCATGCCAACGCGCCCGAGAATGTCGCATGTGCAGAAATACCCAAGTTTTTCGAAGCTGATAGCGCTTTCTTGACCTGGTCTACTGCCCATTCTTGCCGGGCTTTCGGGTTCCCTCTGACGCTTTCGGCCGCAAAGCCGTCAAATGCACTGTCATAGGCCGGGTGAACGGCCACAAGCTGGCCCTGAAGGTGCGTTGAAAGTTCAGTAACTTCGACACCATTGTCCCTGGCTTTTCCTTTGAAGTCATCGCAGTAACCGGTGCTGGACGCGGCCTGTTCCAGGTCGAACAGCCGGCCGTCCCAACTGGGCACCTGAACGCCTTTGTATCCACAGTCAGCTGCCCATTTAGTGATCGCGTCCCACGAATTGAACGGCGCTTCGTCCCCCGCAAATTGCGCAAGAAACAAAGCTGGACCTTTGATCGTCTTCATAAAATCTCCTCCCCAAAACCTGAGCCTCTATGGCGGTAAATTTTCCTTCAGATAGATGTCGATGCGGATACGTTCCTGCGCTTTGTTGAACGGAACCTTATCCGAAGTCGCGCGCAGCAGGCGGACGGCTGAACGTACAATGTGCCCAGTGTCTTGCGAGATCAGAGCGTCAAATGTACCGAGCGTGAGCGCCTCACGACTGAGCGGTGTAAGCTCATGAGCTATGATCACCAGATCTTCGCTGAGCTTGTTTTCTGAAAGGAATTGAATCAGGCCTGCGTTACCCGCTGCTGACGAGTATATTCCGACCAGATCTGGATAGGTTTCAAATATTTCGGGCATCATCCTGTAAATCAGATCCGGGTCATCTCGGCCCTCGACTGATGCTACGACTTCGAGGTGCGGAAATTCCTCAGCCACAACAAGGTCAAAGCCTTGACGTCGTTCGAGGTGGTCACGTGCCAAACGGGATCCTGTAAGTACCAAGACCTTGCCGTCACGATGCACAAATCGCCCCATTAGCTGAGCGGCGGTTCGTCCTGCCGAAACGTTATCAATACCGACAAAGTGGTCTCGTTCAGAACTCGGCAAGTCAGACACCAGGGCAACAACCGGAACGCCTTTGTCCCTGAGCCTTTTAACAGCATCCCGGACAGAAGGCGTTTCGGGCCCGAAAACGGCGACTCCGTCTACATCCAAACTGTCTACAGCATCCAGAATGTTGACGATATCTTGGGGCTCAAACGGAGCAACCTTCTTTATTGCAATGCGAGTCCGTTCGATAAATTGGTCGCGTGATTGTTCTGCGATCTGACTGCTGATTGCCTCCACAAACTCGTTGTCCGTGTCCGGCAGAACAAAGAGGAAGTTGTAAACTCGGTTACGCGCAAGGTTGGCCGCGGCCGTGTCGCGCACATACCCCAGCTCATCAATCGCCTTTTGTACTTTCTGTACGGTCACCGCCCGCACGCCGGGGCGTCTGTTCAAGACCCGGTCAACAGTCGCTAGGCTAACACCCGCAACGCGCGCGATGTCATTAACGGTTGGCTTTTTCACCAATTCTAGTTTTTGTTTTTGGTCTTCCACGTGTTCTTCAGCCCTCAATCTCCCGCGCTAAGCCTTCAAACAACAAAGCAACAGCCTCAGCGCCGGGATCGTTATGTCCAACAAGGTTTTCTTCGGGAACATAGGCTGCGCGGCCTGCCTTAGCACGTCGAATATTTGCGGTGTTGTTCGCGCCTTTGCGGGCAGCCTCGGCCGCGTGCGTCAGACCAGATGGCAGCGCGGCAAGTGCCGGTGCCAGGGCGTCAATCATTGTCCTGTCACCGACCTTGGCACCCCCAACCTGGCTGACGCGATTCAGTCCTTCGACGAGAGATTTCGGTACCGATGCTCCGCTCGCACAGGCATCTCCAGCTGCGTTGAAGAAGATTGCGAGTATCACGCCGGAAGAACCACCCATTGTCTGACTTAACTCATTGCCCAACGCCGGAAACAGTTGTGTCAGATCAGCAAGCGGCATGCGGTCAAGGCTACCTTGCAATGCTCTTGCGGCAGTCGCCAATGTGCTTCCTGTATCGCCATCTCCAGATTTCGCGTCCAGTTCGTTGAGGTTCTTCTCCGCGTTGATGAGCAGTTCAGACAACCGGGTGATCGTTTCCCTTGTGGTGGGATTGTTCGAAGGAATTGGATCGATAGGGGTCAGGCCATCAGGCAATGGGGCCACTTTGATCGGGCCGATGGAATCGACCCCGGGCCATGCGGCCAGATCAACGGGTGTTTCAAGGGCTGACAAATCGTCCTGATCCACAGGCAGAATGGAAACCGAAAACCCGTGCATATCCAGCGACGTCATCATGGGTGCCGGGCCAATGATATGGTGGGCAAAACCAGTTTCGGACAACGCATGCGTAAGGACAGCCATTTCTAGCGGAGTTGTAGAACCCAGGTTGTTGACCAACGCCACGCAATCCCCGGACCCCACCCTTTGCTTCAGCTTCTCCACCACTGTGGACATAGCCGATACAGCATTTGAGAACTCGACTTGCTGTACACCGGGCTCGCCATGAATACCCAAGCCAAGCTCTGCTTTCCCGGGGGCGATCCGGTCTTCTTTTGGAGATCCCGGAACGGTACAGGTGTCCAAGCTCATACCGATGCTGACAACCTTCGCAATGGTGCTTCTTGCAGCATTTGTAACGGTGTCTAGGTCAGCACCGTCTTCAGCAAGCGCTCCGGCGATTTTGTGAACGAACAACGTACCCGCCACGCCACGTGGTTGCGGAAGATCGGGCAGGGCGATGTCATCGTCGACAACGACCATCTCTACCTTGCGGCCCAATGCACGGGCGCGTTCAGCTGCCAGTCCAAAGTTCAACCGATCACCGGTGTAATTTTTGACGATAAGCAGGCACCCAGCCTCACCCGTGACCGCAAGAATGCCCGCCAGAACCGCCTCGACTGACGGGGATGCAAACACTTCCCCGCACACTGCGGCTGTCAGCATACCGGCGCCAACAAAACCTGCATGGGCGGGTTCGTGACCAGACCCCCCGCCAGAAACCAGGGCGACCTTCGACTTGTCCCAATCCGACCTGTAAACAACCTTGATGTGCGGGTAACCGTCCAACCGGGTCAGTTGCCCTCCGGAAGACGCCAGAAGACCGTCTATGGCCTCTGTAACCAAAGTTTCTTTTGTGTTGAGGAACTGGGCCATGCTTTTGCTCCTTAATTCACGCGCGCGCCGGACGCGTCAAAATACAACGGGTTGTGTGGGCGGATTTTTATAAGTTTTCCAGATGGATAATCCTGATGTACATCAATCAAGGTCACAACCGGGTGACCGTTCAGGTCCAGGTGTAGCCGCGTTTGATCCCCCAGATGCTCTGCGCGTATTACCCGCGCTTCGCTGCCTTCTCCTTCGATGATGTTTTCCGGGCGAAGACCTATTTGCGGACCTTTGTGATTGCCTCCGAACAGCTCGGAAGGCAGAATGTTGATCCGCGGCAGTCCCAACCGGCTGGCGACATAAACGCTACCGGGGTTTTCATAGATGTCCCGGGGTGTTCCGTACTGAACCAGCCTGCCGTTCTCCAAAACGCCGATATGCGTCGCCATTGTCATGGCTTCGACTTGATCATGGGTCACGTATAGCAAGGTCGATCCCAGATCCGCCTGAATTCTTTTTAATTCGACCCGCAAATCCGCCCGAAGCTTGGCGTCCAAAGAGCTGAGGGGTTCATCCATCAGAAATATCTGGGGGTCTCGCACCAGCGCTCGTCCAATTGAAACGCGCTGCATTTCACCGCCAGACAGTTCAGTCGCTTTGTTGTTCAACTTGTGCGGAATCTGGAGGATGTCCGCAACTTCGTTAACCTTCCTCTTGATCTCATCCTCTGGCGTCTTCAGGATCGGCGACCTCAGAGGAAAAGACAGGTTCTCCCGCACTGTCATATGCGGGTACAGTGAGTATTGCTGGAAAACCATAGCCACATCGCGCTGGGCTGGCGTTTCTATTCCAACATCCCGTCCAGCAATGCGAACGGTTCCAGAATCCAGTTTCTCAAGTCCGGATATCAATCTCAGCGTCGTTGTCTTTCCCGCGCCCGTTGGACCCAATAGCACCACAAAGGCGCCGTTGGGGATCGTCATTGAGATATCATCCACCGCCTTTAGATTGCCGAATGACTTCGAGATATTCTCTAAAACGACTTCAGCCATTACTTAGTACCTCGTCGTTCAGAGCGGACCTCAACGCGCGTCCGGTGGCCTTTTCAAACAGTGTTACTGAGGGTGAGCGGAACTCTAACCCCACCGTCTCGCCGGGATTTACGACTTCGCGCGCATCAATCCGGGCTTTCAGCTCTCCGTTCGGGCTTTGCAGCGTCACGATCTGGGTGGTTCCCAAATATTCTGTCGCCAGAACCTTGGCTCTGTAGGCGCTCGCATCCGATAGAAAAACATGCTCAGGGCGAACCCCAAAAACTAAGTCACCTTCCGCCCCCTCCATCAGTTTGGGCACGGCTTCGTCATGGCCATTTAGTCGAACCATTTCCGAGTCAGGCGCGACCTTTCCTTGAAACGGCAGGAAGTTCATGGAAGGGGACCCGATAAAATCTGCAACGAACATTGTGGCTGGTTTGTCGTAGATTTCCTGAGGTGTGCCGAATTGCTCAATCACAGCGTTGTTCATCACTACGATCTTGTCGCCCATTTGCATGGCTTCCAACTGGTCGTGTGTCACGTAAACAGTGGTTGCGCCCATACGGTCATGAAGCGCGCGTAACTCTTCGGCCATGTGTTCTCGAAACTCGGCATCTAAGGCACCCAACGGTTCGTCCATCATGAATGCCTTGGGTTCGCGAACGATCGCGCGGCCCAGTGCCACGCGCTGCCGGTCGCCACCTGACAGTCCACCTACCGGGCTATCGAGGATGTCGTTGATCCCCAGAATTCCCGCGACTTCTTCTACTTTGGCTTTTACAGCAGCACGCGGCATGCCCTGCGATATCAGGGGGTAGCTGATATTTTTGCGCACGTTCATGTGGGGATACAGCGCAAACATCTGGAACACGAATGCAATGTCTCGCTCTGATGGGGGTCGCTGGCTGATTTCTTCGCCGTCGAGATAGATCTCACCCGATGTTGGAAGTTCCAAGCCTGCGATCATCCGCAGTGTCGTCGTTTTGCCGCAGCCCGATGGACCAAGCAGCATGAAGAATTCACCATCTTCAATCGTGAACGAGCTTTCCCGCACAGCGGTGAAATCGCCGAACATCTTCTTTACGTTTTTGACAACGATCTGGGCCATTTCTACTCCGGAAAATGGCTGACGATGATGAACATGACAGTTCCGATCAGCGTAACGATGAAGGAATAAGTGAACGCCCAAAGGACGAACGGTTGCATCAGCATAAATACGCCGACCGCGATGAGGATGGTCGCGACCATCTCCCATGGGCCTCGGCGAAAACGCATTAATCCTGATAGAAACTCGCTCATTTGCGCACCGCTCCGAATGTGATCCCGCGCAGCAGGTGTTTGCGCATCAGGATGGTGAAAATCATGACCGGAATCAGGAAGATCGTGGCACCAGCCGCAACTGCAGGCCAATCCAGCCCACCGATCCCGATGATGGTGGGAATAAAGGGCGGCGCGGTCTGCGCATTCGCGGATGTCAGCAACACGGCAAACGCATACTCGTTCCATGCAAAGATAAGGCAGAAGATCGCTGTCGAAGCGATACCCGTCGCAGCCTGCGGCAGTACAACTTTGTAAAACGCCTGAAACCGGGTGTAGCCGTCTATTAGTGCCGCTTCCTCATACTCTCGCGGGATTTCGTCGATGAACCCTTTCAGCAGCCAAACAGCCAACGAGATGTTCACACCCGTATAGAGAAGGATCATCCCCAAATGCGTGTCGCTTAGACCGAGGTTTCTGAACATCAGGAAGATTGGGATCGCAACGGCAACCGGGGGCATCATTCTCGTACTGAGGATGAAGAACAGAAGGTCGTCCTTGAGCGGCACCTTGAAACGGCTGAATGCATAAGCAGCCAAGGTGCCAAGGAAGATGCTTAGAAACGTCGATCCAAACCCGATGATCACCGAATTCATAAAACGCTCGCCAAACTTGGATGGCCCGACAATAACCATGTCATATTGCCGGACGATCTCATCGGCCCAGTTCTGTGGCGGGTTGGCTTCCAGGAACTCCTGCGTCTGCCGTGTGCGAGTGGTGAAGAGATTGACATAGCCTTCAAGCGTTGGATCAAAGACAACCTTGGGTGGGTAGCTGATCGCATCGGCTGGAGACTTGAAGCCAGTTAGCAAAATCCAAACCAGCGGGATCATCGTGATCAGCGCATAGGTGATAACCAGAAACCCGGCGATCCACTTTGAACGGTTCGAAGGTTCGGTGACGGAAAAACTGCTCATCTCTGTTTCACCTTGTTCAGGGCTTTGACGTAGATCGACGCGAGGCCGAACACGGTGACGAAAAGGATGATCGCATAGGCCGAGGCATAACCCGTGCGCCATTTCTCAAAGGCTTCGCGCTTCAAATTGATGGAGGTCAGCTCCGTAACAGACCCTGGCCCGCCGCCCGTCAGTTGCACCACCAGATCGAACATCTTGAAGTTCTCGATCCCTCTAAACAGCACCGCCAACATGAGGAATGGCAGGACCATCGGGATGGTAATCGTAAAGAACTGGCGCAGCTTGCTGGCCCTGTCGATCTCAGCTGCCTCGTAGATGTAATCGGGAATACTGCGCAGCCCGGCCAGACAGATGAGCATCACGAAGGGGGTCCACATCCAGGTGTCGACAATCACGATGGACCAGGGCGCCAGCGTTACGGACCCGAGCATCTCAAAGCTCGACGGGTCTTTGCCGGTAAACCACGATACGATGTAGTTAAACAGACCGATCTGGGGCTGATAGAGAAACTTCCAGAAGTTCCCGACGACGGCAGGCGACAACATCATCGGCAGCACGATGATCGTGGTCCAAAGATCATTGCCCTTGAATTTCTTGTTGATCAACCACGCCAGAGTAAATCCGATCAGGACTTGAAAAAAAATCGTCCAGAACAGGAAATGCGCCGTCGCCTGCATGTTCAGCCATGTGTCCGAGTCTGTCAGGATGCGCTCGTAATTCCTGAACCCGACATCTTTGACCTCGCGCCCGATCCGGTTGGCCTTGTAGTTGGTAAAGCTCAGTTGGATGGTCCAGATCAAAGGGAAGATATTGATCGCCAGCAGTAGAAATATCGTTGGGGAGATGAATATCCAGGCGATCGCGCGGTCGGATAACCCCCGAATTTTTCGCGCAACTCGCTCGGGCGTTGCCTGCGCAACGCGATCTACGGTCCTGTCAGACATCTCTTTGCCAGTTCTTGTTGGTTTAGGACTCACGGGTGAAGGTAGAGCGGGTTTGCACCCGCTCCTGCCTGTGTCCGGACTAAAGCTTGCCTTCGTCTTCGAAGACTTCCGTCCAATCTTCGATCAGAAGATCAAGCGCTTCTTGAGCTGTGCCTTGGTCGGCAACCACGTAGTCGTGGATGCGCTTCTGCATTGCCAGCAGCAGTTCCGCGTAGGCAGGCTCTTGCCAGAAATCCTGCACCCCGGCCATTGCTTCCAGGAAGTCACCGGCGAACGGTTGGCTGTCTACGAAACCAGGATCTTCCAGCACCGAATTATGTGCCGAGTAGCCGCCTAGTTCCCACCATTTGGCCTGAACTTCTGGCTGCGCGAACCACTTAATGTACTCAAGCGCGGCGTCCTGTTTGTCAGAGTAGCTGACAACAGAGATACCTTGTCCGCCCAGTGTCGAGCCTGCCTGATTTTGTGGTGGGTTGACGAAGAAGTCGATCTTGTCACCACCGGTATTGGGATCGGCATAGAGACCCGGGAAGAACGCAAACCAGTTCATAGCCATGGCGACCTGACCGGACTTAAAGGCGTCCAAGCTCTCGCCCATGTAGGAGTTTGTGTATCCTGGGGGTGTCGCTGTTTTGTAGAATTCTTTGTAAAACTCTAGCGCTTCGACTGCTTCGGGCGAGTTTACGGCACCCTCCATATCGTAGGATCCTGGTGTGTTTTCATATTTGAAGCCCCACGGATAGAGCGCTCCGGTCACACCCATGGTGATCCCTTCGGACCCACGCTCAGTAAAGATCGCCGCACCGTAGACCGTCTTTCCATCGATCTCACGACCCTGGAAAAACTGCGCGATTTGCAGCAATTCTTTCTGAGACTGAGGTTCACGCAAATCTTGCCCTGTTGCTTCCTTGTACGCAGCTTGGATGTCCGGATTCTCGAACCAGTCCTTGCGATAGAACCAGCCGTTTGCATCCCCCATTGCGGGCAATGCGTAGAAGTTCGGAGTACCTTTAGGCCATGTCGAATAGGCGTAAACCGTTGCCGGCGCGAAATCGTCCATGCTGATACTCTCGGCATCGAAGAAATCATTCAGTTTTACATAATGACCGTTTTCAGCGCCCCCGCCGATCCACTGACTATCTCCGATCAACAGGTCGCAGAGCTTCCCGCCGGAGTTCAGCTCGTTCAGCATCCGGTCGGCAAAGTTTGGCCAGGGAACAAATTCGAAGTTCATCGTGTGGCCGGATTCTGCTTCGAATTCTTTTGATAGCTCAACAAGCGCGTTGGCCGGGTCCCATGCAGCCCAACAGAGCGTCAGGTCTTCAGCATTTGCCTTGGTAGAAAGAGTAGTAGCGGCAAGGACTATTGCGCTGGCCGAAGCCAGTTTTGTGTAAGTCATCCATTCCTCCCTTTTTTGCACCGTCATTCGAGGATGTGCGAATCGCGGCATGTCTATAAGGCTATTTGAGGTACGCACCTCAAGTCCAGAAATATTTGAGGTTCGTACCTCAAAAAGGCGGAGAGGAACGTTCAATTTGCTTCTTAGTCGTTGATTATATGAGAATTTGTTTATTTTTCTTGATACGCATCTATTCTCGTCAGCGAGGTATTAAATGGCTCTATCGACTAAAATTGGCACAGCCTACAATCGCGGCCATCATGCGGCCAACGCGTTTAGCGAACCCTCTGCTGAAGCACTCACAGATTATTTGGTCGATACCTTTGAGAATTGGAGGTAGCGTCGAATAGCGCGGACCACTCGGGGACGTGTATAACTTGTTTGGTCAGGTGCAGACGTATGAACACACTCACTATCGTCAGATTGAACCGCTATCCAATTAAAGGATTGAGTGCCGAGCCTATGCAAACCGTGACGCTGCGAGCAGGGGAGGGGATTCCAGGTGATCGCCTTTTCGGGTTCGCGCGCTACAACTCCGGATTTAACGCACAGAACCCTCAGCCTCTGCCGAAAGATCGCTTTGTTGTTCTATTAAATGAGGCTGCTCTGGCAGGTGTTAAGACGAATTTTGATATTGAGACCCAAAATCTTGTGATCAAAGCGAGCGGCAAAACACACAGCTTTAACATGCAAGCTGCAGAAGATCGGAAAAATGCGTCAAATTTCCTTTCTTCAGAGATTGGCTTAAAAGATCCCGAACCGCCAATATTCGTTTCGTCGGCTCCTCATCGGTTTACAGATGTGTCTGTCGTATCACCCAAAATGATGAACGCGATATCCGTTTTAAATTTGGCGTCTGTGGAAAAGTTGGGTGAAAAACTGAACGCAGAAATCCACCCAGCGCGCTTCCGGGCGAATATCGAGATGGACGGTTTACCTCCGTTTTCTGAGTTGGATGAAGCTGGATCAGTTTTCAGATTTGGCGATGTTGAGTTAAAGATACTTTCACGTACGAAAAGGTGTGCAGCCACTGAAGTGAACCCGGAAACGGCCGAGCGGGACATGAAGATACCCTATCAAATTCGGGTGTTGATGGGTCATTCGGACATGGGTGTCTATGTTGAGGTTGCTAAAGGCGGAACGTTGAGAGTCGGCCAAACTGGGGAAATCTTAAATTGAATGTTACTCACACCGCCAAAGTAGCAACCCCGTGCGGTTTGTCCCGCGTTCTCTCAAATGATTTGTGTCTACTCTCAGCAAAGCGGCGATTTCTGCCATTTGAGGCGTTACATCATTTCGCTTCGCAATGAGAAATTCTGCTACGACTTTTTGAACTTAGGAGGGCCTGTCTTGTACCGCGCTGAGTAGGACCTCCTCTGTCCCAAAACTGCATTGCAAAAATCCGGCGTTCACCGGGCTGCAATCTTTGCACACTATATTGATATTGGGCTGCGACCTCGGGTCCTGCTTCCTTCAGAACGTAACCTATGGCAGCTTCCACGTTGAAAGCATGAAGATCGGGATTGCTGACGTCCATGGGAGAACATGGGTTCCGGTGTTGAAGTCGTTGAACAACCTCAATCTACCTATCAGTCCCGCGGCGCCTCTTTGTCCACCCGGCGTTGCGCTTCGGAATGTCGAAGATTTGTTGCACGCGCGAGGCATCGACGTGAGCCACGAAACTGTCCGGTATTGGTGGAACAGGTTTGGCCCAATGTTTGCTGCTGAGATCCGAAGAAAGCGTGTTCAGCTATTCAGAGCATACTCCAAATGGAAGGGCACGTGGACTAGGTTTTCGTGAAGGCGAATGGCAAGAGACACTACCTCTAGCGGGCCGTCGATCATGAGGGCGAAGTGCTCGAAGCAATCGTTACCAAACGTCGAAACAAAGCAGCAGCACTGAAATTCCCCAAGAAATTGATGTAGCGATACGGTAAAGCGGAAACCGTCGTCACGGATCGCTTCGCATCGTACCGGGCCGCTCTTAGAAAGCTTGGCGCTACCGAAAAACAACAGACGGGCAGGTGGCTTAACAACCGAGTCGAGAATTCACACCTTCCTTTCCGACGGCGTGAACGCGCCATGCAACGTTTCGGGCGCATGCGCAGTCTGCAGAAATTCGCCGCCGTCCATTCCTCCGTATACAACCACTTCAACCAGGAAAGATCGCTAACCAGCCGAGACACCGTCAAGCTGACCCGCGCCGCTGCTCTTAGCGAGTGGCGTCAACTTTGTTCCGGGTAGGTTCGCGGTTTCCGTGGCAAACTGAGACTGGTTCGAATTCGTCTGACAGCACTTCGGTCCCGAAGGGCGGGAAGCTGACATTCTCTGCGGTTGCAAACCTATCCGGTAGCGGAGGCGAAATCCGACCTTCGCGGTCGACGCCTACGGCTAGAATCGAAGATACAAAAAAGCCCCCTTGATTTCGTAGGCGTAGATAGCTTGGACGTGCGTTACGAAACTAAACAGACGCTCCCATGTTAAGGCAGTCAGTTTGAAGAGGCTGTTAAGAAACAACATTTTACCTAACAATACGGCCATTCGTTGGTTTAGAACCTTATGGAAGCCGTGAGTTCTCCGACAACACTGGATCCACCACCAAAAGTTGATTGAAACTCGCCGCTGAAGCCTATCGATCGGTTTCCATCTGCAGAGGTATGTTCAAGCGTAATTCCAAGAAACCCTGCAGCTGCATCTTCTGTTGAAGCTACGAAAGAAAAGGGTGTCGCTGCTACGATTGCGTCCACATCGTCGGATCCTGCATCAAAAGTTGCATCTACTCCAACGGCCCAGTTCAGGTAGGTACTCGATCCATTTGCGGCCTCGTAGAGGCGGGGCAAGTTCAATTGAGCCCGCGTGTTGAACAGCGAAACGTTCCGATCTTCGACAGTCAGCGGATACGCGGTTCCTGTTTCGGTATATTCATCAAGTTTCAGAAAGACATAGCTTGCGCGTGCACTGAAGAAGGCAGGAATTGGCAAGGCGTTGATGGGTGCCGAGATCGAGAGCGATGGCGAAACGAACGTGCCGTCAAAATCGCCTTTCGCTTCGCCGCCATCAACGTTTCGGGTCGCTTCATTGTCGGTTACGCCAGCAAGAAGCGCTGCGTTGAGGCTGTATCGTCCGTAGTCCCTTTCGAGGTAGACGCCCCCAAAATATGACGTGATATCGGTATCTCCTGCGTCTTGATCCAGCGAGACATGGCTGTCGTCATATCCGACAAGAACACCAAAATCGCTGTTATCGATGAATTCATTCGTCTCGGCACCAACTACGAAACCGTACATACGATGGCTGAATCCAAGATTTGAACCGTCTTCTTCAACATCGCGATCTCCTCCGAAGGCTGAACCCCAGACATATGGGCCGTTATCCTGTTCAACATACCCGAAAGGACCCAGGTTTCTGCTAACCTGGCCACCGGACGAGCCGGACGCATAGGGGCTGGCGGTGTCAATCGTATTGAACACCGCGTCGGTGAGATCGCTGATAAAGGTACCTTGGGCCGCGAATCCCGTCGTATCCACCGAAACCGCAGTGAGGCCATTGTTGGCCACAACGCCGGCCCCTTCAAAATTGACGACTTCGGGGGCGGATGCGAGGTCATTATCGTCACCCGATGCATCAGCAAAATTTACAACCGAATTCATCCCGCGCGCAAAGTTCAACGTGTCAATGTCATTCGGGTTCGTGCCCCCCATGCCATCGTTGCCATTGCCGAAATCGACCGATCCGTTCAGAATCGAGCCGGGCTCGAGATTCAACGTGTCGTTCCCATCGCCGCCATATACGATGGAAAAGCCTTCTCGACCGGTGATGCGGGCGGAGTTTGTGATTATTGCAGCGGCGTTGTTGTCGCGATCTTCGATCTCGATACCGTATTCGAACGCATCAATATTTCCAGTGTTCACAATGGTGATTGAACCGGCTCCGTCCACGTCCACTTCGATCCCGTTATTGTCCAGCGAACGCAACGCCCCGCTGTTGGTCACACGGGCATCGCCGTCACCGTTTAGTTCGATATCGATCGCGTCGGAATCGGCGGTGAGCTGGGCAGAGTTCACAATGCTGACATCGCCGCTTCCCTCGATATCCACTTCGATCGCATCGTCTTCGCGAGAGGTTATCCGCCCCGAGTTTCTAATGAAGACATCGCCATCTCCGAAGATTTCGGCGTCAATTCCCTCGTCGTTTCTGGCGGTTATGGATGCAGCGTTTGTAATGCTTATGTTGCCGTTCTCGGTCACATGGGCGAAGATTCCGTCAACTTCGGCATCGATGGTACCGGATGCCGAAATAGTAACATCGCCGTTTCCGTCTATTTCAGCGTTAATGCCATCAATATTTTCCGCCGCAATTTCACCCGACGCTTCAACCGAGATGTTTCCGTCGCCAGCAACAAAGCTGCGGATCCCGTGTTCGCTTGCTTCGATATCTCCGTTCATCGTGATCGAGATGTCGCCGTCACCATCAACTTCGGCTTCGATGCCGTCATCCGAACCGGCGCGGATATCACCTGTGACCTGAATGTTGATATCACCGGAGTCCTCGGCATCAGCGTCAATGCCGATCGCATCGCCAGTGATATTGCCCACCACAGTGACGTCAATCACACCTCCGGGGCTGCCGGTTTCCACATCAATTGCATCGCTATCGAGGGATTGGACGTCGCCCGTCACATTGACGGTCACATTCCCGTCCTCCGCGTCAGCAAAGATCGCATGTTCTTCTTCAGCAGAAATGTTGCCGTTAGAATTGACCGTTACGTTGCCTGTTCCATTTGCTACGCCGTAAATCCCGTATTCTCTGCCAGTAATATCCCCGATGCTGTCGACGACAACATCACCAGCGCCATTCACCGTGGCGTTGATACCGTCGCCCGCTGCTGCGCCGCTGACATCGCCCCGGTTCGAAATTGTAATGTCGCCATCATTGGTCAGAAGCGCGCGGATGCCGTCCCTTGCGGACGAAATATTGCCCGACGAAGTGACGCTGATATCTCCGTCTCCGCCCCTTTGGCGGGCAAAGATGCCGTCAGCGTTGTTTCCTTCTGTCGTGATATTTCCGGTCGAGCGGATCGTGATATCGCCGTCACCGTCGTCTTGCCGTGCAAAGATCCCGCGGGCGTTATTTCCAGAAGTCGAGAGGTTGCCCTCGGATTCAATGGAGATATCCCCATCGCCGCCATTTTGACGCGCCAAGACGGCGTTCGCGTTGTTTCCTTCTGTTGTGATGTTTCCGGTTGATAGGATCGCGACATCGCCATCGTCATCGCTTTGCTGTCCAAGTATACCGCCAGAGTTGTTTCCAGCCGTTGAGATATTGCCATTCGACACCACCGAGACATCCCCTTCGCCGCCACTCTGAAGAGCGGTGATGCCTGTTGATCGATTTCGAATTGTGCTGATATCGCCCGCTGAGTTGACCGATACCGTGCCGTCTCCACCGTCCTGATTGGCGTAGATTCCGTCTGAACGGCTGCCCGATGTGCTTATACGACCCGCTGAAACCACTGACACATCGCCATCACCACCTTGTTGCGTAGCGCCGATACCGGCGCTTCTGCTGCGTCCAGATGTCGTGATATTGCCGGTCGAGTTAACCGAAATGGCACCGTCACCCTCAAGATCGGATCGAATGCCAAAGGATCGACGTCCGTCGGTTGCAATTTCTCCCGTCGATGTGATCGAAACATCCCCGTCGCCGTCCGCATCCACAACAATCCCATCCGCGCCGTTCCCCGTCGTGACAATGCCGTCAGTTCCATTCGTCTGGATGTTAAGGGTTACGTTACCTGTTGGTGTGCTGAAAGCCACTCCGTCTGTTCCACCGCCCGGTGCAATTCCCGGAGCAGTCACGTTATTGATATTGAGCGTTTCGATTGCTGGCCCGTTTGCCTGAACACCCGTTGAAACATCTCCCGTACAGGTGGCGAGGTCACCCGCAACACTGCACGGACCGTTTGATGGGGGAACAACCGTTTGCGCGATCGAAGGAGTTGCCACTCCAATCGATGCACCCAAACCTATCGCACCGGCAGCAACTGGAGCAGCGAAAGCGCGATATGCAGCGGATTTTCCTTGATGGTATTTGCTCGTCTGCGCTTTGGAAAGTGCCGCTGTACGACGGCGCGCTTTGCGGTTCAAACCGCTTACTCGTAACATCTTGTTCACCCCTTAAGAGTGGTCTGGAAACCACCGCAACTTTTTTGCGCGAAAACCTCCGCGTATTTGTTAGCAGCAAAAAAAAGATGGCTTTTTGATGTTCCGATTAACGATATATTAACGAATTTCTGACTGGTCTTTTGTATGATGCAATTTGATCACATGCATGCTCTGAAAAAACCGGCCAGCGGCAGCTCCCTACTTGGATCCGGTGGAATGATAGAATTATTCAAATAACCTCCAACTGTCTGCATGAATGCCAAACGGGTTTAGAACTCGTGCCCACTCAAATTTCTGCTGAGCGCTCTTAGCGCAGAACTTCGGATACACGTCGAATGTCTGCAACGGGCCGTCAGCGCTTTCCATCAGGACATAAAGTCGTGTCGCCTGCTAGGTGATCCAGAAGCGCGCGCACCCGAGTTGTAATGCGCCTGTTCTGTGGAAATAATGCAGCGACGACATATGGCGACACCCGGTTCTCCGGAAACAGCTCGACCAGATCGCCGGACCGTAAGGCATCTGCGACTGTATATGCCGGGCACCGTGCGATGGCGGCGCCTTGTTCAGCAAGGCGAGCTGACGCAGCGGGAGCATTCATTCGGAAGCGTCCGGTCACTTGGATAGCCTCTTCTTGGCCGCCGAAGTCGAACCTCCACACTGTAGGCTCTGTCATATTGCCATCGAGGATACACTCATGTTTGGCCAGTGCCCGGGGATGGTCCGGGCGCCCTGCGCGTTCCAAATAGGTGGGTGAGGCACAGACAACCAAGGGCATGCGGCCCAATTGCCGAACCTTGAGCGAGCTGTCCCGCATTGGGCCAATCCTGACAGCAAGGTCGAGGCCTTCTTCAACAATCGACGCTCTGCGATCAGAAAACTTCAGATCGAGCTCTACATGGGGGTGTTTCTCAGCGAATTTGGCGAGCGAAGGTACCAACCGCAATGCGCCAAACCCCGTTGGCGCCGAGATATGGATCACACCGCGAAGGGACGCCTGCTCATTTCTGACCCTGTCTTCGAGTTCGTCGAATCCGTCGAGAAGCGGCTCGCACAACATCAGGTATGTTGCACCCGCATCTGTCAACGACACGCTGCGGGTCGTGCGATTGAGCAGCTGTACACCAAGCGCGTTTTCCAGATCAGCGACGTACTTACTGACCAAACGCGCAGACCGCCCCATGCGCTGCGCAGCGACGGTGAACGACATGTTCTTTGCAACCAGCGCAAAGGCCCGCATGCGGTCTATCTTGTCCATCCCATTGCGCCTTCTGAGGGCTTAAAGTTCGTCAAATATAGGGGATTATCATCAAGAAGCGCAATATGTATTGCTTGTTCAACACCCGCAACCAACCGGAGAAACCCATGTCCAACGCTGTTCGTATTCACCATTTCGCCAAATCTGGCCATGCACACCGCGCTTTGGTCTTTGCGAAACTTGCCGGGATTGCACATGAGGTTGTTCCTGTCGATCTGGCAGCTGGCGCGCATAAGTCGCCTGAATTTCTTGCGATGAACCCAAATGGGCAAGTGCCCGTCCTTGAGGATGGCGAGGTTGTTATGTCCGACTCGAACGCGATTCTTGTCTATCTTGCGCGGATATATGCGCCTGATTGGATACCAAGTGATGCGGTCGGAGAAGCAAACGTGCAGCGTTGGCTCACTTTAGCGGCTGGAGAGATTGCGTTTGGTTCTTGCGCTGCGCGGTTGATCACCGTCTTTAGCGCGCCGCTGGACCCGGACTTTGCAGCCGCGACTGCCGAAAAAGCGATGCAGAAACTGGAGCATGGGCTCACGGGCCGCGACTGGCTCGTCGGCGAGCAACCCACGATCGCTGATGTGGCTAACTACTCCTATACGGCACACGCGCCGGAGGGGAATGTCTCTCTCGAGCCATACCCGAATGTCCGCGCCTGGCTCGCTCGGTTTGAGGCCTTGCCCGGTTTTGAAGCGATGCCGGCGACGGCTGTTGGTCTTGTTGCAGAGTGAAAGGGCAAACCCATGACGACCGAAGCCCAACGGCATCCTTTGCCACCGTTCTCAAAAGAAACCGCCATTCAAAAGGTGCGCCTGGCTGAGGACGGCTGGAACGGCCGGGATCCGGCCAAGGTCGCGCTGGCCTACACGCCGGACAGCAAGTGGCGCAACCGGATCGAGTTTCCCCAAGGGCGCGATCAGATTGAGGAGTTCTTGACCCGGAAATGGGCCAAAGAACTGGACTACCGTCTGATCAAAGAGCTTTGGGCACATGACGGCAATCGCATCGCGGTCCGCTACGCCTATGAGTACCACGATGACGGCGGAAACTGGTTCCGGGCCTATGGCAATGAAAATTGGGAGTTCGACAAGGATGGCTACATGGAACGCCGGTTTGCCAGCATCAATGAACACCCCATCCAAGAGGCGGACAGAAAGTTCCGCTGGCCGCCGGGGCGCCGTCCGGATGACCACCCCGGTCTGAGCGATCTCGGGCTCTAGCGTGGCTCTGGTGAAAGGATCAAGCGATGGCACAGATACATAAATCGCACAGAGGTGAGTTGATGCTGCAAGAGCGGCGTCACACTCCCAAAGAGGTGAGCGATGCGATTCCGCACTACATCGAAAGCGACATGCCGAAACAGCATGCGGATTTCTTTGCGGGTCTGTCCTATTTGCCTCTCGCAACGCTTGATCGTAATGGGCGTCCGTGGGTCAGCCTTCTGGTTACACAATCAGACAGCGACCCTTCTGTTGGCATTCAGGTTGCGGGCCAGAACACCACGCATGTGGTCGCGGAAACCAATCCGCATGATCCCTTTGTGCGTGCTGTGAGCCAGGATCCCGCATCGGGCCTCGAAGCTCGGCTCTTTGCCGGGGTTGGGATCGATTTCGGTAACCGCCGACGAAACAAAATTGCGGGCTCCATACGTACCTCAGATGTCGAGGGCGAGGAGAAGATCAGGTTACAACTGTTGTCCGATCAGCACTTGGGGAACTGCCCAAAGTACATTACAGTCCGTTCCTTAGGGCACACGCGACGCAACCCTGAAATTATCCATGACGGCTTCGATGTGCACTCATCTGTGCTGTCGAATGAGGCCAAATCCGTCGTGGCGCGCGCCAGCACCTTGTTCTTGGCGACAAAACATACAAGCGATGCCACCACTGCAGGCGCTCAGACCGATATGGGCGTCAATCATCGCGGCGGCGCGCCCGGCTTTACCCGGCTCTACGAGGAGAACGACGGGGCGCGGGTTACGACCTATTTGGTTCTGCCCGATCATTCTGGCAATCGCTTCTACCAGTCGCTGGGCAATATCGAAACGGACCCGAAGGTTGGGCTGGTCTTTCCAGACTTTGAAACCGGTGAGATCCTCTACATTACGGGGGATGCTGAAAATCTGCTTGGGGATGACGCAGATGCGCTGATGCCGCGCGTGAGCCTGCTGACACGTATCAAGGTAACGGGCGCGGTTTTTGTGCGTGGAGGCCTAAACCTCAAGCAGGCATCAAAAGAGCAACTCTCCCCCTACAATCCGCCGGTCAAATATTTGCGCGCAGAGTTGGAGAAGATGGGGCATGCAATCAAGGCGCACGACGCCGCTATCCCGTTGACCGCCAAGCTTATCGCTACAAAACCCCTGTCCAGCACAATCAGTACCTTCGAATTCGAGTTGTCTGAGGCAATCAATGCCCCATTGCCCGGTGGCTTTGGCGTCTTTGACTTCTCCGACCTGGTGGACGCCGGATACAGCCACATGAACGAGACAAACCCTCAGCTTGTGAACGAGGACTACGTCCGCACATGGACGCTTTCCGGAGCGCCAAAGTTTGACGAAGAGAACAACGCGTTTCGCACGACCAATCGGATCAGTGTTACGGTCAAACGCAAACCAGGCGGTCTGATGTCCAACCTCTTGCACAACAACGCGGAGAAGCTGATCACGTACAATCTTCCAGTTAAATTCAAAGGCACCGGAGCGGGCTTTTCCTGTTTTTCCGAAGTGGCTGAGGGCAGCCCCCCAAAGTTCCCAGCAAAGATGCTTTGGATCGCGGGTGGCGTTGGCATCACCCCGTTCATGGTGATGTGGGACGGAGTCAAACAAGTGGTAGAGACTTACCCGCAGGACCAGCCCATCGATATCGTGTTTCTGTTTTCCGGTCGGGACGATGACATTGCAGTTCTGCAGCACTTTGCGAAAAAAAACAGCTCTGTTTCGGACCAGGTGACACTACGTATTGTCGCGTTTCAAAGCGCAGGCGAAAACGCATTGGCTGCGAAATCCGCACGCGATGATCTGAACGCGACTTTCACCGACCAGCTGCTGAAGATTGAGGAGCGACGCATGCAAAGCGAAGACGTTCAATCGGTCGCGCATCTCGGAATGCGAGATGTGTACATGTGCGGTCCTGAAGCTATGATGACCAGTACGGAGGCGGCGCTCAACGGGCTGGGCGTTGAGGAAGCAAGACGCCACCGCGAGACATTTGTGTTTTGATAGGGAGACAAAAAGCCTGCCCATGACGTCTCCGGGCAGCATAATCAACTCTATGATTGGGTGTTGGAAAGGTTTTCACCAAGTCGAAACGATACCGGTTTCCTCAGTGCTATCCCGGATCGATGACCGCTATGTGGGCTGCACTCGCGGAAACTGATCGCTCCGCGCAAGGCCCGGTTTAGGCCGTTGGATGTATCGTGGAGAACGGGGAAGGCGCTTGCGCTGCGTCTGCACCGAAGTCTGCAACGAGCCTGAAGCCGACCTGTTTAGACTCAAAGCAAATACGCTTTTCGCAAGACGTGTCTATTTTCGACTAAACAGCGCCTTGTGACTGATGTTGCAGCTTGCGGACTTTCCCTGGAGGCATGTTAAAAACCCGTTTGAATGCTTTGTTAAAAGAAGGTTCAGATAGGTACCCGATCTCAGCCACGATTTGCGAGATTGGTTGATCGGTAGCAATTAATCGTTCCCGCGCCAGATGCATTCGCCAAGTTGCGAGGTATTGTATTGCCGGCACGCCGACGAGTTCGGTAAACCGTGCGGAAAATGCCGATCTGGACATACCTGCAACCTGTGCAAGAGACTCGACTGTCCAGTTTGCTGCAGGTGCGCGATGAATGGAAACAATGGTGCGGCCAATCTGTTGGTCTCTGGCGGCTTTCAGCCAACCTCGATTGGCGTCGGGCGCACTGTTCAACCATCGGCGAATAGCCTCGATGACAACCACATCGGCCAAGCGTGTAATCACTGTTTCACCGCCCGGTCGTAATTCACGCGCCTCTCTTGCAATGAATTGCAAAGTTGCTTGTAGCCAGCTCCCTGCATCCTCTTCCCACGGATCGATTTTGAGCACGTCGGGAAGCAAGGCCATCAACATGCCGCTGGCCGCGTGATCTATCCTGACGAGCCCGTACATGATTCCGGTCTCGGCTCCACCGCCGCCGTGCTCTAGCGTTTCGTAGAGCTCGGTCACCTTGCGTATGGGCAGTTCTTCCAGTTTCAAAAGTGGGGTGTCTTTTGAGCTGGAGAACCCAACTGGCGCGCCATTTGTCATCAGAACCAAGTCGCCTTTCTCGACTTCAAACGGCACATCTTCTCCGACCCTCATAAAGCAACGCCCGTGCGTAATGACCGCAAAGCTCAGTATTTCGGGGAAACCCGGTATAGAAACGCCCCAAGGCGCAGACATGCGCGACTGGCAATAGAATGTACCCGTCAGTTTCAGAAGATGAAGAATTTCCCCGAGCGGATCACCGATTGGCTGCGCCATTGCATGGGGGTCGGGAATATGGGGGTTGATCTGGCTCACTGCACCAGACTGTTCGATATCTCCCCAATTGTCCACAGTATTTGGATGAATGGATAAAAAGTCAGGACAATGCAGACTTCTTCATCCTTCGTGCTTACCTATTTTGGGGTCATTGACTGATTTTACGGAGATGACCGATGACACAGCAAACCATTCTCGTACTTGGCGCAACAGGTAAAACCGGATCACGTATCGTGACGCGCCTTGAAGACAGGGGCCATGCAGTTCGGCGTGGATCGCGGAATAGCAAAACCCCATTTGATTGGGAAAAACCGCAGACATGGCCTGCAATCCTGGACGGTGTTTCTGCCGCCTATATTTCCTATTTTCCTGACATCGCCTTTCCGGGCGCGGTCGAGCAAGTTGCGGCCTTTTCGGCATTGGCTCGAGAAAAAGGACTGCAGCGACTTGTGCTGTTAACAGGTCGCGGAGAATTTCATGCCGAACGTGCCGAATGGGTTGTTCGGAACTCCGGCGTGCCCTTTACGATCGTCCGTGCGGCGTGGTTTGCGCAAAACTACTCTGAAGGTGCATTGCTGGAGCCGGTAATGGCCGGTGTGTTGCCCATGCCCGCAGGTGACGTGCGTGAACCGATTATCGACGTGGACGACATTGCCGACGTTGCCGTCGCCGCCTTGACCGAGGAAGGACACACTGGCGAGCTTTATGAAGTTACAGGGCCGCGTCTCATGACATTTGCCGAAATGGCTGCCGAGCTTTCGCGCGCAATGGGTAGAACCGTGCAATATGTGCCGATTTCGTTTGAAGACTTCCATGCGGAAATCATCAACGCGAGCGGAGAGATGATTGCTGACGTGATTACTGACATAGCGAGGGAAACGCTTGATGGTCGCAATGCGAACACTGCGGACGGTGTTCAACGTGCCTTGGGGAGAGCTCCGCGCGATTTCTCTGATTTTGCTGATGAAGCCGCAAAGTCTGGCGCTTGGACACAAGCTGCATGAGTCGGTCTGACGACAAAGGAACACAATCATGACGTTTGACGTAAAACGCAGGCTTGTCCTGGGGTTGGCGGGTCTTGTTGCAGCCACCCTGGGGCTGATCATCACGCTGGCCCCACTGGCCTTTTATTCCAGCTACGGCATTGATATTTCGCCGCAGCCGAACTTGATGAGCGAATTGCGCGCACCTGCTGCCAATCTGGCTGCACTTGGCCTGATCATCCTGTCGGGAGCGCTACACCAAAAGATGGCCCAGACATCAGCTTGGCTTGGAGCCACTGTGTTCTTCGCCTTTGCCGCGGGGCGCGTGGTCAGCATTATGCTTGATGGACGACCATCGGACAGCATCCTTTCTGCTCTTGGGATAGAGATGGTACTTGGACTGATGTGTTTGTGGGCCGCGAGCAAAGGGCGGCTAACGAAAGTTGGCATGCACCTCATGAGTCGCGCAAACTCCGGACTTGAGACTCAGTGAAAGCTGCCTGTGTGCATTTGGCCATTCACCGATACAGAGTGGGTGGCCAAAATATCTGAGTGACTCCGCGAAATACTGATTGGCTGGCGCTACCGATTGTGAGTTATGACATTAAAACCTTCTTCGGGTGATGGTGCCTCGAAATACCTCGCCAAACGCCAATATTGATCTTCCGTTGCTGCAAAGGCATGCGCACCTTCACTGTTGCGCTTGTGCAGCCGGCGCAGACAAACCTCATCCGGCAAGTCCAAAAAGTGAAGCTGGTGCGTCGCAGCAGTTTCTTCCAGCAGCTTGCGCATCCAGGCTCTGTTTTCAATTGTGTTCGCCGGAAAGTCGAGAATGACAGAAACCCCGGCCTTCAGCAACGATGCGATGTGCCGCCCCATGACCGGCCGCAATTTCAAAGCGCAATTTACATAATCCTGCAGGGAGTTCATCTGGTCGCCGAATAGGACGCTAAGCCATTCATCTTCTGAAATGAGCACCGCCCCGCCGCTATTCGCAAGTTTCGCCGCCAGACTTGATTTTCCTGAGGCGACTTTACCACAAAGCAAGTGAAGCGTTGGTTGGACCTGTGACATAGGGTGAACTCCCGGACTACCTAATGGCCCCTGTGCTCAGTTGATCTGCAAGTTGATCAAACACCAACCTGATCCTTCGCGCAGTATGTAATTCCGAGTGCGTCGCCAGCCAAATCGGGAACTTAAACGGCTCTCGGTCGGGTAGCACGCGCTCCACACCCGGTGTCAAGGCAGCCACGTCATCCGACATTACACTGATGCCAAACCCTTGGCGCACCAGCTCCCAGGATACAATTCCGCTTTGCGAGCCAATCCGGAAACTCTTTCGAGTGACCTTAATGCCCGCCGGATCTAGAAAGCCGATCATCGTGTCAATGTCGCCAAACCCCACGAAATCCAACTTCGCGAGCTCGTTTTCATTTTTCGGCCTTCCCAACTGATCAAGGTACGCAGGTGCTGCGTAAAAATGTGCCGTCGCCTCGGCGACAAGCTTTGCGGTCAGATCTGGTTGCGTCGGGCGTACATGTCGGATGGCGATATCAGCCTCACGTCTCTGTATGTCTCGTAAGTCATTGGCAGCAACGACGTCGATCTCAAGACGCGGTGCTGCAAGTCGGATCTTTTTCAGTATAGGCGGCAGCTGATAGGCAGACATCACATCTGACGCGGTGATCCTGACTTGCCCTTCGACAGTTTGCGACTGGCTTGTAGCAGTAAGGGAGATCCTGTGCGCGACATCCGCCATTTCTCTGACATGCAACAAAAGCTCGGCGCCAGCGGTCGTTAGACTAAGCGATTTACCAACTCTTTCAAACAGGGTGATCCCAAGCGCCAATTCCAGCGCCGCAACCTGACGACCGACAGTAGGTTGAGTTTGCTCGAGAACGCGCGCCGCTGCGGAAAACGAGCCTTCTTCAGCCGTCGCAAGAAAGGTCCGTACCTGATTCCAGTCGAAATTGATGGCATTCCAGTTCATGCATTTATGCATAACACTTCTGCGAATTATGGCAATTTAGTAAATGTGTGTATGGATGTATGGGATGCGACAACAAACTTGAAAGAGAGTAATAAAATGGCTGCTTTGTCCAAAGATGCCGCGTTCTGGAGCAGAATCTCGCGAAAGTATGCGGCGGACCCAATCCGGAACATGGAAGGGTATCTGAACACACTCGAACGTACGAAGTCGCACCTAAAAGCAGAAGACAGTGTACTGGAAATCGGTTGCGGGACGGGTTCAACCGCGCTGTTGCTTGCACCGCATGTCAACCATATCACCGCCTCGGATCTCGCTCCGGGCATGATCGAGATTGCCAACGAGAAGCGTGCTAAAGAAGGATTGGAGAATGTCACTTTCAAGGTGGCCGAAGTTCTCGAGCACGATCCTGTTGAAGGTGGTTACGATGCGGTTCTGGCGCATAACCTGCTTCATCTCCTGCCTGATTTGGATCAAGCGCTAGAGCATATTGCCAAATTGACAAAATCCGGTGGGGTTTTCATATCCAAAACGGTGTGTGCGCCTGAGAATGGTGGGTTCAAGTATGCGATGATCAGTCGTCTCGCGATTCCTATCATGCAGTTTTTTGGGAAAGCCCCGTTTGTGAATTTCGTTTCTATGTCGATGCTTGATAGGAAAATTGAGCGTGCAGGCTTTGAAATCCTGTATACTTCCGATCAAGCCTCGATGCTCCAGAGTCGTTATGTTGTCGCGCAAAAACCTTGAAGCTCTAGTTCATTCAGCTTTGCAAGTGGAAACGCTATCTGTGTCACATCACCAGTAACAGTACATTCGTGAATGAATAGACTGCATTCAGGTTTGTTTCCACCTTTAGAAAGCTATTGCGATTGGCGGCGTTGCCCGAAAACCATGAGTTTATAAGAACCAGATGTTGCGGCCGCGGCGAAAGTAAGGTCTGTCGGGCCGCAATTCAGCGTTGAGAACTGTTTGCCAATAGAAGGTCTGAGCCGTCCACACGAACGGCCCAAGTGTTTAGATTTCGATAGCTTCTGCAATGGCAAATCACTTAGTGATGGTCCAAAGCGCCATTTGATCGGTTTTTCCGCGGGCATTGTAGGCGGGAAGTTGGGATAGCATTTTGTTAACTTCATCGGACAGTTGTTCCCTGACAGCATCCGAGATCACCACTTCTACTCCGAAGTCTCTGGCAGCACTTTCTATCCGGGCGACGGTGTTCATTGTGTCGCCCAGCAAAGCTAAACGAGTGAGTGCTTTTTCATGATTCTGTGCGAAATTGTTGGGTTCGACGGTGAGTCTGTCGGGCGACCGGATCGAAGGCCCTGCGTTGGATCAGGCAAAGCTCCCACCGCGGGGTGTTATCATTGGATTGTCGGACGCCGCGATTGCCTGCAGGCACCTTTTCTCTAAGCGGTCTGGCTTATACCCCAGACCAATTCGAGAAACGGCGACATTTGGATGATGCTGAATGGTCTATCACAGAGTGAAATGACGTTACGCGTACAATGGTTTTCATGGCGCTGGTCGCGAAAAGCTTTACGACATTGCCGACAGAAACCGATCCGAAAAGGATCAGGGATTGTACGCATGATCGACGCGTGCTGGTGTTCCTCGACATCGCAAAAAGCGGACGTCGCCGTTGATGCAGCATGGAAACCTGTGGCAATTGCAGCAAGGCTGCCGCATTCCTAGCAGACTTACACCAGTAAGGTTTTAGCTTAGGAACTGCTCAATCACGGCTGCTTGTTGCTTTTTTCCATCCGGGTCTGCTTCGGTTTTCAGGCGAGTAAACGCCTCACCCCAGTTTGAAGTGCGAACGCGGATCGGCGGGTCAGAGGCTTCAACCACGCCCATGACAACTGATGCCACTTGTTCCGAAGTTTGATAGATATCGCTGCCATCCATTCGCGCCTGAGCGCCGCCGATATACTTCTGGAGAATAGGTAGATACTCATCCTCAAGCATCCCGCCCGTGGCCTCGACATGTTTAAGCACATTGGTCGCAAACTCGGATTGAATACCGCCCGGTTCAACTGTCGAGAAATGGATACCGAAATTGGGCGTGACATAGCTGGCCAGAGCCTCAGTGTATCCCTCAACGGCGAACTTTGCGGCGCAGTAGATCTCGTTGAACGGCTGACCCACAAGGCCGCCTACGGATGAGATTGTGATGACATGGCCCGAGCGCGCTGCGCGCATGTGTGGCATCACCGCTTTTGTGCAGCGCACGACACCCATGAAATTCACGTCCATGACCCAGGCGACGTCTTCTTCGCTGGCTTGTTCGGTTGTGCGAACAAATCCAGCACCCGCATTGTTGATCAGCTTATCGATCCGCCCCTCGTTCGCGATGATCTGATCGACTGCGGCGTTTACGCTGGCGCTGTTCTGCACGTCCAGCTCAAGCACGTTGAAATTGACGCCAGCGTCAGAGGCGGCCGCATCCAAGATGCCACGCTTGGCGAGGTTTCGCATAGTAGCGTAGACAGTATGGCCCGCTTGGGCTGCTTGTACGGCGATTTGAACACCAAGGCCGGATGACGTGCCGGTGATCAGAATGACTTTGGGCATAATGGAAGCTCCGAATATCAAATGAATTGCTTGCGGCAACGATCCGATGTGTCGGGGCGAAGGTCAACAGCGGGACTTTAAAACGCCCAAAGCCTCATCGAAGGTATTCACATTCTCTTCTGCGCGCGCGGTCAGATGCGCGCCTTCCAAAAGGGCCAGTACCGCGCGGGACTCCGAGGTAGGATCGGTGATGCCGGTGATTGATTTGTCTTCTTGGCCAAGCTTCAGGATCTCTTCGATTTGGGTAACCATCATGGCGCGGAATTTTCTGATCTTTTGGATCACGTCATCCGAAAGGCTTTCACGGCTGCTGATGAGCGACACGCAGAGACACAAGGTTTTCCCGTCATTGAGTGCATGCCGGTAGAGGTCGATCAGGGCCAGCAATTGCTCGGCCCCGGTTTTGTGTTCTAACCGGATGCGGTTGCACTCTGCTTGCAGGGTCTCATGATAGCGACCCATGAGTGCCGCCGACAGCGCTGCTTTGGTCGGGAAATGATAGTGGATTGACGCCTTGCGAATACCCACCGCCTCTGCCAGATCGGCATAGCTGAACCCGTCAAACCCCCTCGCGCGCGCAGCGTGTTCGGCAACATCCAAAAGGGCAGTCTTGGTATCACTCGTCATACGTGCTCAAACCTTTTCCGTCATGATCAGGGCCAGCGCGTTTTCCGCAGACTCCAGGGCGCCTTCGATATAGCCCCCGAACTGTGGTGCAACTTCGGTCCCGCCAAAGATTAGTCGGCCATCCCACAGACGGGTCATCGCATGGGGCAGCCCGTATTGCGGATGAGCGTATAACGGCTGTTGATCCGCTTCGATAGAGGTGAACGGGTCAAAGGCCCAGTCTTTAACATAGAGTGTCTTTGGCTCCGCAGCTGCGGCGCCGAACAGCCTGGACAGTTGCTCTTTGAGCAACTGCCGCAGCCGTTCTTCGTTGCTGCGGGTGCGCGGGGGTAAGCCGATAAAGCCGAACAACGCGTAAGGTCCGCCCTCGGCAGGGGAGGCGTCGTGTATTTCCACCATCGGCCCCCTGCGGCTCATCGCGTCACCGGACAGCCCGACCGTGCGCCAGAACGGGGTATCATAGACAGCGATGGCTTTGGCCTGTCCGGCCATCCAAGTCGCGATCCCGGTCATTGCCGCTAAAGCTTCATCTGGTAAAGCAGGTGAGAACGCGATCTTGCTCGCCACGCGAGGAGGGAGGGCCAGTACGACTTCCTGAGCATGGATGACTTGCCCAGTTTGAGCGGTCGTGGTGATCCCAGACGCAGACTTCTCTAACCCGACGATTGGCGCGGATAAGATGAGCCGCTTCGACGGTATCTCAGCGGCAAGCGCATCAGTGAGGGCGCCCAGACCACCTTTCAAGCGATAAGATCCTTGCATCGAGGCAAACCCGCGATCGCGCTCGACCTGGCCGATCTCGTTTTCAAAGCTGAGAGCGCCTGTTGAATATTGCTCGAACCACTCCAGTCCGAGCCGCTTTATTAACGCTGCAATACGCGGCTGCCCGGGCCAGAACCAGGCGGGACCCATGTCGAAGTACCCACCCTCCAGCCTTTCCGTCAAGATACGTCCGCCCGGACGACCCCGCGCTTCGACCAGCAGGTAGTCATGGTTTCGTGCCTGTAGCTGTCGCGCAAGGCAGAGGCCAGAAAGGCCTGCGCCAATGATCAGAGTTTGCGTCTGCATCGCTCAGAACCCCTCAGATGCCGGGCGCAGGTCCAGCTCATGGGTCCAGGTGGATTGCGGTTGATGGGCTAACTGCCAGTAGGCCTCGGCAATCTCGTCCGGTTTCATCATCTTCGACGGATCCAGCGAGTGCAAATCCCGCGAGCGGGGTGTATCGATGATCCCGTCCAAAACGACGTGCGAGATATGTACGCCAGCCGGTTGATATTCACGTGCCAGCGATTGTGTCAGCCCGCGCAGGGCGAACTTAGCCGACGCAAAAGCGGAAAACCGTGGGCCGCCGCGCAGCGACGCTGTGGCCCCCGAAACGATCAGCGCGCCACCACCGCCGCGCACCATCGGTTGCAGAACACATTGCCCCAGCAGGACCAAAGATTGCACCATTGATGTCCACGTTCTCTGATAGTCTTCCAATGCGGTTTCGGGGAATGGCGCGATCACCAGCTCAGCCGTATTGTGTACCACGAACTTCGGCGGGCCATGCGTAGCGATCAATTCAGAAATCACTGGCGCAACCGCACTCGGATCGGACAGATCGACCTGATGAAACGGCGCGATCGTTTCCTGCGGCTGCGTCCGTCCAAGACCAATGGCCGTCATGCCACCTGCCTGAAACCGCGCGAGAAGGGACTGGCCAAGGCCAGCCCCCGCACCGGCGACAATCGCCAGAGGTTTCTTGCTACTCATGAATTAAACCACCGGTGGCTGTGCAAAGGGCAGGTGGCCAGTCTTCATCCAGACCTTCGCCCCGTCTGGGCCAGCCATAGCCGACAGCGCTTCACCCTCAGGCAGGCGTAGCCAGTCGTTCTTTTTCAGCACGTCACCGCCTGAGGTCAGCGATCCGCCAATCATTAACAGCTCGATACCACCCGGCGCATTCGAAGTAATCTCGGTGCCTGCATCAACATGGCTGTAAGTGACAACCTCGCGGTCATCCTTGTGCAGCGTCGCAGTGGCGACCCCGTTCACGGGTGCGGCCAGTTCGTCGGCCATGGTTTTGCGGAACTGATTGCGATCATCCATGTCGAATTGCCAGAGTTTGACGAAGATCGTGCAGCCGGGTTCTGAGCCGGGCGTGTGCTCGGTCGTTGGGGGATTGCGCACATAGGTGCCTTCCGGGAAATCGCCATGCTCATCCTGAAAGACGCCGTCCAGAACGATGAACTCTTCACCGCCTGTATGGGTGTGGGCCGAAAACTTGCTGCCTGGTGCATAGCGCACAATGGTGGTGGCGCGGGCGACTTCGCCACCAATTCGGTCCAGCATGCGCCGGTCCACACCCTTCATGGGCGAGGCCTGCCACTCAAGCTGATCAGAGTGAACAACGACACGCGAAGAGAAGTCCGAGTTGAGTTCCATGGGAGGGGTCCTTTCAACTTAAATGGCAGTTCTCGCTTAGCCGGCGATAGATGGACGGGCCGCCATCTTAGCACGCCAAGCTTGCAGGTTGGTCAGGGTTTCAGGAATTTCAACTTTGGCAAAATCGGCGAACGCCAATCCTGCAAAGGCGGTGATATCAGCCACCGAGAATGTGTCTCCAGCCAAGTATTCGTTTTCGGCCAATACCGCATCCAGATAGGCCATGGTGTTTCCGGCAACCTCTTTCTGTTTGTTGCCCCATTCGGCGCATTGATAGGTTTCCAGGTCCGGGCCGAGGCCAGGTGTGGCATGGTGGAAGTAGGTGCCGACCGCATTCAACAGACCGTTTTCCGCGCGCAGGTTCATCATCGAGATTCGGGCGCGCTCTTGCGCAGTCACGCCGGTCAATGATGGGCCATCGAAGGTTGCGTCGATATATTCAGTGATCGCGTTGCATTGAGCGATGTGCGATCCATCTTCCAGTTCCAAACAAGGCACCGCGGCATCGGGGTTTTTGGCTTTGAACTCAGGCGTACGATGTTCGCCGCCCATCACATCCACAGGGATGAATTCAACTTTGTCTGACGCGCCTTTTTCAGCCAGCGCAATACGAACACGGGCAGGGTTCGGGAACCCTTCGACATCATATATCTTCATCTGAGTACCTCCGTCGGGGTTTGAGATTCATGATGTCTACCTATCAATAGGTAGGCATGATTGCAACCCTTTTTTAGGTCTTGTCAGAAGAACTTTGCTTGAGCGGGGCGGGGTGGTTGCGTAGCTTTTGCCCATGACCGGACCTGCATCCTTCAAGTACTTCAAAACTAGTTCTGAGATCATCCGCTTGACTGTGATGCTGAACATCCGTTTCCCGCTCTCGCTTCGGTATGTTGAAAATCTGCTGCACGAACGAGGCATCGACGTGAGCCACGAAACTGTCCACTATTGGTGGAACAGGTTTGGCCCGATGTTTGCCTCTGAGATCCGAAGAAAGCGGGTGCAACAACTGCGCGCATTCTCGAAATGGAAGTGGCATGTGGATGAGGTTTTGTGAAGGTTAATGGCAAGAAGCATTACCTCTGGCGGGCCGCAGATCATGAGAGCAAGGTGCTGGGAGCCGTTGTCACCAAACGCCGAAACAAAGCTGCAGCGCTGAAATTCCTCAAGACATTGATGAAGCGACACGGTAAAGCGGAAAACGTTGTCACAGATCGCTTCGCCTCATACAGAACCGCTTTCAGAGAGCTTGGTGCTGACAAAAAACAGAAAACGGGCAGGTGGCTCAACAACTGCGTCGAGAATTCGCACCTGCCTTTCCGACGACGCGAACGCGCCATGCAACGTTTCAGGCGGATGCGAAGTTTGCAGAAGCTCGCCGCCGTCAACTCCTCTGTCTACAACCACTTCAACGAGAAAGAGCGCTTGCCAGCCGAAACAGCTTCAAGCTGATACTCACCGCCGCTCTCGCCGAGTGGCGGGGTCTTTGTGACGAATGAAGGACAGCTATACTGGCCTAGCTGAGACTGGTTCGAATCCCTGTCTCCCCGCCACTCATACCTGTCTCACTTCAGTTGTGTTTTTTGACCCGGAATTGTGCCGCAATTCCCGCGAGTTGACGCATGCACTTTCAATCAGAGACGGAGCAGATCGTACACTCGGATCACGATTCAGGCCCCAGTCTCAGTGCCGCATTTTGGTGGGATCGCTTTGGGCGGGATTTCCCTGATACCCGGAAGTTTACAGGGAAATTTCGCAAAACGGGACTGAGTTCAGTAATTTCACCTGTCAGAACTGAATGTTTTACAGGGGGTTAATGTTGCAAATTCCCTAAAAGGTGGAGCAGGGAATTTTCTCGTGCGAACAGGGAATTGTTCCGCCGGATCAGGGAGGGTGAAGTCTGTATCAGTGACGCAGGATCTGGAGATGTCAGAAGCCGAACAGGCGTTCCTGTTCGGACCAATCAAGTGGGTGGGTCACGCTGACCAGACGCTTGAGTGTAAGTTCGGGCGGCTGGGTGCCGTTGAGAAGCGCGGCCTGAATCTTCAGTGAGAGAAACGCGAGCTGAGCACGGGCAAGGATGAAAGCGCCGGGGACGCTTTCACGCCGCGCAACTTCCATCAGTTGAACTCCGGACTTCAGATCGTGGGTCCAGCCATGGGCGCGGATCAACATGGACCGGAGGCGGGGATCGGGTTGCGCCTTTGGTATCTTCGCCTGTCATATTAATAGGTTTTTTTGCGCTGTTTTCCTCCGAGGACACAGGCGCGTATCCCATTGTCTTTCAATGCTTCACGGAACCAATTGGTATCGTACGCGCGATCAGCGAAGGCAACACTTGCAGGTATCGAAGACACACACATGATCCGCGGAGGATAAATTACGCCTGGACTCGGTTAGTTTCAACGCATCGCGGATTTGGCTGCTTGACCTGTTGATCCGACGAAATTTCCACGCTCAGCGATAAATTTCGCGACAGAAATACGCCCTTTGAAAGCAGGCCCACTTCACTTTCTTTCAAGCGTTTCTGGGGAAAAGGCTATATTAAACCGTGGGCTAATGATCTGCTTTGGTTTTTTTGGTTCGGGCCTCGGCTTCGCACTGTTCTCCGAGCGGCGCGCAGAAAACATCTTAGCAAGTTTGCGCTTAATCTTTCGTCTCATCCATTTACTCCTTAACGAGGCGTTCTGTCATGGCCGCGAAATACCGCCATTGGTCGAAGCCAAAAAATATTCTATTGAATCGTACTTTTCCGGCTCACCGTGATTATCTGAATTAGCCTCACTAATTTCCAACATTGCGTCGACAACCTTCCTTAGATTGCCTCCAAGTTTCTTTTGCTCTGCTGTACCTTGACGAAATAGATCTTGAAACGCGTCATATTGTTTGCGCACAGTTTCATCACGGAACAGCGATGAACACCCAAACCCATCCAAAAACTGCGGGCTGCCACCTGTCCAATGGGCAATTTTCATTGCAATCAGTTTATCTGCGATTGACCGAGCTTCTTGATTGTCAATTGCCGTAGTTGAGGCAATTTTTTCAGTATAGTAATCTCTCAGGTTTAAGGTTTCTTGTGCATGCTCCAGATAATGCAGACGGCTGGGCGGTCCAAACCTACTATGAGTGGCTAGTTTTGTGGTGAAGTAGCCAATTTCTGGCAAGGCCTTGATTTTTCCAGCCAGACAGTCGTGGAGGCCGACATTATAGTCGCCAAATATTTTCATGGCATTAAGCTGTAAGTTGTTACATCTTTCAAGGTAGTGATCACGGCGTGTCGCAGCATAACTGGTCGCGAAGGCCCATTGGCTGTATTTAGACAGACGAGAAACTATGTCTTCGTCTTGAAGGCTGAATGCATGAAGAAATTTCGCGTTGAACTGATCTTCGTCTAACATTGACAGGCAAATGATCCCGCCGATAGCGACGACGTGGTCGTGGTTTGCGCGCAGGAATTCAACACCTTGATAGAGTGTATCAAGCACGGGAAAATCATCATCTGCTCCGACGAAGATAATGTCATCATCCAACCCGCTCACACAATCAACCATGCGGTCCCGAAAATGCAGACCGGAATCGTACTCCTTATATTCGATCTGCAAAAGACTGTCGTTGTCACGTACCGCTTCCTCATAAGCAGCAAGGTATGAATGATGACTGCCATTGGCGATCACCACACGTTGTCCCGGATTGAACTCGCCCAGATACTTAAGGAGAAAGGACAAAGACATTGGACGGTTACGTGTGGGAATAACTAGAGGGACCATGGTGCATCCTTATGCGGCTAATACCGGAGATCTAGTGGGCTACACGGCGTCGAATTATGGTCTATTAGAAATTTGACGGTGTAGATATGCGGTCCAGCGCGGCTCATAACTTGATATTTTCGCATGTGTCCAACCCCAAAACACGATCGAAGTCAATCTGTGAAAATATAGGTGCTGGCAACTGAACTGGAATTATTCCATGCTAACCAGCTTCTGGCTCTTGAATTTTTGGCTTGTTCGGGCGGGAGCAGCCTCACTTCGTTGCGCTCGATCAGATACGCTCAACCTCTGGGCTGACTACTCCGGTAGAATGGCGGCATGAGACAACATCTGCGAATAGATCGCAGTCCGCCGCAGACAACTTGGCAATACCCGAGTTCAATCAGGAACGCCAACTCAACTCACGACCGAACTTTGAGCTGACCCAAAGTGGCAGCTTTGATTCACATGGGTTTTCAAATTATGTAGCAAACTGAGACCAGCTCGACGCGTCTCACACCACTCTCCTTGCTAATCAAAGTTATCATGCTTAAAGGGAATTCAATTATCTGCGGCCTGTTGGTCGATTAGAACAGAGCGGAGCGATGATTTGAAAGCGGTAATTCTAGCGGGCGGGCTCGGAACTCGGATTAGTGAAGAATCTCACCTCCGCCCAAAACCCATGATTGAAATTGGTGGTTTGCCCATTTTATGGCACATCATGAAAATCTATGGCGCCCATGGGATCACTGAATTTGTCATCTGCTGCGGCTACAAAGGCTATCTGATCAAAGAGTATTTCGCGAACTACTTTCTACATACATCCGATGTCACATTTGATCTAAAAGACAATAAGATGAAGGTGCACAATCGATACTCGGAGCCTTGGCAGGTTACATTGGTCGACACCGGTCAGCTAACCCAAACCGGTGGCCGCCTAAAGCGTGTGAAGGAGCATCTGACCGACACGTTTTGTCTTACATACGGCGACGGTGTGACGGACCTTGATATTACCAAGCTTTTGGCCTTTCACAAAAGAACTGGCAGCCGTGCGACCGTTACCGCCTTGCAACCAGCAGCGCGGTTCGGAGCCTTGGAGATCGAGGGTGATTTTGTGACCCGGTTTAACGAGAAACCCGATGGAGATGGCTTCTGGGTTAACGGCGGTTTTTTTGTCTGTGAGCCTGAGGTGATTGACTACATCGACGGAGACGAAACGATTTGGGAACGCGCTCCATTGGAAACTCTGGCAACTGAGCGACAGCTTTCAGTGTTCAAGCATTCGGGTTTCTGGGCTCCGATGGATACGATGCGGGATCGTGATTACCTTGAAGAGCTTTGGAAATCCGGCGATGCACCATGGAAAACTTGGTGATGAATGCGTTCTGGAAAGACAAACGCGTTCTGATTACCGGACATACCGGGTTCAAAGGTGCATGGCTTGCGCTGTGGTTGACGCAACTCGGTGCCAAAGTCACTGGCATAGCACTGGCACCTGAAAGTCCCTTTTTTTCCTCTCTGAAACTAGAAGATACCATCAGGCACATTATCGGTGACATTCGAGATTCGTCTGTCGTGACAAACGCCGTAACAGCGTCAGACCCCGAAATTGTTTTTCACATGGCAGCACAATCTTTGGTTTTACGTGGATACGAAACCCCGATTGAGACCTGGTCCACCAATGTGATGGGGACGCTCAATCTGATGGAGGCGCTGCGTGATCTGACCGGTCCACGCGCCGTGGTTATGGTAACTACAGACAAAGTGTATGCCAACGACGAACAAGCGCGGCCATTTCGCGAAACTGATCCCGTAGGTGGTCATGACCCATATAGTTCCAGCAAAGCCGCGATGGAAATTGGCGTCGATAGCTGGAGAAAATCTTTTTTTGCACAGACAGAGATCCGTATGGCTTCGGCGCGCGCAGGCAACGTTATTGGCGGTGGCGACTGGGCCGAGAACCGCATCGTGCCCGATATTGCACGTGCCCTGGCGGCCGACATTCCAGTCAAAGTGCGCAACCCGAATTCCGTTCGACCATGGCAACACGTCCTGGAGCCTCTGCGAGGGTATTTGATACTCGCGGAAAAGCTGTTTACGTCGGCAGATCCCGATCTCCAAAGTGCGTTCAATTTTGGTCCACCATCTGAGGGGGTTAGAACCGTAAAGGACGTTGTTACAACGGCACTCTCCATGTGGCCGGGCGCATGGGAAGATACTTCTCGGAAATCCTATTCTGCCCACGAAGCTCAGATTCTCCGGCTTGCCACTGACAAGGCAGAGGCACTGCTGGGTCATTTCGCCTGTTGGTCTTTCGAAGACGGCATCCGCGCTACAATACAGTGGTACCAGTCTGTTGCGGAGGGCCAGTGCCCTCGTGCGGTCTCACTTAAACAGTTGCAATATTATGGTGAATCTTGAAGCTTATCCCTCAAGATATTGATGGGCTTTACGAAGTCCAGTTGGCGCGCCAGTCCGATGCCCGCGGTGCTTTTGCTCGTACATTCTGTGCTGACGTTTTTGCGCAAGCCGGTCTGCTGACCAATTGGGTGCAAATGAATATGTCGCAAACCAAGGGGCAAGGTACTTTGCGCGGTCTGCATTTTCAGCGTGCGCCGATGGCTGAGGCAAAGCTTATACGTGCAACCGAAGGAAAGGTATTCGATCTGGCGCTTGACCTGCGCGAAGGCTCTCCAACCTTTGGTCAAAGCAGAGCAATCACATTATGCGCTGAGGCTGGGAACGCAATCTACATTCCTGAGGGCTGCGCTCATGGTTTCCAGACATTGACCGAGACTGCGACGCTACACTATTGCCACACTGCTCCGTACACACCGGAACTTGAGGGTGGTGTGCGTGCGACAGACCCCGATCTGGGCATTGATTGGCCCTTACCTATCACGCTTATGTCGGAAAGAGATCAAAACTTGCCTGCCCTGCTGGATGTTCGCCCCTTATGACCAATACCTGCCGACATTGTCTGTCTTCACGCACTATGGCGTTTCTTGATTTGGGATATGCACCCCCGTCAAACGATTATCTAAGTGCGGAAGCGCTTTCTCGTCCCGAACTGACCTATCCGCTGCGGCTTTTCGTGTGCAAGGAGTGCCGCCTTGTACAAACGGAAGACTTCTCGTCGGGCGAGGCGCTATTCACCGAAGAATACGCTTATTTTTCTTCCACCTCGACCTCTTGGCTTGCCCATGCCAAAGCCTATTGCGACACGGTTATCGAACGATTTGCTCTAGATGCGGATTCTCATGTGATCGAGGTTGCATCCAACGACGGTTATCTGCTGCGCAATTTTCGGAAGGCAGGGATCCCCTGCCTAGGTATTGAACCCACACATTCCACCGCCTCCGCAGCGACGGCAATCGGGATCAATGTTGTAGAGGAGTTCTTCGGGGAAGGGTTGGCTAAGGGGCTGGCCAAATCTGATCTTGTCATAGGTAACAATGTCTTTGCCCATGTACCCGACATTAACTGTTTCTCGCGAGGGCTGGCGGTTTGCCTAAAACCTCAGGGCGTGGTCACACTCGAGTTTCCGCATTTGTTGAACCTGGTGACGCAAAACCAGTTCGATACCGTGTATCACGAACATTTCTCCTACATTTCTCTTCTTTCAGCCGAGCGTATTCTGGCGGCGGCAGGTTTGCGGGTGTTCGATGTTGAACAACTAACAACTCATGGCGGCAGCTTGCGTCTCTTTGCCTGTCTTGAAGGAGCCAGACATGCGCAAACCGACGCCGTGAAGGCCATGCGTGATCTCGAAGCATCTCACGGAATGAATGACGATGACTTCTACACAGGTTTCCAACTCAAAGCGGAAAAGGTCAAAGACGATTTCTTGCGGTTCGTGCTGGATGCTAAGGCGGAGGGAAAGTCGGTAGCAGGATACGGCGCAGCCGCGAAAGGCAACACGCTTATGAACTTCGCAGGCGTTGGTCCAGACGCCATTGAATTCGTATGTGATGCTGCAGAATTTAAGATCGGCAAATACCTACCGGGCAGTCATATCCCCATTCTGGCGCCAGACGAGCTACAGAACCGACGTCCAGACTACCTGGTGATATTCCCATGGAACCTGAAAACCGAGATTATGCAATCACTTGATTGGCTTGTAGATACCCGTTTTGTAACTGCTGTGCCAGAACTGCAAATCCTATGACCGACCGCATCGTCTATACCCGACCCTCTATCACCGATCTCGAGGTTAGTTATGCCACTGATGCCGCCCGCACTGGTTGGGGGCCGAAATGTTATGACTACATTCATCGCTTCGAGGCGACCTTCGCAGAGTATGTCGGAACAAAACATGCTATTTCGACTTCCAGTTGCACGGGCGCGATGGAGATGGGTCTGGCTGCGCTAGGTATCGGTCCGGGCGATGAGGTCATCCTTGCCGACACAAATTGGATCGCTACGGTTGCTCCCGTCGTGCATTTGGGCGCAACACCGATTTTCGTTGATATCTTGCCAGACAGTTGGTGTATTGATCCTGATCAGGTCCGCGCGGCGATTACATCGAAAACCAAGGCCATCATAGCCACACATCTCTACGGTAATCTCTGTGAGATGGACACACTGTTGAGCATCGCAGATGAATGTGGAGTGGTGCTTATCGAAGACGCGGCCGAAGCGTTGGGTGCGCGATATCGCGCCATTCATACAGGCGCGATGGGAAAGTTCGGGACCTTCTCTTTTCATGGTACGAAAACGTTGACCACCGGCGAAGGCGGGATGCTGGTGACCGATGACGATGCTTTGGCGGATCGCATTCTGACGCTGTCCAATCACGGACGTGACAAGGCGCAGAAAAAACAATTCTGGGCTGATACGGTCGGCTACAAATTCAAGATGTCAAACATTCAAGCTGCAATAGGAATGGGGCAGATTGAGCGCATTGAGGAACTGACGAACCGCAAAGCGGAGATACTTGCAGCTTACAAAGAGCGGCTGTCGCATCTAGGGCTATCGATGAACCCTGAGCCTCCTCACGTCCGGAATGGCGCGTGGATGCCCACTGTTGTTTTTGACAAGGCACTTGGCGTCTCCCGTGAGAGGGCCTTGGCAGCATTCGAGGCAGCAAACATTGATGCGCGTGTATTTTTCTACCCGCTTTCCAGCCAGCCTATGTTCGTAGAAGCGCCTACCCCGCATGCCCATGATATTTGCGAGCGGGCACTGAACCTGCCCAGTTTTCACGACATGACAGACGGGGACATTGATCGAGTCTGTCGGGTAATCGAGACCTTGGCCTCTCCTTAGGCTTTCACAATCTCGTCAATACGCCCGTTGATCTGGGCGCCTTTGGCAAGTCCGCGATACATGAACTCTTCGTACCCGCGCTCTTTCATCGCGCGTATCGTGCGGTCGATGTCATAAACGACTCTGTGCAGGGCAATCTGGCCATCTGATAAGATTGCGTAAGCTGCACGTGGGTCTCCATCGCGCGGCTGTCCTACCGAGCCCGGATTGCAAAAGACGTGCGTACCGAAGTCTAGAATGCATTGCACATGGGTATGACCCGCAAAGAGCTGTGTTACGCCTTTGGGAAACGTATCGATCCCCACTTTATAGAGGTATTCATCGACATGATCCTGCGGTCCTCCGTGTACAAACAATGTTGTGCCATCCTGGATGCTGTCCATTGATCGGCTCAACCATGCCACGCTGTCCGAACTTAGCTCTGCCTGATGTTTGTCTATGATACCCGCGACGACCTTAGAGCGTTCGCAATTCTGTCCCGACGTAACGTAGCTGTCGTGATTGCCCAGTATATTGCGCACCCCTTCTGCCTTGAGCAGTTGTACGCATTCTTCCGGCTGACCATTATACCCAATAACGTCGCCAAGGCACACAAACTCTGTCACCCCTTTGGACTTCGCGTCAGCCAAAACCGCCTCAAGCGCGGCCAGATTGGCATGAATATCAGAGATCAGGCCCAGCATAACGTATCCGATCTGCGTTGTGACGCTGCGCAATCCCTTCACGCAAGACAGGTTGCGCAGGCCGTCGTCGGTTCAGGTAAAAGTCAACACACATCTCAGCTTCGTTGAACCCGAAAGCGGTTCGCAAGGAACAACTACTTGAAAACCGAGGGTTGATTTCAAGAAGATAGGCATCCTCATCTTCCAAACGGAATTGTAAGTTGGTTGGACCCAGCGGCTTGTAGTAGCGCATGATTGTATCAGTTGCTTTGGATACGGCTTCATGAGTGACGGTCTTTGCCTCGCCAGTGTTCCCGGCACGTGTCAATCGGCGCTGAAAGATCAGTGGGCCAATGTAATCGCCGTCGCCAAAGCCAAATGTACCGACAGTATATTCATCGTCGTCCGTACCAACAATCCGCTGCACAAGAAATTCGCCCGAGGTTTTTCCGCTCCAATAATCAAAATCCACTTCGTCATGAAGCCGCACAATGCCAACGGAGCCTTCCCCAGTGCTGGGTTTCAAAAGAAATGGCGGTTTCCCCAGCGCCGCGCAGGCCGCTTCCCAAGTGCCACCTCCTGCAATCGACGGGATGACTGGCAACCCCAATTGCGCATAGTCGGCTGCAAAATCCGACTTGTTTTCAGTCAACGCGATAAGATGTGTCGTGTTGATGGCCAACGCTACCCCGAGGTCTTCGAAAAAACTTCGGTGGGCGTCTAGAAACGCCATGTCGATGCTGATACCTGGAATAATCAGTTCAATTCCGTGATCCTGCACCAAATCTTTCCAGAACGTCAGATACGCATCTGAGCTTTCGTCTAGCTTGGGTTTCAGCAGAGTTTCATCGCACAGCTCTGCGCCGAATAGCGACATGCGCCGGTCAAGTCCAATTAACCACGATCGCCCGTCATCCCGCAGACTGCTGGCGATGCCCTGGCCTATGAGCGCTCCTACGCCGGTGACCAGAATACGTCGGCGCTCGTTCACAACTCAGGCCCCGCACAATCAGCTCTAGTCATGAGACACTTCTACAAGAAGACCAACACAAAGATCTGGAAAGTCAACGCCAACAGCCATCATCGCGCGCATGTTCTCTTCAAAGTTATCTAGCGTTCTGAGAACACCCAATGGAAGAGGCTTCAGGTAAAGCCCTTCCTCATGCGTTACTCTGTACCCGGCCGCCTCGATGGCGCTTCGCAATGTATCGCGGCAAAAATTGCGTTGATGTCCGAGCATTAAATCCGTTTCGTTCAGATCATAAATGTCCTCAATCATCCCCATCTCAAGCCCGAGGCGCCGGTTTAACGATTTTGCATTCGGTACAGCAATCCAAATGCGACCGTTGGGAGCTAGAAACTTTTTGTACCGGCTTAGAATGGCGACTGGATCATCCACATGCTCGAGCACGAATCCCATGACAATCAGATCGAAGGTGTCGGTAGGTGTGTAAGTTTCGAAGTACCCCGCCTCCAATGATCCAGTATACCAAGGGTTCTTGGACTGAAAATTCTCGATGACCTTTTGAGAGCCTTCAACGACGACGTGCTGGTCACTCATCTCGAAAAAGAAGGGAACTGTGTAACCATGCCCCAACCCAAGCTCTAGCAAACGCCCGACATGTCCTGTGCGCTCAAACACCCTTTCGGGATACCACCGCATCATGAGATCATTCTCAATCTCGACACTTGGTGGCTGCAAATACTTTGAGGCGACGTCGTCTAGGTTTTCCATCAGATAGTCAGCCCTTCTGAATACATGTCATGACAGGGAGAGGGAATTCCGGTCTGCGTCGGATAGGGTCGCAGCCATGTCAAAACCCCTCATACCACAGGACTTCGTTTTTCATAACGTCCCGAGACCGTCAATACCAGACCGACGACCCCTATAGACGGCGAGTTAACGAGTCCTTTTAGAGTAGGACGTTTAAAGCTGGGGAAATTCGAGTTGGTTGAACTGATCAAGGGCCAATTCATAAGAGACACCGAGGCGGCTATGATGTAACGATAGCTAAATGGCCCCAGTTTTATCTAGAACGTTTTAAGAATTTGGAACTCTTACGCAAAGTGGGACACTCTATTGTTCTAACAGAGACCTTAGAGTTATTGATTCTGGCAACTAGCGAAAAGAGTGTTCGGATTGTTCAAAAGCGTGTCAGACCTTCGCGAATGTTCGCGACAAAAGTTCTTACTCACACAATGGATGGTGACACGACCTGTAACAAAGCTTAGATGAGAGCTCCAGAGCGTGGCAAATCACCAATAAAAATGCTGAAGGCAAATCATGACGTCAAAAGACGACCGCAAAGAGTTTGAAGCTCACAAGGAAAAGCAATGCTTGGCGCTTGGGCAAGACGAGCATGTTTTTCAAAGTTCAATTGCACATATGTTACAACTTGACCCTTATGACTACTCCTATCTGTGGAGCTGGATGGGAGCACCCATTATTCAGATGCCTGCAGATGTGATGGCGACACAGGAAGTGATCTGGAACACGAAACCCGATGTCATTATCGAAACCGGCGTGGCACGCGGTGGCTCGGTGCTGTTTATGGCCTCACTATTGCAGTTGATTGGCAATGGCACCGTGATCGGAGTCGACATAGATATCCGCGCTCACAACCGCGACACGATCAACAAACACCCTATGTCGAAACGAGTCACTCTAATTGAGGGGCCGTCGACCAGCGAGGATACGCTGGCCGCCGTGCGTGCCGAGATCCCAGAAGGCGCCAAAGTCATGGTAGTTCTAGACAGCGACCACAGCCGCGATCATGTTCTGGCCGAGTGCCGTGCATACGGTCCGTTGGTTACACCTGGCTGCTACATGGTCGTTGCGGATACGATGATCGGGTATGTCGGCCAGAAGGACAGCCCACAAAACCGTTCCAAATCGTGGTTTGCCGGGAACGAGCCGCTATCAGCGCTTAATGACTATATGTCAGAAGCAGACCTATTCGAAGTTGATCCGGTGTTGAACGGCAAGCTTGTGCTGTCCTCTTCGCCCGGTGGGTATATTCGACGGAAATTTGCATGACTACTGTCGTCATTTCGCAACCTATGTATTTTCCGTGGCCAGGTTTTTTGGCCCAACTCGCTTTAGCTGATGTAGTCGTTTGGCTGGTAGATGCGCAGTTTTCTAGACGCTCGTTTACTAACCGCGTACAGATTAGATCGCCTTCTGGCAGCGCCTGGCTTAGCATACCAATAAAGCATACTAAAAACAGGACAGATATCGTTGACATCGTTGCTGCTGAACCAAATTGGCTAGATTTACACATCGATAAACTCAAGAAATCGCTTAGCGGGACGCCTTACCTAGACTCCGCACTAGCACCAGTTCTACACCTGAATCAGCATGACGGCCTTTGCGACGCGATTGTCGCCAGCAGTAAAGGACTAGCATCACAGTTTGGCATAAATCCGAGCGAGTATCACCTTAGCACCGATCTAAATGTCACAGAAACAGGCTCGAACAGGATACTGCAAATCGTCCAAGAATTGGGCGGAACGCGCTATGTCACCGGGCATGGCGCACGCAACTATCTGGAACACAAGGAGTTTGAATTGGCAGGGATCAACGTCGAATACATGGAATATGATGTCAGGCCGTGGGGGCGTGTTGAAGATGATTTTTCGCCGTTCGTGACCGGGCTTGACCTGTTAGCACATGTAGGCCCTGCTCAAGCTGCATCTTATCTAAACCCGCGCACACGCAACTGGAAAGAATTTCTTCAGAACCACCAACAGACATAGGCTTCCTAATATGGGATCGTTTCCGGTTTGGAACAGGATCGCATCATAGCGTTGACGGCTCGGAGTGTTCTATCTGTACCCCCAACTGTCCGGGGCAGAGGAGGTGATAGCCAAAGGATTGACGCCGCCCGAAGTGAGCTCCCACGCCCAATCTTACTGTGCCGTTAACTATTGGGCGCTAACTTGAATAATTTAAGAAAATCAATGCCTTATTGTGGACCTTAGTTCTGGTCTATATCATTAGCTTCCGGTGTCTGACGTCAGTACCATTGGGACAGTATTGGTCGATTTGATAAGAGTAGATTTCTGGCTCATCGTAGCTGCCAAGGAGTAGAGATGAGAAAGAACCCCTAAAACAAGCAGAGTCACGGCGAGAAGCCAGCAAAGGACATTTGGCGTTCGACCCGTAAACAGTATTCCGCACAAGAAAAGATCCAGATTTTACTGGACGGCCAAATAGGCGAGGAAAGTATTGCAGAGCTGTGCTGTCATGAGGACACCGCGCAAAGCCCGTCCTGGGCGGACGCCTGTAGGCGCCCACCCTTTCGAACTATATTGCACTTGCTACCCCCCAACCCTCGCCGGGAGCAGGTTTTAGAGACGAGCACCCTGAAGGGCTTCGCCCAAAACCAGTTGTTAAAGGGAAATATGTACGACGTAACCACTTGGCAGAAGGCATGGCTGTGCGGCGTAATGGAAAATTTCTATCGCAAAAGGCAAAACTATTTGTCGCACATAGGGAGTAAGTGGCGGACCAAGGGGGAACAACCCTATTTGAGTAACCATTTTTCATGCAAAAAAATAACTGCCACAATATGTACCAAGAGGTGGACAAGAATCGGTGGCGTGATCGGTCTACCACTCAGGACTTCGGGCTTTGTGCGGCCTGCCTTGTGCCCAGTTCAAAATGCAGCTTGATGCATGGATCAATCCGAATTGGTAGATTCACTTTCAAGACTTTGGTTTCAGTAGGGCAACCTGGGCTCTACAACGCTATAGATTCTAACGCGCGAGCACAGATATTCGCTATAACCAAGCGAATGAATCTTCGCTCAGATCCATAAATGCCAGATCCTCAACTAAGACTTTGGCACCACTTAAATTAAGCAGCACCCCGTCATCCAGATCCCGGTACTTAATGTCAGAGATATTGTCTGCAAATAGACCTGAGCCAATCCCAATCTGATCAATCCCAACTTCAAAATCAGTCATGATGTTGAAGCCATCAAAAAAGTGAAACTCAAGAAGGTCAGCTTCCCCTCCACTAATATGAACACCGCGGCCTGGTCCGCCTCTCAGGATATCGGCGCTTTCCCCACCATCCAATTTGTCTCTTCCGAAGCCATCCTCCAGGATGTCAGCTTCATCCAAGCCATTGATATGGTCTCGTCTCCGACTTCCCGAAAGCGATACGCTGTCATCCAGTATGTTTACAGAAATGAGGGCCGTGGCTTCGGGAGTTCTACCGAACGTGTCTTCAAGTTCATACGTGAATGTCTGGACTATCTCGTCACCGGGGGCGACCAAATCAAGACATCTGAATCTGCTTCATATGTAAACGATCCATCATTATTCAGGTTTGGTAGCCTCTCTTCCGGACCTGAAAGCAGGGATACGGTTAGTCCTCTGCCTGTGTACCAGTTGTCGTTGGCTAGGATGTTTCCAGCGATGACATCGTCTTCGTCAATGTGAAAAACATCGTCTTGTGCATTTTGGTGGAAATGAAGCTGCTATGGCCGTCGCCCCATCGAGATCTTTCACCGTAGATTCCGAATCGGAATAATCGCCCCCTAGAACGATGGTTGTATCGGCAAATCCATCATTGTCTGTGTCTATGCCCAAAATTGCGGACCCCAAATAAACACTCAAATCACTTCGATCAAAACGGACACCATTCAATATAAAGACGTCATCAATCCCAAAGGTCTTGTCGGTAGACCTTGCCTTGAGGCGGGCAGGGGGCTTTCTCAGCATTTACCCAAGACAAGACCTGCTTCTTTCAAATACTATAAACACCTGTCCTGAGATCATCCGCCTTGCGGTGATGCAGTACATCCGCTTCCCGCTTTCGTTTCGGAATGTCGAAGTTCTGCTGCACGAACGAGGCATCGACGTGAGCCACGAAACTGTCCGCTATTGGTGGATCAGGTTTGGCCCGATGTTTGCCTCTGAGATCCGAAGAAAGCGGGTGCAACAACTGCGCGCATTCTCGAAATGGAAGTGGCATGTGGATGAGGTTTTGTGAAGGTTAATGGCAAGAAGCATTACCTCTGGCGGGCCGCAGATCATGAGAGCAAGGTGCTGGGAGCCGTTGTCACCAAACGCCGAAACAAAGCTGCAGCGCTGAAATTCCTCAAGACATTGATGAAGCGACACGGTAAAGCGGAAAACGTTGTCACAGATCGCTTCGCCTCATACAGAACCGCTTTCAGAGAGCTTGGTGCTGACAAAAAACAGAAAACGGGCAGGTGGCTCAACAACTGCGTCGAGAATTCGCACCTGCCTTTCCGACGACGCGAACGCGCCATGCAACGTTTCAGGCGGATGCGAAGTTTGCAGAAGCTCGCCGCCGTCAACTCCTCTGTCTACAACCACTTCAACGAGAAAGAGCGCTTGCCAGCCGAAACAGCTTCAAGCTGATACTCACCGCCGCTCTCGCCGAGTGGCGGGGTCTTTGTGACGAATGAAGGACAGCTATACTGGCCTAGCTGAGACTGGTTCGAATTCGCCTGACTGCACCGTTGCAGTTAAAAAACTGTTCCCCGGGTCGGTCGGTTGTTTTCGATATTGAACTTCATTCCGTCTAGCAATTCTTCAAGATCCGGGCGCGCAGCAGGGCCATTCGAAATGTCGACCAACATCAAACTGCCATCTGGTCGAATTCCGAATGCGCCGGGCTCTGCAAACAATGTGGTTGTCTCAGCCTCCGAAAGAGGGTCCGACACGTAGAGTCCAAGTGATCGCATCTGCGTTTCGGTCAATCCAAAGCCCAAGTTAAATGTCCAACCGAACTCTTCCTTGTCGGCCAAAGCCTTTTCTTTAGAGTCAGCAGAAACGACCACTACATCCATGACGCTGCTCCAATCAGCCAGCATGGCGTTCAATTTGTTGAGAAATCGCTTGCATCTGGGACAGTGACGCCCGCGATAGACGAAAAGCATCGTCCATCGATCTTTGGGCCGACCAATCTCTATTTCGCCACCGCAGACATCAAAAACACTGATGTGCTCGACGGGAGCATTCACTTTGGGTTTTTGCGACATGTCAGTTTCCTTTTTTCATTAAGAGAGAAACTCGAACGCAAGCTTAGCTTCAAGTGTCTGCCTTTAAACTTGAATTTACTTTATTCACCCAACCAAGCTTGGCAGTGTTAGTGAAATCGCGGGTACAAAAGTGATAAGCATTAATGCGAAGAGAATTGCCAAGTAGAAGGGCCATATTGTTCGTACGGCTTTCTCCATTGGCAATTTACCCACGGCGCAACCGACAAACAGGCACGATCCGACCGGTGGTGTGCACAATCCTAATCCCAAATTCACGAGCAAGATCATCCCGAATTGCAGCGGATCAATCCCAAGGCTGTTGGCAACGGGTAGAAAAATGGGTGTGCAGATCAGAATAAGCGCTGCCATATCCATAATCATTCCAAGCAACAACAAAACCGCATTTACCATCAGCAAGATGAGTATAGGATTTTCTGTCAACCCAGTAAGCAGATCTGCGGTTCTGTCCGGAACTCTGTAAAAGGTCAGCATGTAGGCAAACGCACCAGCGCATGCGATTAATATCATTACCATCGCCGTCGTGCGCACAGCAGAAGCGACAGCAATACAAAAGTTTTCCCACGTTATGCTTCTGTAGACGATCAGTGTGACCACGAATGCATATATGGCCCCAAACGCTCCGGACTCCGTAACGGTGAAAATACCCGACAACACACCGCCGACGATAATCACAGCCGTCAAAAGCCCTGGAATAGCACTGAAGAAGCTCACCACGAGCGCTTGCCAACCCGGGAAGGTTTCAGCTTGATAACCTCTGCGCACCGCTACAAGGTACGCCGCCACAGCAAGGCAAAGGCACATCAAAACTCCTGGAATAACGCCTGCAAGAAATAGCTTCGAGATCGATATTCCACCCCCGGCTGCGATCGCGAAAATGATCATATTGTGACTGGGTGGAATAATTATTCCGGCAATCGAGGACGTGACGGTCACGTTTACGGCGTAATCTGCATCGTAACCTTTCTCTTTCATCACAGGAACCAAGATAGATCCTAGTGCGGAAATGTCTGCGATGGCCGACCCTGAAATCCCCCCAAAAAGCATCGAAGAAAACACGTTCACAATTCCCAAGCCGCCGCGCACGGCCCCGACAGCGGCTGAAGCAAACCTGACGAGACGCATGGCTATCCCGCCGTGGAACATCAGTTCACCTGCAAAAATGAAGAACGGGATCGCCATCAACGAGAATACATTGATCCCGGAGACGATCCGCTGAAATCCGATCATCAAGGGTAAGCCTTCGAACCAAAATGCCGAAATGGCCGCTATTCCAAGCGCGAATGCTACAGGCGTTCCGATCAGAACGCAGAGGGCGAACACGCCAAGCAACAGAAGTATTCCCATCATTCGCCTCTATTCGATGCTGTCGTTGCGCTCGTCAAAACCGACATAGAGGCGGATTAGATGACCAACGGAAAAGAGTAATATGAGGCCTCCGCCAATTGTGAGAGGCAATGAACGCAAGCCTTCGGGGACTTGAATCAATGGGATTAGCGATCCCCACTTAAAGATCGTAAGTCGAGCTCCGAACCACAGCATCAAGGCGCCAAACCCAGCCATAAGCACGTCTGTGCAGATAACCAAAATGGTTCTCACACGTGGAGGAACCGCAGAACGCACGAGAGACACGGACAAGTGTGTGTTATCGTGTACACCTACTGCCGCACCGAGAAACGCAATTGTCATGACGAGAAGCAAGGCGACTTGCTCGACCCAGGTCGGCGTCGCATTCAGAACATAGCGACCAAATACTAGCCATCCGAATATGACCGTGATGACAACCAGTGCGACACCGGTCAAAACCCGGCACACGTCGGCGATCCAATCCAGGATCTGGATCATCTTGCGTACAGGTGTCGGGGGCAGGGAAGAATAACTCATTGGCTCACAACTCTTGATCAGTCGTCCGGACCCGCTTGTGCGGGACCGGACAATATCAGACCCAATGTAGCTAATTCAGTCCGTCGCCTGGATAGTCTCGACAAGCGGGCGTAAATCGGGGTTCGTAGCAAAGTAGGCTTCGTAAACCGGGCCCATAGCCGCTTGGAACGGGGCTTTGTCTGCCACTTCATTCACGACCACACCAGCTTCTTCGACGGCTGTACGGCTGGCTGCTTCGCGCTCGGCCCACAATTGCCGCTGAAGTTTTGCAGATTCCTGAGCTGCCTCTCGAACCGCGGCCTGCATCTCAGGTGACAGTGCGTTGAACGTGTCGGTATTAATGCAGATACATTCGGGTATTATCAGGTGCTGAGACAGCGAATAGAAACCTGCAACTTCGAAGTGGCCAGTTGACTCGTATGATGGCCAGTTGTTTTCGGCACCATCGACGACACCGGTTTTCAGCGCCTGATAAACTTCGGCAAACGCCATTGGCGATGGGTTGCCACCAAGCTCAGAAATCATGCCTGTAAAGAGGTCATTATTCATGACCCGAACTTTCATTCCCTCAACATCGGCAGGTGCGTTGATTGCCTTTGTTCCGTTGTAGAAGGAGCGAGCGCCAGCGTCATACCACGCAAGAGGTGTCAAGCCTTTGGCTGCCATACCTGCCGCAATTGCCTCGCCACCATCACTGTCCAAGACGCGGAACATGTGCGGGACGTCTTTGAATATAAAGGGCAACGATACAACATTGGCCTCGGCGACAATCGGGCCAATTGGGCCCAGGTTAAAGTTGCCGACTTCCAATGCGCCTGCGCGGACCTGTTCAACCGCGTCGGGCTGACTGCCCAGCGTGCCCCCATGGAACATTTGAAGGCTGATTTCACCGCCAGTTTTTTCCGTAATTAGTTCTGCGAATTTGTCCATCGCGATGGTGTTTGGGTAACCATCCACGTGGATATTCCACCCGCGCCAATCCTCTGCGAAGGATGCGCTCCCGGTAATTGCGACCACGGTCGCGGCGCTCATCAGCGTTTTAGTCAGTTTGATATTCATATTTTCCTCCCTAGAAAACAGACAGTTGACTCGATGCCCGGCGAAGGCCGGTTATGAAAAGAGCAGGCCTCCGTTGATGTCGATGTTCGCGCCCGTAATGAAAGCAGCGGCGTCTGAGGCCAGATAGGCGACCAGATTGGCGACATCCTCAGATGTGCCTTCGCGTTTAAGCGGCGTGGCGCCGGCCACGTTGGTCCGCACTTCGCTTTTTGTGAAGACATTGTGAAAATCGGTGTCGATCATGCCCGGGCAAACCGAATTTACCCGGATGTCCGGCCCCAGTTCTTTGGCCAATCCACGCGTCATCGTCATGACCGCACCCTTCGAGGCCGCATAGGCGACCGCGCCTGGGCCACCCCCGTCACGCCCCGCCTGACTCGCAAACCCGACGATCGCGCCGCCTTTTTTCATATGCGGCAACACGGCCTGAACAGCGCGGGCAAAAGAAGTGGTGTTCAGGTCCATGACATGGCACCAATGCTCCATATCCATCTCAGACAGGGTCTTCCGGGCCAGCAATCCGCCGGTCACGTGGGCAAGAATGTCGATCCGAGGTCCGAATGTCGCAATAGTCTCCGAGATCAGCCTTTCCACATCCGCACCGGAGGTCATGTCGCCCTGTATGGCAATCGCCTTACCTCCGGCAGCCGTTATTTCCTGAACCGCCGATTCCGCACCCAAAGATGAGCTGTGATAGTTGATCGCGATCGACGCTCCAGCCTTGGCCAGTTTCATGACGCAGGCGCGGCCAATGTCCCGTCCGCCGCCGGTTACGATCGCAACCTTCCCTGCCAGTTCCATGTTCGGGCCAATCTGTTCAGCGTTCAATTCGGTCATTTTCTTGCCCCCTTGGCTCCCCGGTCATCCAGTCAGTGCGCCCGTTTTGGTCTTTGAGCCTTAACGAGCATTCAGCCGTGTTGCCTATTGTAGTCGACTAGGATACTAGTATTGTCAACAAATTTGTTTGGGAGCCACAAAAGGCTTCGCACGGCCCGTGCTAAATGGATTGGCTGGAGATACATTGAGGAGTATCGGAGGGAGAGGCCTAGTGGCCCAGAATGCCGCCGGTGTTGGTCACGCGCAGAAAAAGGCAGGAAATGCAAAGTATTACGGATAAAATCGAGCGGCGCACAACCACTGACATCGTATATGAGAGTTTGTACGAGGCGATCGTTTCACTGGAAATTCTGCCGGGAACAAAACTGTCCGAAGCAGATATTGCAAAAAAGTTCGAAGTGTCGAGGCAGCCGGTCCGCGATGCTTTCAACAGGCTTGAGGCGCAGGATTTGCTGCTGATCCGACCACAGAAAGCCACGCGGGTACGTAGTTTTTCTATGGAACGGATCGGTCATGCGCGCTTTGTTCGCCTCTCGGTCGAGTTGGAAGTGGTGCGCGCTGCATGCCGGAACTGGAAGCCCGAATATTCGAAGCTGCTGGAGGACAATCTCAAGCAGCAGAAAGACGTCGTTTCAAGGAACGAAGCCGAGAAGTTCCATCAGCTCGACTATGACTTTCACCGGCTGATTTGTGAGTTGAGCGGCAACCCGCTGGCCTTCAACACGATTCAGGAATGCAAAAGAAAGATCGACCGCCTTTGCGTTCTAAGCCTTGGGCGCGAGAGCGAGGCCGACATTCTAGTTCGGGATCATGTTGAGCTGGCAAAAGCGCTAGCAGACCGCGACGAGGCGACTGCGACCGAGACGATACGCCGTCATTTGGGCCGCATCGACAAGACCATCGAGGAGGTTCACTCGAAACATGCCGAGTATTTCGAGTGAATTGAACGCCGCCAACTGACTAAGGACCTCGCATTATGACCAAGAGCTATCCGATTGTATCACCTGCCACAGGTGTCACGCGCCAGGTTTTGGCGGATAATGAAGACCTCATGATGGTTTCATTCCGGTTTGAAGAAGGTGCCAAAGGCGTGTTGCACGACCATCCGCATGTGCAGTCGACATTTGTGCGGTCCGGGCGGTTCAACTTTGTCATCGGAGATCAGGAGCGAGCGTTGGTGCCCGGTGACAGCCTGATCATTCCGTCCGGTGTAAGCCATGGTTGTGTTTGCCTGGCTGCCGGAGAGTTGATCGACTGCTTCACGCCCAGGCGGGACGATTTTCTGTAAGGCGTTTTCCGTCCGCGCCATGACCTTTGGCCACGTTCTGCGCATTGAGGCAGGGTAGTCTATTTTCGGTGGGTCGGGCAGGGCGACGCCATATTCTGCGTTAGAAATAGGATCAATGACGGGCGACGCCGCAGCTCAGGTTAGGAATTGCGTATCTCGCGGGCTGATCCGATGCCGAGGATCAGGTCGGCGCATCGTTCGCCCAGCATCATGGCAGGTGCGTTTGTATTGCCGGCGTTGATGTCGGGCACGGCTGACATGTCGCACACCCGCAAGCTCTCGATTCCGCGCACGCGCATCCTGGCGTCCAGCACGGCCATTCCGTCGCCGTCCCGGCCCATTTTGGCAGTGCCCGCCGGGTGATAGTTGGTTTTTACGAATCGCTTGCAATGTGCTCGTAGCGTCTGGTCGTCGTCCGCTGTGGGAATGACGATTTCGCGAACCCTTTGAGCAAGCGGGCCCGACGTGAATGCCCGGCGAAAGAACCGCTGCCCCCGGATCATCTCTTGCATGTCGTCTTCATGCTTCAGAAGGTTTGGCGAGACCACTGGCATGGCGTGAGGATCGGCCGAGCGAAGCCGGACCTCTCCGCGTGATTTCGGTTTGACCACGACGGTCGTAACGGTCAGGCCAAAGTCATCCTGCACCTCGTCCAGAGCGTCGCGATCCAGATAAACAATTGGCACGCAAAAAGCTTGAATGGTTGGTTCTCCATCAGGAATCAACGGATTGACAAACGCGCCGGCTTCGACTCCGGCGGAAGTCACCGGTCCGCTGCCGAACAGTTTGAACTGGATGCCGTTGCGAAGCATCCGCCAGCCCTCACCTTGTTTGAAGTATCCGTAGGGACCGTTGGCAAAGGCGGTAATTGGAACTTCGGGATGGTCGATCAGGTTCTGGCCAACCCCAGGCAATGGGCAGATCACGGGAATACCGTGATCGGCAAGATGTGCATCAGGTCCGATGCCTGATAGCATTAGGATTTTTGGCGTCACCAGAGCGCCCGCCGCAACGACAACTTCACCATCGCACCGGACCGTGTGGGCTCCGCGTTTGTCTCGATACTGCACGCCGACGGCCTTATCGTTTTCGATGATGACTTTGCTGACCGTTGCGCCAAGCTGGATGGTCAAGTTCGGGTTCGTCTCGAGAGGGGCGAGAAAAGCATAGGCAGACGAACTGCGCTTACCGGCGCGATTGGTGAACTGATAGAACCCGACACCGCGCTGCGTTGCGCCGTTAAAGTCCGTGTTGAATGGTTCGCCAAGGGCCTGCACCGACTGAACAAACCAACGTGACATGTCGTCGATATGCCCCGGATCCGAGACCTGCACCGGACCGTTGCTGCCATGCAGGTCATTGTGAAGCCTGTTATTGTCTTCCATTCTACGGAAGTAGGGCAGCACATCATCCCATCCCCAGCCGACCCCGTCGTTGGTCTGTCGTAGCAGGTCGTCCCACGCGTCATAATCAGAAGGGCGGCCGCGCATATAGACCTGGGCATTCACAGACGACCCGCCACCAAGCACGTTGGCCTGCGGAATGTCATGCACGCGACCGTCCAGGTGGTCCTGCGGTTCGGTCTGGTGGTAGGTCATGAACTTGGACCCGTTGATCATCTTGAAGATACCCGGCGGCATGTCCAGCAACGGATGGCGGTGCGAATGCCCGGCCTCCAGCACCAGAACCCTGCACTTGCCCTGGTTGACCAGTCGCGCTGCAGCGGCTGCGCCGGCAGAGCCGCCGCCGATGACGATATGATCGAAGGTTTCCGTCATGAGTTCGCCTTCAGGCCCGGCGTTTGGGTTCGCTGATCGAGTCGCGCTCCACCAGTTCGCATTCAAGCTTCACGAGAGGGTGTCGCTGACCATCCGTCGGACCGTGGAACAACTGTTCGATGACCCAGCGTCCCATCGCCCTAGTTGGAAGGATCATCGAGGTCAGGGGGGGCGACAGGTGTCGCGCGGTTTCGTCATCGTCAAATCCGATGACCGAGATGTCTTCGGGGATGGATAGGCCAAGTTCCTTGAGCGCCTCATAGCAGCCGATCGCCATTCGGTCATTCTGACAGAAAATGGCGGTTGGCGGAGAGGGCAGGTCCATCAATTCGCGCGTGGCAGCATAGCCTGCGCTGGGCAGCCAGTTGCCCTCGATGACCAAATCCTCGTCAAATGGGATGTCGGCGGAAGCAAGGGCGTTTCTGTACCCGGTCGTTCGCCCTGCGGCGCATTCCATGAACGGCTCACCGGTGATGGTGGCGATTCGTTTGTGCCCCGCCTTGATCAGGGCGTTGGTCGCCGTATGTCCAGCAGCGACTTCGCCGGGGATCACCGCAGGAAAAGAGAGGTCGTCGCAAAAGCAGTTCAGCAGCAGAACCGGGGTTGCGGTCTGCCTGAGTATTTCCGGAACGACCACCCGCCGGGTGAAAACGGTTGCGTAAATGATGCCCGCAACCTGTTGGTCGAGGAAATACCTAAGCGTTCTGGGTTCGACCTCGGGGTCGTTTTGGGTTTCTGCCAGCAATACAAGATTTCCCGTGTCCCGAACGGCCTGTTTCACGCCATTAAACGCGTTTACCATTTCGGGGCTCGACGCCAGATCGTCCACGACAAAAGCGATGGTGCCGTCTAACGCCGAGGGTCGAGGCGCGCTGTCCTGGGGTTTCCTGAGTTGAGAGGGCATGGCGTATCCAAGCGTGTTGGCGGCATCCAGGACTCTTTGCTTTGTGTCCTCGGAGATTTTGACGGAATCGTTCTTGTTTAGAACCAGCGATACTGTCGTCTGTGAGCATCCGGCGACGCGTGCAATATCATGCATCGTTATGCGCTGCCGGCCCGCGACTCGTCCCACGCCCCTGTGCTGCCCGGTCTTGTTCGCTTGATCGTTCATTGCTCAACCTTTTTGTTCGCTTCCTTTTTATCGACTATGCGGAGGACACGCAACTAATATTAGTGAATAGTAATTAATATTAGTGTTGACGAAATAATATTATTAGTGTTTTGATCGGCAGTGCGGTCGCCAATGTGGTCTGACCGAGCAAACGCGGGAGGCGAAATTGCGGTCTGTGGTGGGGGAGTTGGGTCAGGTGGTTCGGCATTCGATGTTCATCGATGGCCGCTTTACCGACTCTGACGCGGACACGGTTGGTGTCGAGAACCCTGCAAATGAAGAGATCGTTGCGCAAGTTCCAGATGGCGGTGCCGCTCATGCGGATGCGGCCGTCGAGGCGGCCCATCGTGCTTTTGGCTCGTGGTCCTCGCGCCCGGCGATCGAGCGGGCGCGACTGGTTCAGCGGTTGGCCGAAGCCATCCGGATTGACGCCGGGCGTCTGGCCGCTCTGATCACGGTCGAGCAGGGCAAGCCGATCACGCAGGCCCGAAGTGAAGTTGATGCCGCTGTTACCTTTCTTTGCCATGCGGCTGAGGAGGCCCGGAGGATTTCAGGTGACATAGTGGCATCGGACAACAAGTCCGAGGAAATCCAGATCCGGCGTCATCCTTATGGCGTTGTTGTTGCGTTGACGGCCTGGAACTATCCGTTGGCATTGGCCGCCAGGAAAGTCGGGCCTGCGCTGGTCGCGGGCAATACTGTTGTTCTGTTGGGGCACGAAATCACGCCGCTGTCCGGTCTCGCGATCGCCGAGCTTGCCGAAAAGGTCGGGTTTCCGCCCGGTGTTCTGAATGTTCTGACAGGCAAGGGGCCGGTGGTAGGGCAGCGGTTGGTCGAACACCCCGATACCTCACTGATCACAATGACCGGCAGCACACGAGCCGGTAAAGAGATTTTTCGCGCCGCGGCCGACCGGATCAAGGTTGTTCGGCTCGAGCTTGGCGGTAAGGCTCCGTTCATCGTGATGGAGGATGCGGATATTGACGCTGCTGTTTCGGCCGCCATTTCCGCCCGGTTTGCCAATTGCGGCCAGATTTGCACCTGCAACGAGCGTATGTATCTGCATCGCGGTATTGCGGATCAGTTCTTGGAAAAATTCGTGACAGCAGCCCGCGCATTGTCGATCGGAGATCCGATGGAGGACTGCGATCTGGGTCCCAAAGTCAGCAAGGCCGAGGTGTCCAAGGTCGACGAAATCATTAAGCGCAGCATCACGGAAGGTGCCACGGTCCATCTGGAAGGCGGGCCCCTGTTGGACAGCGCGCACCGCAAAGGACACTGGATGTCCCCGACGGTTCTCGAGGTCTCCAACAACGGCAATGCCGCGATGCAAGAGGAGGTATTTGGCCCTGTGGCGACAGCCATGCGAGTCGATGATTTTGATCAGGCGATAGACGTAGCGAATGACACATCATTCGGGCTGTCTGCCTATCTCTTTACGGCATCGCACCGGCGATTGATGGAGGCCCCGAGCCGTTTGAAGTTCGGCGAATTGTACCTGAACCGCTCCAATGGTGAGGCCGTACAGGGATTTCACACCGGTTGGGGTTTATCCGGGGTTGGGGGCGAAGACGGCGCATATGGCTTCGATGGCTATCTGAGGAAACAGACGACTTACATGAATTGGGCATGACCTAAAACTCGCGGTCAAAACGGAGGCGACCGCACCAATGGAGGAGGAATAACCATGAAACGCAGAACTCTTTTGATCTCGACGGTTGTCGCGGGTGCGCTGTTGGGCACGACTGCGATAGCGCAGGATCTGCCACCGCTTGAGCAGAAAGATCGCTACAAGGTCGGCTTTGCGCAGATGGAGTCGAACAATCCGTGGCGCATTGCCGAGACAAAATCATTCCATGATACGGCCGAGGCCTGCGGCTGGGACCTTATCGCGACGGATGCAGCCGGATCTGCGGCAAAGCAGGTTGCGGATGTGGACAGCATGATCGCCCAAGGCATCGACGTTCTGTTCCTGCCCCCGCGGGAAGAAAAGCCGTTGATCCCAGCCGTTATGAAGGCCCGTGCAGCGGGAATCCCGACCTTTTTGGTGGACCGCTCGGTTGATCCGGCCGTTGCCAAGCCGGGCGAGCATTTTGTGGCGTTCCTTGGGTCGGATTTCATTGATCAAGGCAACCGGGCCGCACAGTGGCTGATGGAGAATTTCGACGGCGACAATGGCGTCATCGTCCAGTTGGAGGGCACGACTGGTTCTTCACCTGCAAATGACCGCAAAAAAGGTTTCGACGACGCGATTGCAGCGGATGACCGCTTTGAGATCGTGGCTTCTCAGACCGGTGACTTTGCGCGCGACCTGGGTCGTCAGGTGATGGAAACCCTGCTGCAGGCGCACCCCGATGTGAACGTGGTCTACGCCCACAATGACGAGATGGCGATCGGTGCGATCCAGGCTCTGGAACTGGCCGGCCGCAAGCCCGGCGAGGACGTGACCATCGTTTCGATCGACGGGACACGCGATGCACTTCAGGCTATTATCGATGGCAAGATGGGGGTGACGGTGGAAAGCTCGCCCTTCTTCGGCCCTCTGGCTTGTGAAGTCATGAATAAATACGCAGCTGGCGAGACGATCCCGGAATGGGTGAAAGTCGAAGATCGCATCTTTACCAAGGACAATGCGGCCGATCACATCGACGAAGCCTATTGATTCTCCCTGGTGGGTGGTGCTGGCCTGTGGTCGGCGCCGCCTGCAAGCAATCGGAGGAAGACATCTCATGAATGCGCTCGTCTCGATGTCGGGAATTGAAAAGTCCTTTGCCGGCGTGCCGGCACTTAGCCAGGCCAACCTGGAAATCGCGCCCGGCGAGGTTCATGCGCTGATCGGCCAGAACGGTGCTGGCAAATCGACGATGATCAAGGTTCTGACCGGAGTTTACGATCGGGATGCCGGCGACGTTCATCTGGCGGGTGTGCCGAGCCGCATCTCCACTCCGCGCGAAGCGCAGGAATCCGGAATTGCCACAATCTATCAAGAGCTCAACCTGGTACCGCTGCGGTCAGTGACCGAGAACATCATCATGGGGTACGAGCCCAAACGTCTCGGCTTTCTGGTCGACTGGCGCGAGGGCAACAGGCGCGCACGCGAGGTGCTTACGCGCTTTGGCATAGATATCGACGTGACCGAGCCGTTAGGAAATTTCTCGACAGCGATCCAACAGTTGGTTGCAATTGCGCGGGCTGTATCGCTGGATGCGAAACTTGTCATCATGGATGAACCTACGTCGTCGCTGGATGCCAGCGAAGTCGAGGTGCTGTTCGGTGTTGTGCGCGAGTTGAAGAAACAGGGCGTGTCTGTTCTTTATGTTTCGCATTTCCTCGATGAGCTGTTCCAAATATGCGATCGAGTCACAACGATGCGAGATGGGCGCACCGTCAGCAGGCGTAACGTCCAGGACACGACCAAACTGGAAATGATCGCGGACATGCTGGGCCGCAACAAGGATGAGATCGCGGCAGACGGTTTGACGGACTTCGCAGGTGCCAAGGCCAAGAAAGGCGATATCGTTTTACGGGCGGACTCTGTTTCAACAGGCCCGCGGCTGACGCATTTCGACCTCACGCTCCACCGTGGGGAAATCGTCGGGTTGGGCGGATTGCTGGGCTCTGGCCGGACCGAGGCGGCGCGCGCTTTGTTCGGAGTGGACGGGAAACGCAGCGGCGCAATCGAGTTGCATGGCACGGTCGGTCAACCGTCCGGACCGGGTGACGCGATCGCGAACGGCGTCGGCTTTCTGACCGAAGATCGCAAGGCCGAAGGGATCATTCCAGACATGTCCGTGCGCGAGAACATGACGCTGGCCCTGCTGCCGAAACTGGCCAGCCGTGGTCAGATCGACTTTGCCCGCGAGCGCGAAATCGTTCAGGCGTTCATCGACGATCTGGGCATCAAGGCAGCGCATATGGACCAGCCCATTCGCGAGTTGTCCGGCGGCAACCAGCAAAAGGTGTTGCTTGCCCGCTGGTTGGCGACGCAGCCCGACATCCTGATACTCGACGAGCCGACCCGAGGCGTGGATGTTGGCGCCAAGCGAGAGATCCAATCGTTCATTCGGTCTTATGTCGAGAAGGGGTTTGGCGTCGTCCTCATCAGTTCGGAATTCGAAGAGCTGGTGGAAGGCGCCGATCGCATCGTGGTCATGCACGAGGGACGCTCGGTCAAGGAACTGACCAACCCCGGGGTCACCGAGAACATACTGGTGCGCGCGCTTGCGCATCATGAAGAAGGAACTGGTTCATGGACCGCGCAATGAAGTTGCCGCAACGTGTCGCATCAATGCCCTTTCGCTTTCACGGCGGCATCGCCGCGTTGGTCGCACTATTAGTGTTCAACGCGTTTTTCACACCTAATTTCCTGCAACTGCAAACCCTGTTCGTAAATATCAGCCAGGTCGCTACGATCGCCATCGTGGCCATGGGGATGACGCTGGTAATCGCCACGGGTGGGATCGATCTGTCGGTTGGGGCGGTCATGGCGCTGGCGGGGGCGCTTGCTCCGCTGATCTTTCTGTCGGATCTGGGCGCTGCCAATCCGATGCTAGGCGTCACTTTGGCCATTGTCCTGCCGCTGTTCATTGCGGGGCTATGCGGGGTATTCAACGGCGTGATGGTTGCCGTTTTGAACGTGCAGCCCATCGTTGCGACGCTCATTCTCTTCATCTCTGGTCGCGGTATTGCCCAAGTCTTGACGAACGGGAACCTGCAGACGTTTTCAAACCCTTCATTCAGTTATCTTGGAACTGGTAAAGTGCTTGGATTGCCGTTCCAGGGCTGGCTGGCGCTGGCCATTGCCTGTGTGCTGTTTTGGGTGATCACCAGAACCACATGGGGCCGTTACTTGCTGGCCATAGGGGGCAATGAACGCGCGGCCTATCTGTCGGGTGGTCCCGTCCGACGGGTCAAGATCGGGGCCTATGTCATCTGCGCGGTGCTTGCGGGCCTAGCCGGTTTGATCGTGGTTGCAATCAACTCGGCCTCGGACGCCGCGCGCAACGGCAATCTGATGGAGCTTGATGCCATCGCGGCCGCGGTTGTTGGCGGGGCTCTTTTGCAAGGCGGGCGAGCGCCGATCTTTGGTGCCATACTGGGTGCCGTCATCATCCAGTTGGTCAAATATACATTGTTGGCCAACGGGGTAGAGGACGAAGTTGCACTGATCGCCAAGGCCGTCATCATTATCCTGGCCGTTTGGGTCCAGCAGTTTCGGAGGGCTTAAACGATGTTGGATGAAACGGCTTTTGACCTGCGAAAATACCTTCGACGTAATTCGGCCTCGGTGACGGCGTGGATCGCACTGCTGGCTTTGATTCTGTTCGGGCTGATGCGCTATGACAACTTTGGCAGCGCCTACAATTTCTCGTCTTTCCTGAATTACAACGCGATGTTCATCGCGATTGCGCTGGGCATGTGTTTTGTGATCATGACCGGCGGGATTGATCTGTCGGTCGGATCCGTGGCAGCCTTTACCTCGGTTGTTGCGGCCTATCTCAGCCCGTATGGGATTCAGGTTGCGTTGCCGGGGGCCGTTCTTGCCGGGGTTGGTTTCGGGGCGATCAACGCCTTTTGCATAATCATCCTTCGGATCCCGCCCTTCATCGCCACGCTGGCCACCATGCTGGCTGCAAAAGGCGGCGCGTTGGTGATTTCGGGCGCCCAGACAATTTCGGTCGATTGGGGGTCGAACTTCACCAAGCTTGGCATGGGGCAGGCGTTTGGCCTGTTCCCATGGGCGATCGTCATCGTGGCCGGACTGACTCTGGCACTTTGGCTGGTGCTGGAAAGAACAACCATCGGGCGGACCGTCTTGGCGATCGGCGGCAGCGAGGATGCCTCGAACCTCATGGGTCTGAAGGTCAATCGCGCCAAGGCTTTTGTCTACCTGCTGTCGGGTGGCTGTGCGGGGCTGGCCGGAGTCTTTCTTGCCTCGGGTTTTGGAGCTGGGCAACCCCTTGAAGGCATCGGATGGGAATTGTCAGCCATCGCTTCTGTGGTTGTAGGCGGCACTTTGTTGACGGGTGGGATGGGATCGATCCCTGCGACCGTCGCCGGCGCGCTGTTGCTGGGGCTGGTCTTCAACGTTCTAAACTTTGAAAACGGTCAGGGCACCATCAGTTTCAGTGCCTATTGGCAAATGGTCATACGTGGAGGCTTTCTATTTGCGGTCATCCTTTTACAGTCTCGGGTTATTGCCAGGCAGCAGAAGGTCTTAGGTTAATGAATCGCATAGAAAGTGTATCAGCGCGGCTGTTCAACGTTCCGCTCGCCGAAGTCCTAGTCGATGCCAAACATGGGGATCACACGTTTTTTCAATTGATCACGGTCACCATTCAAACCTCGGATGGGGTCGAGGGGGTCGGGTATACCTATACCGGGGGAAAGGGTGGTCACGCCATTCTGGCGATGATCAAGCATGACCTGGCACCGTTCCTTGTTGGACAAGACGCCGAACAGATCGAAAGCCTGTACGATGCCATGCAGTGGCACGTGCACTACGTGGCACGGGGCGGGATCGCCTCGTTTGCCATCTCGGCCGTGGATATTGCACTGTGGGATATTCGCGGCAGAACGCAGAATGCGCCATTGTGGCAGATGGCCGGTGGAGCGTCGAAAAGGTGCAAGGCCTATGCCGGCGGGATCGACCTGAATTTCTCGTTGGAGAAACTGCTGCGTCAGACCGAAGGGTACCTTGCGCGTGGGTTCAACGCAGTCAAGATCAAGGTCGGTCAACCAGACCTGGCCGACGATCTTGCACGTGCCCGGGCGGTGCGCGAGATGCTGGGGCCGGACCGGTTCTTCATGGTCGATGCGAATTACTCTATGAGTGTCGAACAGGCCATCGTCGCTGCCAGAGGGTTCGCCGACTGCGATATCCTGTGGTTCGAGGAACCGACTATTCCAGACGATTACAAAGGTTATGGTCGGATTGTCGAAGCGACGGGCGTTCCCCTTGCCATGGGTGAAAACCTGCACACCATACACGAATTTGAATACGCCTTTGATGACGCGAAACTGAGTTTTGTCCAGCCCGATGCCTCAAACTGCGGTGGAATCACCGGCTGGCTGCGCGTGGCCGCGCTAAGCGCACAGCACGGCATTCCGGTTTGCAGTCATGGGATGCAGGAGCTGCACGTCAGCCTTGTTTCTGCGCAACCCAACGCAGGCTGGCTAGAAGTACACTCATTCCCGATAGACCAGTACACGACCCGTCCACTAGTTGTCGAAGACTGTCTGGCCGTGGCCCCGGATACCCCGGGAACCGGAGTGGAATTCGACTGGGACAAATTGAATGCGGAACACAAGGAGATGCATAGATGACGACCCAGACGATCACTGCCGCATACTACAGGGGTAAAAAGAGCTTTGCAGTAGAGCAAGCTCAAGCGACAGATCCGGGTCCCGGCGAGGCTGCCATTCGTGTTGCCTATTGTGGGATTTGCGGGACGGATATGCACGTCTACCACGGCAACATGGATGCCCGCGTCGGCCTGAACCGGGTGATTGGGCATGAGATGTCAGGTGTGGTCGAAGCGGTGGGCGAGGGCGTCGATACGGTCGAACCCGGCCAGAAGGTCGTTGTCCGACCGCTTGATCACTGCGGAGAATGCCCAGCTTGCAAGCGGGGGCATCAGCATATCTGTCAGAATCTCAAGTTTCTCGGCCTCGACACCGATGGCGCTATGCAAGAGATCTGGACTGTTCCGGCCCACACGTTGCACGTTCTGCCGGATGACTTGCGCATGGATCATGCGGCGCTGATCGAGCCGGTTGCCGTTGCCTGCCACGATGTGCGGCTGTCTGACCTGCAACCTGGAGAGGACGTTGTCGTTATCGGCGGCGGCCCGATTGGCATCCTGGTTGCCATGGTTGCGCGGGACGCGGGTGGAAATGTCGTAATTTCCGAAGTGAATCCGAACCGTCTTGCGATTGCTGAAAAACTTGGCTTTGACACGATCAACCCAATCGAAACCGATCTGGTGTCCACAATCAACGCGCGCACGGGCGACAAAGGGGCAGATGTGGTTTTCGAGGTGTCAGGAACGCAGCCCGGTGTCGATGCAATGACCGCCGTTGCCGCGACTCGGGCCCGGATCGTAATGGTCGCGATCCATGCTCAAAAGCCCCAGATCGACCTGTTCCAGTTCTTCTGGCGAGAGCTGCAACTGATCGGTGCTCGGGTCTATGAGCCAGAGGATTACGAGAAAGCCATTGCAGTTGTCGCCTCGGGCGGAGTGGACGCGGATGTTGTGATCACGGACGTCAGCCCTCTGGCAGACATCCAGGCCGCGTTCGAAGCACTGGATCGCAGCCCAACCGCAATGAAAAGCCTGATCGAAGTAGGACCGCGTTCATGAGTGTTTTGCAAAGTTTCGACCTGACGGGAAAGACGGCCCTTGTGACCGGGTGCAAACGCGGTATCGGGCGCGGTATGGCCGAAGCATTGGCATCGGCCGGAGCCAATATCATCGGAGTGTCCGCCTCGCTCGAGTTGTCTGGCTCGGATGTCGAAAAAGCCGTGACGGCGATGGGACGCAATTTCCGGGCCTACCAATGCGACTTTTCGGATCGCGCCGCGCTGCATGGGTTCATTGATCAGTTGAGGGCCGACGGACAAACCCCTGATATACTTGTCAACAATGCCGGCACGATCAAACGCAAACCCGCCGCCGAACACCCGGACGACTGGTGGGACGAAGTGATGGAGGTGAACCTGTCCTCGCAGTTCGTTCTGTCACGCGAGATCGGCAAGGACATGCTGGCGCGCGGCTCGGGGAAGATTATCTTCACTGCATCGCTGCTGACATTTCAGGGTGGCATCACCGTTCCGGGCTATGCGGCCTCGAAAGGCGGGATTGGACAGCTGACCAAAGCCTTGGCCAACGAATGGGCCGGGCAGGGCGTAAACGTGAATGCGATCGCGCCTGGCTACATCGCGACCGACAACACCCAAGCCCTGCGGGATGATCCGGTACGGTCGAAGTCGATCCTGGAACGAACACCCCAAGGCCGTTGGGGTACGCCTGTTGATTTTGCGGGACCGGTGGTCTTTCTGGCCTCGGCTGCGTCGGACTACGTCAACGGTGAAATCCTCGTAGTCGACGGGGGCTGGATGGGGCGTTAGCACTGCCAACGCTCCATGTGATCCAAGGCATCACGTCCCGATGTAGTGCACCTTCAATCGGCGTGCCTTGGGTGCTTCCCGATGTTCGAACAGGTACAGGCTTTGTACGCGACCCAGCGGAAGCCGCCCCTGTTCGACCGGGATCGATAACTGAGTTTGCGTCAACAGCGCCCGCAGATGCGATGGAGCGTTGTCGTCCTCGGTCGGGCGGTGGTGATACTTGCCTGGTGACTTGGGCACGAGTTTCTCGAAGAACGTCTCGATATCCTTGAGCACTTCGGGATCGGCATTGGCCTGCACCAACAGCGCGGCACCGGTGTGGACGCACCAAAGGGTCAACAGGCCGGAGACAAATTCGTGTTCGGACACCGCACGCTGAACGATCCTGCTGATGTCGATGAGGGATTTGCCCGGCGTTTCAATCGACAGCTCGAAAAACTCTTGCTTCATCCAGCAGGCCCTTTCCTTGATTTCACGCGAACGCGCCCAGCTTTCTACACCCCATTTGGCATTCAGCAATGGGGGTCAAACTTTTGATTTTGAACGCATATTGACTGTAAGTTCATGCAAACAGGCTTTTAAACTGGTCCACACACAGACGAAAACCATCTTCGAAGTTCCCGTTGCCGGGGTGATAAACGCTTTCGAAAGAAATGACGCCATCATAGCCGTCGGATCTAAGCGCGTCCGCGATGGGTTGGAACAAAGGCGCAAGCTGACCTTCCCCCATGCGGCGCACTTCCAGCGTTGCCCGTGGCGTGTCGACCTTCACGTCCTTGATGTGAATGTGACCCAGATAGCCGCCGCGCAGTTCTTCATAACCGTCCGGATATGCCAGTTCATGGCACCAGCAGTTGTTTCCGGGGTCCCACAGCACTTTCAAAGAGTCTTTTGCGTCCAACTCGTCAATCAGCTTGCGGGCTGTATAGTTGGAATTGACCAGCGTGCCGTTTCCGGTTTCCACGACAAGCGTCACGCCCTCAGCTCTTGCCAGTTCAACCGCCGGCGCGATCAGCGGCGGCATCGAGTCCCATACCCCATGCGCTACGTTCCACTTCTCGGCGCCGTTTTTTCCCCACAGTATCTGCTCTTTTCGTTGGGTCATGATCCGAACCAGCGGAGACCCAACAACATGCGCCATGTCGATTACGCGTTTCAAGGCGTCCATATGCCGAGTGTGGAGGTCGTCGCCGGGCCTATTGGCAGCTGTCATCCCCGCAAAGATATGGCGCGACAGACATGACACAGGCTTGCCCCGGTCGCGCAAAAGCGCGTCGATCTCGGCAATTTGCTGCGGGGAATGATCCCCGACCTCCGCATCGCCAACGAATTGAAGCTCTGCATAGTCCAGACCGAATTCGTCCATCACGTCAACGGCATGCAGCAAATCGCGGGAAATGCCGTCGCAAATCACACCTAGTTTCATGTCCGGTCCCCTCAGCGATGCAATTCTGCGTCAACGATTTCTTCGATGACGCGAGTACACACCCAGTTGTCACCATTCGGGTATTTGGTTTTTCCTGCGTGAAAGATCTGCATAGCGGATGATGCTGTGTGCATTGGAACGCCCAACGCACCGGCCAGTGCCAGCGAGATCGTCAGGTCCTTGTGCATGGTTGCGATATGGCTGCCGGTGGCCTCGAACTTGCGATCAATGATGTTTTCAAGGGCGGAATTCACGACGCCGCACCCCGCGCTGGATGAGGAGAACACATCAAGTAATGCCTGACCGCTGACACCGGCTTTGGCCGCCAGGGCTGCAGCCTCGAATGTGGCGGAAAAGATCGATCCGATCAGGGATTGCAGGCAGGCTTTCACGGTTTGCCCGTCGCCGACGTTTTCGCCGACCCGATGAATTGTTGCCGACACTGCCTGCATGACTTCTGCATTTCGGTCCAGCACATCCGCAGCACCGGCAGCCATCATCGTCAATGTGCCGTTCTGCGCGCCGGGAAACCCACCTGAGACCGGCGTGTCGATTAAGTTAATCCCCGAGCCTTCCATATCCTGCCCGATGGCGCGGGCTTCGGCCGGGGTAATGGTCGCCGACAGGATGACCGTTCCGCCTTTGGCCATGTTCGCAACCAGCCCGTTTTCACCCAGAATGACATCGCGGGCCTGATCTCCGTTCATCACCATGACAAACACACTGGAGGCGTGTCGACCGACCTGTCCCACGCTGTCCTTGGGCCGGCCGCCCATGTCAGCAAATGCCGTCATGCGCGTCTCGCTCAGGTCGAAACCTGATGTTTCAAAGCCATTCTTGATCAGGTTCTTGGCAAGGCCGCTGCCCATGTCGCCAAGACCTATTACGCCTGCAGTTTTCATTTGGACTCCTCCCGATATTTCGCCATTGCCGTATGGCAGACGTTTCGAAAAATGATGCCCAATCGCATCGGTTTTCGCGGGAGTTTCACGCGTCTTTTACAGACGTCGGGCGAGTCCGGAAGACACCCCGCTGCCCGTTTACGTATAGCAATTAAACGAAGAATGCGGCGCTCAGGCAAGCATAGAAGTGTTGCGGGCGAAAAGAAACCGCCTGATCCGACGCGTTAGGAGAACGCCGCCATGATGCCGCGCAGTTCCGCAAGCCCGCGCATACGCCCGATCAACGGATAGCCGGGAGTACTGTGTCCACCCAGATCGCTCAGCAGTTCTTGTCCGTGGTCGGGCCGCATCGGAATTTGCCAGTCGCAACGCCCTTGGGATTTGCGGCGGCGCTGTTCGTTCATCAGTTCGCGAATTGTGCTGACCATGTCGGTGTCGCCCTCCAGATGCGAGGCCTCATAGAAGTCCGGTTTCTGGCTGTCTGATCCGGCGATGCGTTTGGTATTCCGCAGATGGACAAAGTGAACTCGGTCGCCATGCCTGCGCACGAAGTCCGGCCCATCAAATTCGGGGGAAACTCCCAGCGATCCGGTACACAATGTTGCGCCGTTCGCCAACAAATCAACCGCATCCAGAACGGCGCCGTAGTCATCGGTACTGGACATGATCCGCGGCAGACCAAGCAACGAGAACGGCGGATCATCTGGATGACAGCACAAGCGTAGTTCCAGTTCTTGGGCGACTGGGGCGACTTCTGACAGGAAGTCGATCAGGTTTGCGCGAAGCCGGTCACGGTCGATATGTGCATAGGTCTGCAACAAAGCGCGCACGTCCTGCACGCTCCACTGATCGTTGGCGCCGGGCAACCCCGCAGTGACATTGTGTTGCAACTGGGCCTTGGATTCATCCGACATGCGCAAGAAGCGATCCTTGGCCGTTTGCTGGACGACGCTGGAATAGTCTTCGGACGCGCCCGGACGTTCAAGAATATGTATGTCGAAAGCAGCAAAATCGGTCAGGTCGAACAGCATGGCCGTTCCGCCGTGAGGCTGCGGTGCGCGAAGGGCGGTGCGCGTCCAATCCAGGATTGGCATGAAGTTGTAGCAAACGATTTTGATGCCACGGGCGGACAGGGACCTGAGGCTGGACTTATACGCCTGCAGATGTTCAGCCATGTCTGCGGACTGTGTTTTGATCGCCTCGGAGACGGGCAGGCTTTCGACAACGTCCCAACTGTACCCGGCAGTAGCCAGAACTGCTTGCCGATCGGCGATGCTTGGTTCGTCCCAGGGCTGTCCCGGCGGGATGTGATGCAGCGCGGTGACGATGCCCTGAACCCCGACTTGATGGAGAGCGGCAAGGGCGATCGGATCATCGGGTCCGAACCAACGCCAGCATTGTTTCATGGCAGCCATCCTTCATACAGCGGGTGATCGGACCTGATGGGAAGAGCAACGCGCTGCCCGGTGCGCGCCGCGTGATAAATCGCTGTCACAAGGCCGATGGATGCAGCGCCATCCTTCAGCGTAACGGCCGAATTTGCCTCGGACCGCAGCGCCCTGCCGACTTCGGTAAAGAACCCTTCGAAACCTGTTGGCTCGTCAGTGGCGGCTGCAAGGGCCTCGTCGATAGCGGCTTGATACACAGGGTCTCGCGCGACGAATGTCCAGGGCGTTTGACCCGGGTCATAGGGTTCGGTGCCAGAGGTGGCGGTCACCTTTTCAAAGACTAGCCGCAGGCGGGTTTCGTCCGTGGCGGCGCCCAGGGTGATATTGCTTGTGCACAAAGCTCCGGAAGTCATACCAAAGCAGATCGCGGCGCAGTCTTCGGTCTCGATCGGGTTTACCCGCGTTGTGGCCATCGCAGACACCCAGGCGACATCACCCGCGATATGAGTCAGCAGATCATGGTTGTGGATGGCATGGCCCAGCACTGCGCCGCCGCGTTCACCAGCCCATGTTCCCCGCCACGGCACCGCGTAATAGTCTGCCCCTCGGGACCAATGGGTCTCAAGCGCGGCAGTTTGGACCGCTCCGGTCAGGCCTGCGCGTTGCAGGTGGCGCAGTTGGGCCAGTGACGGCCCCCACCGGTATTGAAACACCGGAAACACCTGCTTGCCCGCGCTGCGTATGGCTGCCGTGATCCGATCCACATCTTGCATCGAGGTCGCAAGAGGCTTTTCGCAGACAACGTGTTTTCCTGCGGCCAGTGCTGCAAGGGTGGTCGGTACATGCAGATGGGGCGGCAGGCAGATGTCGATGACATCAATCGCCGGATCATCAAGAGCGTCCTGAATGTTGGTTAGTGCTCGAAAATCCGAGTTCTGCCGTATCTGTTCGATCCGGTCCGTATTCTGGTCGACCACGGCGGCTACGCGAAAGGTGCGGTCAAGCCGTTCCAGAGCGTCCAGATGTTGCGCACCGATACCTGCGCCAAGGATCGCAACGTTGATCATCTGCGTTCCGCCATTTCCTGCGCGTGCAGTGCCAGTTCCATGACCGTAAAGCAGTGGGTCTGTGTCATCGCGGTTTCGGTCCGGTTGCGGATGTCATCGGCCAGGCGCGCGAAGTAGGGAAGGCCGGCGTCGGCTGCGTCGATCTTTTGGCAGGTTTCACCATTGACGAGGATCAGATGGTCTGTCCCTGAGGCCCCACCCACATCGACGTATTTCCGCAACTCGATATATCCTTCGGTTCCGAGGATCGTCAGACGACCATCCCCCCAGTTTGGCAAGGCATCCGGCGTGAACCAGTCAACCCGGATGTACCCGGTGCCATTCTCGCTTCTTAGATTGAGTTCTCCGAAATCCTGCAATCCGGGATCTTTGGGGTTTGCGTAGTTCGCCACATAAGCGCTCGTGAGTTCTGCGGTTTTCGAACCTGTGTAATGCAAGAACTGATCGATTTGATGCGAGGCGATGTCGGTCAGAATGCCGCCATAGCGGTCACGCTGAAAAAACCAATCCGGCCGGGTTGCCCGGTTTAATCGGTGCGGGCCAAGCCCAACCGTCTGGATCACGCGCCCGATGGCACCGGACTCGACCAACTCGGTCGCCCGGGTGCTGACGGGCGTTTCAAATCGTTCGGAAAAATTCACCGACCAGATTCTACCGGTGTCGGCGACAGCTCGCTTGATCTGGTCGAGTTGCTCGAACGTCGTGCAGCCCGGCTTGTCGCTCATGACATCCATGCCGTTTTGCATGGCGCGGATCGTCAACGCGGCCCTATCTGCCGGTATTGCCGAAATCAGCGCCAGATCCGCCCCACTGGTTAGGGCGTCTTCCAGTCGGGCCAGCCGCGGAATATCGGGAAACCTTTTGACGTAGCCCGGTAGCGTTTCCGGATCGCCTTGTGTCCAGTAGCCAACGCAGTCCACGCCGATTTTACGCATGTTTTCCGTCATGCCATAGATATGGCGGTGGTCCAGGCCAAGGGCGACGCAGGTCAGGCTCATGAGATGACTCGTGTTTTCTGGCCGGTTCGATTGGCGATCTGCATCGCGTCTATGACGGCGTGGGTCAAAAGGGCACTGCGTCCGGTGGCCATGGGCAGCGTGCCATCGGCAACAGCCTTGGCGAAATCCTCGATGACCGCCTGATGCCAAGCATGGGTGAACGCCATGGGATCGGCCCCTCCGCCTGTGGCGGACGTTTCGCCAACCGTGGATTTATGACCATCGAAAGTCGTTAAGGTCAGGACACCTGACTCCAAATGCGCTTTGGCGCGTGTGCCTTGGATGGTAATGGACTCAGCGGCCCCGGGATATTCGGCAGTAGTCGCCATCATAGTGCCCACTGCGCCGTTATCCATTTCAAAGATTGTACCTGCCCAATCCTCAGCTTCGAGAACGTGTAACGGAGTTTTTCTCATCATGGCTTGAATGCCCGAGATCGGCCCCAGCAGCCACATCGCAAGATCAAGCGTGTGGATTGCCTGCGAGATCATGACACCGCCTCCGTCGCGCGCATAAGTGCCGCGACCCGGCTCGTCATAGTAGCTCTGATCGCGCCACCAGGGGACACGGATCTCCACCGTGGCGATCGCGCCCAGCTCACCCTGTTCAATGGCTGATTTCAGCGCCTGCGAGGCGGCGCGGGCGCGGTGCTGAAAGACGATGCCCAGCGGCACACCGGTTACCTCGCACTGCTCGACGATGGCTGTCGCGGCGCCCAGCGTTCTCTCGATGGGCTTTTCCATCAGGATCGGTTTCGAAGCGCTCGAAAGAACCCGAACCAACTCTGAGCGCTGATCGGGCGGTGTTGCGATGATCGCAAAGTCGACGTTTGGGTCGTCTGCGATTTCCTCGATCGAGCCGAATGCGCGGGTGCCTTTTCGCTGCGCGAACTCAGCTGCTTTTTCACAGTTGCGCCCGAGGACGCCGGCAAGACTGAGGCCTTGATCCGATGCTTGAATGGCAGCGACATGCGTGCCCGAAACCATCCCCAAACCAATCAGCGCAATATTCATTCATTCCCCCGGATCACACGGTCAGTCTGCGGGTTCGAACGGGAAAGATGCAACCATTAAAAACTGTGTTAACAATTGCGGGCAGCAGTATCGGAGGCAGAATTGACTGGCAATTTGAATGGCATGGCAGAAAACCTGTACTTGGGCATCAAGGACCTGCCAATCGTGTCTCCGCATGGTCACTGCGATCCGGGGTGGTTTGCAACCGATGAGCCGTTTCTCAACCCGGCAGAGCTGCTTGTGGTTCCCGACCATTACGTGTTCCGTATGCTCTATTCGCAGGGCGTTCCCTTGTCCGAACTTGGCGTTGGGGAAGAGGGGCGAAAGAAGGATCCCCGCGTCGTTTTTCGCACCTTTGCCGAACACTGGCATCTGTTTCTGGGAACGCCATCCCGGATCTGGATAAGCTACGTGCTGCACGAAACGCTGGGCGTGTCTGAGGCGTTGTCTTCTCGCACGGCTGACCTGATTTATGATGAGATCTCAGAAAAGCTGACGCGACCCGAATTTCGTCCGAGGGCTTTGTTCGACAGGTTTGGGATCGAGGTTCTGGCGACCACGGATTCCGCTCTTGACGCACTCGTGGAGCATCGGGAGATCCGTACAAGCGGTTGGGGCGGGCGGGTTGTTCCGACGTTCCGCCCAGACGGGGTTTTGGATGGGGCGGACCCGGAGTTCGTACAGAACCTGAACAAGTTGGCCGAGCTGACAGGCTGCGATCTGGACAGCTATGATGGCTACCTCAACGCGCTGCGAATGCGGCGGGCTTATTTCATCCAGCTGGGATGTACTGCCACCGACCACGGTATCGAACGCGTAAAGACCGAGTGGCTGGACGACCCGGAAGCGCTGTACCAGCGGCTGAGACGGCGGGAAGGTACCGAACAGGATGCTCGCCGGTTCTATGGGCATATGCTGATCGAAATGGCGCAGATGTCTGTCGATGATGGCCTGACAATGCAGATACATGCTGGCAGCAAGCGCAACACGAACCACGCGGTACTGCGGGACTTCGGACGGGACAAGGGGGCCGACATTCCAATCGCGATGGATTGGGCCACGGGCCTTGAGGCGCTATTGAACCGGGTCGGTAACTCGGCAGAACTGCGCATCATACTTTTCACATTGGACGAAAGCACCTATGCCCGTGAATTGGCCCCGATGGCGGGACATTGGCCGTGCCTTAGGATCGGGCCGCCTTGGTGGTTCCACGACAGCCCAGCCGGGATTGCGCGGTATTTCGATCAGGTCGTTGAAACGGCCGGATATTACAATCTGGCCGGATTCAATGACGACACGCGGGCTTTTCTGTCCATTCCTGCACGTCACGACCTGTGGCGACGGGGTGTGGCGTTTCATCTGGCCGAGCAGGTTGCGCGCGGCTATTTCGGTCGGGACAGTGCCGAGCATCTGGCGAGATTGCTGGCGGTCGATCTGGCGAAACAGGTTTACGGGTTGCAAAGCTAGATGGGTACAATTCTTCACTTCGGTCTTGGAAACTTCGCCCGGGCGCATTTGCTGGACTACACCGATCAAGCGGGCGGATGGGACGTTGTCGGCGTCAGCCTGCGTTCATCCTCGGTTCGGGATGGATTGGCCCGACAGGGTTTCGAGTACGATTTGTGCGTACAGGGGCAGGGAGTCCGGCGCATCAAAGCTCTGCGTGACGTTCTGGTCGCGCCCAAGGATCGCGCAGAGATATTCGATGTGATGGCGGATGCCGAGATCATTTCGGCAACCGTTACCGAAAAAGGTTATCACTTGGACGCCGCGGGCAAGCTGAACCTTCAGGACCCGGCGATTGCCGCCGATCTGGCAGGGCAAGGGCCTGCGACGCTGATCGGGTTTTTAGCTTATGGCCTTGCTGAACGGCGCAGGCCAGTAACGGTACTAAGTTGTGACAATCGCATGGAAAACGGCAAGACGCTCGAAACGGCAGTTGCCGATTTTGCGGAAGCAGCCGGTCTGGACGTGAATTGGGACTCTGTTCGCTTTCCCAACGCGATGGTCGACCGGATCACCCCGGCTACCACGGACGCCGTTCGCGCAATCAGCGGCGATCCTATGGCTGTTCCGACCGAGGCGTTCTCGGAGTGGGTGATCGAAGACAGCTTCTCCGGTCCGCACCCGGATTGGCCGGGAGTGCAACTGGTCGATGACGTAGCCCCGCACGAGATGCGAAAGCTGCGCATGTTGAACGGTGCCCATTCCCTGTTGGCTTATGCCGGGTTGGAGCGGGGCATGACCTACGTCCACGAAGCGGTTCGAGACCCGGTTTTGCGCCCGCTGGTTTCTGAGTTGATGAAGGATGCGGGCGCAACGCTGCCCGCTGCACTGCAAGCACAGGTTCCGGATTATGCCGAGGCTTTGTTGCGCCGCTTTGAAAACCCCGAGCTGGCGCATCGTCTGGACCAAATCGCGATGGATGGCAGCCAGAAGCTGCCGTATCGGTTTGTTCCCACACTCCGTGAGACCGGCTCTCAGGCGGTGATTGCAGGGATGCGGGCCTGGATCTCTTTTTGCATGTCCGAGATCGCAAAGGGCAGGGCGCTGAACGATCCTTGCGCGTCGGAAATTGCCACGGCCGTCAAGCAGCCGGACCCGGTAGCGCTGCTTTTGGGTCTCGTTGGCGCTGAGGATCTCGCGCCACTTATCCGGGAATGATCGCGCCGCGGAACTGAACAACGGTGGAAGCCAGATTGTGTCCAGCCATCAGGGCGTCGGCCTGTGACTTCCCCATCAGCAAGGCCGCGAGGTACCCACCGTTGAAACTGTCGCCCGCCGCTGTCGTATCCAGCACGTTTTTGGCAGGTTCATAGGTTTGGTCAGTGTTCTGACCGATGGACAAAGGGCCATTCTCTCCGCGTTTCAACGCACCGACACCGTGATGATCGGCAAAGCGTGCAGCCACCTGGTCCGCGCTTTCCCCGAACAATGCCATCTCGTCGTCAATGGACGGCAGGGCAATGTCTGCACGTTGCCAAAGCCGTTGGTTAATCTGCCGAGCGTGTTGGACGCTGTCCCAAAGACGCGGACGAAAGTTGCTGTCATATACCAACCGAACGGAAGAGCCTTCGAGCCAGTCCAGAAGCGCAAGCCTGACTGCATGCGGAAGAATGGCCACGGAAATCCCTGACAAGTACAGCACGTCGTAACCGTTCAGCGGGCTGAAGTCGTGATCGGCAAAAAGCTGGCGGGCGGCCGCCTCGCTGCGCCAATAGGTAAAGCTGCGTTCACCGTCCGCAGATGTCGTGATCGCGTATAGTCCCGGAGAGGCGTTCGGAATGATGCGGATGCCGGATGTTCCGATGTCATGACTGGCGATGAAGTCCACGATACGCCTTGAGAACGGGTCGTCGCCTAGACATGTCACATACTCCACCTGCAGGTCAGGCGCGGCACGGTGCATGTAGATGGCCGTGTTCAGCGTATCCCCCGCGACGCCCACCTTTGCGCCGGTTTCCAGCATGGACAATTCGATCATTGCTTCGCCGATGCAGGCAATTCGCGTCATTTCTTTTCTCTTTTCCAGATGATGAGACCGGCAGCCATGATCAGCGCAGCCCCCGCCAACGTGAATGCGTCCGGTACCGTGTCAAAGAACAGATAACCCCAGATTGCCACGTAGATTAGGAACGAATAGGTGAATGGCATCAACTGGTTCGCCGTTCCAAACCGATGCGCGTTCGTCAGCAGCTGATGCCCGCACCAACCAAACACACCAAGGCCGATCAGTACAATCAGGCTCCACGTGTTTTCTGGCTGGACCCAAAACCAGATGGCGAACGGCAACAGGACCACCGTACCGGTAAGCCCGAGGTAGAATTGCATAGTGTCCACGGCAACAACCCCGGACAGCCTGCGCGTCATAATCGAGTACAAAGCCAAAGCGGTGGCATTATATACGATCAGCAGCATGGTCGGATGAAAGGCCGAACCAAACGGCCGTACGACAACCAACACCCCCAGAAAGCCCAGGATGATAGCCGCCCAACGCCATGGGCCCACGCTTTCTTTCAATACAAAGACGGACAGAAAGCACACGATGACCGGGCTTGAGAACATGATTGCCGACACAACGGTCAGTGGCAAAAACCGTAGGGCATAAAAATTGAAAACGGTCGCCGAGATCAGCAGCAAGGCCCGGCTTATCACCTGCCATGGATGGTCAGTCTTGAACCGACCGGCCTCTATCCCGCCCTTGGCGATCACGCCCACTGAGATCACGAAGTGCCCCGCATAGCGCATGAACGCCAACTGAAATGCCGGCACGCCGGCCAACGCCAACCACTTGGCCCCAAGATCCACCAGCGAAAAGAATAGCCACGCCGTCAGCATCAGCACGATGCCAAGGCGCGGCAGGTCCGCAGTGGGGTTGGCGGAGACGGCCATCGATCAGGTGTTGAAACGCTTGACGTAGTAGTCAACCATCTGGCTGACCATGTCGTCCGCCTGACCGTGGTCGCGCGCGTCATTCAGCGCCGAAAGTGCCCCCTGCGACATCAAGCTGATAACGCCTGCCTCGCGTGCCATACGGTCATAATACCCAAGGTCTTTTGCTGCGTTCTTGATCGCAAAGGCCAGCTGGTTTGGGTCGTTCTCGACGCCGTAGGCTTTGACAAAATCCATCATTCCGGAATGCAACGGCCCTGCGGCCATAACGTCATACACTTGCTTGCGGTCAACACCGGTGATGTCAGCCATGGCAAAGGCTTCGGCCATCGCGTTCGCAACGGTCATTCCGAAGAAGTTGTTGATCAGCTTGATCGTGTGCCCGGACCCAACGGGGCCAAGGTAAAAAACGTTTTCGCCCAAATCTTTCAGTGTCGGCTCGGCCTTGTCAAAGGCAGCCTTGTCTCCAGACGTCATAATGTTGAGCTTGCCTTCTAGCGCGTGTGAAGGTGTCCGGCCAAGCGGTGCATCAAGATAGCTTCCGTCGGCTGCGGCAACCTCCTCGGCCAAGGCGCGTGTGCTGCCAGGAAGCGAGGTGCCAAAGTCGATGACAATCGCGCCGGACTTCAATCCCGCAATCACTCCATCTGCACCGTGCATTCGGCTCTCGACCTGTTCGGAGGTGCCCATGCACAGCATCACGATGTCGCTGGCCTGAGCCAGTTCTTGGGCGTTTCGCATCTCGCGGGCGCCTCGGTCAATCGCGGCGTCCAGGTACGTGCGGTCGCGGTTTCCCAATACAGCGACCGAATATCCTTGGTCCAACAGTCGGCTAACCATGGCTCCGCCCATTAGTCCCAAGCCGATAAACCCGATTGATGGTTTGCTCATTGGTTTCCCTTTCCGTGAATGTGTCTGGTTTTTATTCTTGTGTTTGTTGCGGGCGGCTTTGCTTTTTTAATGCTCATATTGCCCGGTGGATAATCATTGGTTTTTGGGTGGTCCGGCATTTGGCCGGGCCGCATGTCCATCAGGCCGGCGCCCGCGCTCGGGTCGTTCGCGCCTTTAGCCCCTGTTCAATCCGTGATGTGACCTCGAGCGTTCGGGCTGCATCCTCGACGTCAATCAGTGGAGGAGCGCCATCGATCACGTCAAGGAAGTGATCCAGCTGCACCTCTAGCGGTGCGCGTTGTTGTTCCGGTCGTGTAAGTTGGTCTTTTTGGGCCGCAGTGCCCCAATCCTGTCCGCGCCACAGGGTCATGGAAGGAAAACTCACAGCGCCACTGGTTCCCGTGATCCAGATCATGTCCTGATGGGTCGTGCCGATGTTCGGGTTCTCGCCGGTTCCGGCCTCAAACCCCCAGGGGCTGGGTGCGGTATCGGCAAAGCTGATAGTGCCCGTCGCGCCGTTTTCGAATGCGATCGCGACAGCCCCGCTTTCTATCCTATCCGATCCGCGGATGGGCGCTCCGGGCAGGGCGACGACATCCGAGATTTCTCCGATCACAAAGCGCAGGACATCGATATCATGCACCAGATTGATCATGACTGGGCTGCCATCGGAAGTCCGCCAGTTCTGTTCAAAATAGCTGTCGGGTTTGCGCATGGCCCACAGCAACGAGACATTGATGACTTGTCCGATCGTACCTTGCGCGATCACCTCCTTCAGGTGTTGCAAGATTGTATGATACCGCCGATGGTGGCCTACAAGGCTGCGGACATTGGCCTGGCGAACGGCCGTCTTCAGGCGCAGTGCATCATCGACCGACGCGGCAACCGGCTTTTCGATCAGCATGTGCCAACCGCGGGATGCGGCCAGAATGCCATGTTCGGCATGCAGGCGGGTCGGAGTGGCGATGATGACGCCATCTACCGGGTCCTGCACCTCGTCCATACTGGCAAAACGCGGCGCGTCGATCTGGATCGAGCCATCTGGATCGGCCAACCCGACCAACATGCAGCCGGGATGCTCAATCACGGCGCGGACGTGGCGGATACCGATTAATCCGCCGCCGGCTACAAGGATCCGTTTCACATCACCGCTCCGATTTGCCAGGGAACAAATTCGTAGTCACCCAAGCCCTGCGCCTCGGACTTGGTCCGCGCGCCGGAGGCGACTTGGAGCAGCCGTCGGTATATTTCCTGTCCTTTTTCCTCGACGCTGGCGCCTTTGGTCAGAATGTCGCCCGCATCCACGTCCATGTCTTCGGGCATGCGTGCTGCCAATTCAGAGTTGGTAGCGATTTTCAGCGTGGGTGCCGGTTTGGACCCAAATGCAGAGCCGCGTCCCGTGGTGAAGCACACAAGGTTGCACCCAGCCGCGATCTGCCCGGTCACAGAGGCCGGGTCATATCCGGGGCTGTCCATGAAGGTGAAGCCTTTGGCGGTGATCGGTTCGGCGTATTTGAATACACCGGTCAAAGGGGTGGTGCCGCCCTTCGCCGCTGCCCCCAGCGACTTCTCTAGGATGGTCGTCAGACCCCCTTGCTTGTTGCCGGGGCTTGGGTTGTTGTCCATCGAACCGTGATTGCGAACGGTATAGTCCTGCCACCAATCGATCAGTCCGATCAGTTTTTCCCCAGTTGTGCGACTAAGGGCGCGGCGGGTCAAAAGGTGTTCGGCTCCGTAAATTTCGGGTGTTTCCGCAAGGACACCTGTGCCGCCTTGCGCAACCAACAGATCGCAGGCATGTCCGAGCGCCGGGTTCGCGGTCACGCCGGACCAAGCGTCCGAGCCACCGCATTGCAGCGCAACCATCAGTTCGGACGCCGGGGCTTCGCTGCGCCTCGCCTCATTGGCAATGGGAAGCATCTGGTTGATCTTGTTGATGCCCATTTCCACGGTCCGACGCAATCCGGCGACGTTCTGGATGTTCATCGTTTGGAAGGTGGGACTTTGCTTCAGCCCATACGCGTCCAGCAGCCAGTCGATCTGGTTCATCTCGCAGCCCAGACCGACCATCAGAACGGCAGCGTGGTTGGGGTGTTTTGCAAACCCCCACATGACCCGTTGAAGGGCTTCGAAACCGTCGCCGGAATCGGCCATTCCGCAGCCCGTTCCGTGGACAAAGGCCACTACGCCGTCGACGTTCGGAAACTCGGCCAGCTTGTCCGGCGTGAAGTGGTTGGCAATCATGCGGGCCGCAGTCGCCGAACAGTTCACGGTGGTCAGAACCGCGATGTAGTTGCGCGTGCCGACCCGACCGCTGTCCCGGTGGTAGCCCATGAACGTATCGACCGAGTTGGCAGGTTTCGTGGGTCTTTGATCCGTCGCAAACTCGTAGTCCACGCTGGTGTTGCGGAACTCGATATTGTGGGTGTGCACATGGTCGCCAGGTTCGATCGGTTGGGTGGCGTATCCGATGATCTGAGCGTATTTTCTAACCGGATCGCCGAGCGCAAGATTCCGCGTGGCGACCTTGTGCCCCGAGGGGATGCGCGCATTGGTCGTGACATCCTCGACCATACTGCCGGCCTCCAGGTGCCGAGTTGCAACCACCACGCTATCCGTTCGATCTAAACGTACAAAAGTCATAATCAGCTTTCCTGGCGGCAGCAGCTAGGCGCAGAACGGTGAGTCCGATGTCCACCGGTGAATATCTATATGCGGCTTGCCGGACAGTCTTGCTCGCGCCGCCTCCCAATTGGACTTGCAGACGCGCCAATCTCGCAGCTCGGTTTCGGGGCGCGATCTGGACCTCGCGATGAAGCTGGGGAAATGATCTCGACCGGTCGGTTGGCCTGCTGCACTAAAGCGGATGTCGAACGACCAGCGGAACCGATCCGTTTTATTGATCAGCGAAGCGTGTGGCGTCAAAGGGTGAAACAGGATGATCCCGCCGGCCTTGACAGGAAGGGGCACGGCGCGGCCTTCATCAATGAACCCGTCGGCAATGCCTGTCTGCGTCCGGGCACAATGTGGCAGGATAGATTGGTCTTGTGCCATTGGCAGCACTTGCAGGCAGCCGTTTTCAACCGTTGCATCGTTGACGGCAATCCAAACCGTGACCATGTCGGTCTGATCAGCATCCTCCAGCGCAACCGCTCGGTCCTGATGCCAGTCCGTTGCGGTGATGTGCGCGCGCACCTCGTCCTTGGACAGCTTCAGGGCAGGTGGCTTCAGCCGAACGTGCTGGATTGGATTGCTCACCAACTCTGGCCCGATCAGCTGCTCGACGATGTCAAGCATGGGACGGGCCGTCAGCAAGTCGAACACTGCGGGCCCAATATGGAACGGTGTGTCCGCCATGATCCGATCGCCGGGCAGCGAGATGTCCAGCGGCTGGAAATAGTCGCATCCGGCCTGATAGGCGGACAGAAGTTTGTCCCAGAAGGTCATTCCGGACGGCTCGTCCTTGACCAGCCCTTTTCCGTACCAACAGTCATAGAGCCGGTTCAGGACATCCGAGTATTCCGCTTGCACCCGACCCAGGACATCGCCGGGAATTACATCCTCAACCACGAGGTATCCATCGGTCTGGAACTTGCCAATCTGATCTTGTGTCAGCATGGGTGCAACCTCACAACAGCAGCGCGATGATGCCCGGCCAAATCAGAAGAACGGAAAGCGCCAGCAACTGGATCCCGATGAATGGCAGGAAGCCGCGGAAGATATCCGTTAGGCTGATATGCGGCGGGGCCACTGACTTCAGGTAGAACGCGGCCGGGCCGAAAGGGGGCGAGAGGAAGCTGACCTGCATGTTCATACAGAACACGACGCCGAACCAGATGGCGACATGACTCGGCTCCAACTGGCCAAAGACTCCGATTTCCTCGATAGGAAGGCGCAGGACGATCGGCAGAAAGACCGGAATGATCAACAGTACGATGCCGACCCAATCCATGAATGCGCCCATGAACAGCAAGATCAGCATCATTACCAGAATGACCAACATGGTCGGCAGCTCCTGGCCGACGATCAGGTCGGCCACGTATTGGGGCCCGCCAGCAATGGTGTAGGCACCCGCCAGCGCGGCGGCCCCGATCGTAACCCAGATGATGGTGCCTGTGGATTTTAACGTCCGCATCAAGCTGTCCCAAACCAGCTCGAACGATCCTTCGCCCCGCAGGATGGCGATGATCAGAACGGCGAAGGCGCCCATGCCTGCAGCCTCAGTGATCCCTGTGATCCCGCCATAAATCGAACCGAGCACGACGCCGATTACAACCAGCGGCGCGACGAGACCCTTGCCCATTTCCCAACCGATTTTTGCGCGCTGTCTGCCAAAGACGAAGAAAATCAGCAGAAGGGCGACGATCGTGATGCCGGCAAACCAGGGTAGGTAGTCAGCCGTTCCCAGCCTCGCGGGCTCACCCTGGCTGGCAGCGTTCGAGCCTGAGAGCTCGAAAAACGCGGCCCGGATAAACAGAACGGTGGAAAATCCGGCGACAACGATGCTCATGAAGGCCCCAAACAGTTTGCGTTTCTCGGCTGGTTCGGGGTCGTTCGGGTCCGGTTCCGGCAGCGGAGCGTGATGAGGATTCAACCGCGTGCGGATGATGATGTACAGGATGATCATCGAGGCCAGCATGAAGCCGGGAATGAAAGACGCGGTGAACAGCGACTTGATCGAGGTTTCGGTGATCAGCCCATAGATGATCAGAACGATCGAAGGAGGGATCATGGTGCCCAGAGACCCTGAGGCGCAGATGACGCCGATCGCGAGATTCTGATCGTAGCCCAGGCGCAGCATCTGGGGCAGGGCGATAAGGCCCAGCAGGACAACCTCACCGCCGATGATGCCGGACATGGCAGCCATGATCACCGCCATGATCGAGGTCACGATCGCGATGCCGCCGCGTGTTCTGGACAGCCAGACATTCAGCGACGAATACATGTCGCGCGCGATCCCGGACCGCTCTAGCAGCGACGCCATGAAGATAAACAATGGCACGGATATGAGCACGTAGTCCGTTAAGAGCCCGTATATCTTCTGCGCCAGGATATAGAGCGGCCCAGTCCCTGGCCGACCGGTGAGAATCCCGTCGCCGAATGAAAACGGGTTTAAAAGCAGTGTCGGTTCGAACTTGAGCACAAGAACCAGAACCGCAAGCGAAGCCGAGGCCAGACCCAAGGGCATCCCGATCGCCAGAAGCACAATCAGGGCGACCATCAGGATGAGTGAGATTGTTCCGATGTCCATTAGTCTTGTCCCACCGCCCGTTTGATCATTTCAATTTCGTCTTCGTCCGGTTCATCTGTGTGGATTTCCGGTTCTTTGTTCCAATCCGCGACCAAGTTCAAAATTGCTTGCATTGCGACGAGCGTAATCACGATCAGCACCATCGGCTGCAACGTCGCCGGGATCGGAGGATTGAAGGCAGAGCCATAAAGCTCCCATTTGTAGAGCTTGTTGACGAACACCTGTTTGTAGCTGCCGTAGACAAGAAAGAAGGCAAATAGCACGATCAGTATAGTCGAAACCGTATCAAAAACGCGCTGAAGCCAACGTGGAACTGCGTCGTACATCAGGAATATTCGAATGTGACTGCGTTGCTGCATGGCGTAGTAGCCAGACATCAAAAACACAAAGCTGGCGAACCAGAGTGTCATTTCGTTCGCCCACTCGGTCGGCTTCTCCAGGATATAACGCATGAAGACTTCGTAGAGCATGACGACAGTCATGATTGCTATCATCATCATCGTCACTCGACCTATGAACAAGGCGAAACGGTCCATAACCGTCGAGCCTTCGAACTCCATCGTCGCCGGGCGCACGGTCTTGGTACCAATCACTGCAAGAAACGGTAGAAGGACGAGCGCGGCCATGTCGATGATGTCGACATACCCCCCGAATACGCCAGACAATTCGGGCGTAACGTCGCTGCGAAGATATATTTCAGTTACCTGACTTTTGAGGGATTCAGAGGTGTAAGGCAGCCAGTCCAATAGGAATGCGGGAAGATGCCAAACAAGCCAGCTGGCTGTTGCGACGAAGGCCAACGGTATGAGCCATTCAATTAGTCCGCCTGAGTTCTTGTGCATCGCGTAACCCTCGTCCTTATCCTTCGATCCTGTAGTGATCGATAAAGTCTCGGTCCGGCTGGACACCCAATCCGGGGCCAGTCGGTATCATGACTCGGCCGTTGTTGGCCTTGACCTGATTTTGAATTTCCAGCGGTTCGGTCAGCAGATCGTCCCGAAACTTGTTGTCCGTTGTGTCGAACTCCAGCATCGGCTCCCATGGATGCAAGCCGCCTGGAATTGCGGGCATGGCCGCTAGTAAATGCAGATTAGTTGCGACGGCGATGGCGCTACCCCAGACGTGATTTACGACCGGAGTGAAATGTGCGTGGCATAGAGACAGTACCCTGAGATACTCTGAAACACCGCCCAAAGCACAAACCTCTGGCTGCGCGATATCGATGCCACGGTTTTCAAGAAGATTGCGCCATGCCCAGCGATTGAATACCGCCTCTCCGCCTGAGATGTTTACTTTAAGCGAAGTGCGCAGTTCGCGGTATCCGTCAATGTCTTCTGGCGCGACCGGTTCTTCGAACCAATATGCGTCCAGTTCTTCCAGCGCCCGACCGACAAAGAACGCGTCTGAAGTCGTATAGGCATGGTTTGCATCAACCATAAAAGGAAAGTCCTCACCAACTCCGCGTCTAACTGCTTCGCACAGTTTCACATCAGGCTTCGGGCCAAAGCCCGTTTTCATTTTGGTGGCGGTAAATCCCATTGCCTTGATCTTTGCGGCTTCATCCTCAAAACGGCTTGCAAGATTAGAAATCGGTTCATCCCGGAGCATCATGCCGTAGCCGTAGCAAGGAACGCTTGCGCGATGTGCCCCGCCGACAAGCTTATGGAGGGGGAGGCCAGAGATTTTGCCGGAGATGTCCCAAAGTGCGATGTCCACCCCGGACAAAGCCTGTATTGGCATTCCGCTTTGGCCATGGTCTCGCAAAAGATTGTACACCTTGTGCCAGATCACGTCTTTGTCCAAAGGGTCCATGCCAAGGACCATTGGTTGGATTACCTTTTCCACGATGGTTTTGTTCGCAATGGCTACGTTTCCGGGACCAAAGCACTCCCCCCAACCGGTTACCCCTTCATCTGTCTGAATCTCGACCAGATGGGTTGTACGCTTGTCATAATACTGTTGCGAGTAGCCCAGAACTTCCGGCATGTCGTACTGCAGTACATGACTTATTATTCTGGTGATTTTCATGAAGTTCTGGATCCCGGCGCCGATCCGGAGAGGCCGCAAGTGCGGCCTTTCCGTGTGTCGTAGTTCGATCGAAGCCTGATTACTGCATTGCGCCCAGGTCACGCAGGAAGTTGATGTGGCTTTCCAAAAGCGCCTGTGCTTCAGGTGTCGTTGCGAACTCCGTCCAACCGACCTGAACGGCCGCGCGATACGCTGCCAGGTCTTCAGGCGACCATTCGTACAACTGAACACCTTTTGCCTTCAGGTCTTTTGCAGTCTGAGCGTTCTGCACCTCATTGATTGTGGCATTGTGCAATGCCAGGCTATCCATTGCGACTTCCATGATCTTCTTGTGATGCGCGGGCATCGCTTCCCAGACGTCTTTGCGACAAGCTAGGTGATCTGCAGGCATCGAGTGGAAACCGGGATAGTTTGTGTGACCTGCGATCTCGTACAGACCGAGGCCCACGTTGTTCGTCAGGTTCGCAGCATCCGCACCATCAATGATACCGGTTTCCAAAGCCGTGAAGATTTCGTTGAAGTCCATCACGATCGGAGAAGCACCAAGTTCCGCGAACACCTTGGTTGCAAGGCCTGGAGGCGAGCGGAACTTCCAATCCTTGAAGTCTTCCACTTTTGCAATCGGCTTGGTCGAAGACAACGACTCTGGCCCGGGAATCCACCATCCGATGAATTCCATGTCGTAGCCGTTGTATAGATCATTTACAGCTTCTCTTCCGCCGCCATGAAGAAGCCAAGCCATTTGCTGATATGGGTTCTGATATCCGCCGAGCAGGTCGCCTGCAAACTGGAAGGCCGGGTTTTTACCGGTCTGATAGCCGCCGCCCGTCATGTCGCAATCCAGAATTCCTGTTGCTGCGGCATCGAAGGTTTCAACTGATTTGACCACCGAAGAGGAATAGAACATTTCAACTTCGATTTCGCCGTTCGACATTTCCTGAATGTCTTCAACGAATTTTGCAGCCATCTGGCCTGACAGAGTTTCGGGCGAAAAATGGGTTTGAATTCTAAGCTTCGTTGTTTCAGCCATCGCGAAACCGGCTGCCATTGTCGTGGCTACGGCCGCCAGGGCCGCTGTCTTGACTATTTTCATATTGTCCTCCCAGACGTTGAGCGTGCGCGGTGTGGAAGATCTTGCCGCCTCCTTTGCTGTCGCGCAGGTAAACGTTAAGCCGACGAATCGAATGCAACAAGAAAAAATTGAAATTTCTAAAAATTTCGAGATTCTTGCGATAATTCGAAAATAAGGTTAGGACGCTACTTGGACAAAACTTGAAGGTGCATACTGGAATGAACGACGAAATAGATATTTATCAAGATCTTAAGATGCGCCTGATCTCTAATGGATTCGAGCATGGAGCGAAGGTGCGGGCTGAAGAACTTCGTAAAGTGTATGGCTGTTCTGCGAGCGCCGTTCGTGAAGTCCTTTTTCGTTTGGCCGCTGTTGGTTTGGTGGACTTTCAGGAACAAAAAGGTTTCCGCGTGCCAATGCGTTCGCCGCAGAAGCTTATCGAATTGACGCACGTCCGTGTTCTGTTGGAGGCCGAAGGCACCGCAATGTCGATCCGTAATGGCGGGGTGGATTGGGAAGCAAGATTGACGGCCGCACATCACAAACTCAGCCATATCGAAAAACGCATTCACGCCACAGACGACCCGAGCGGCCTTATCGAGATATGGTTTGCCTCGGAAAAGGAGTTTCACCAAACACTTATTTCTGCCTGTGGCTCGGAAACTTTAAAACAAATGCATAGCCGAGTTTACGCGCAGTTCAGGCAGCAGTTGATGGTTGCAGACCGGAACTTTGAATTCATTTCTCAGAACATAAGACACCATGCCGATATACTTGAAGCAGCATTGTCAGGGGATGAGCAGTTAACACGAGAGAAAATTCACGATCATCTGGAACGCCACCTAACTGGAAAGACGATGGGCGACTAAAGCCGAAAATCGTCTTCTAAATACACGCGAATGATTTCGTCGAAGCTTGATTCCGCTTCGAACCCCAACTCCAGAGCGCGATCTGTTTGAAAGTCTCGCGGCCAATTCTTGACTATTCGTTCGATTGTCTCGTCGGGTTCTTGCCTGATTAGGCCAACCGCTTCTTGGCCGGCCACTTTGCGCAGAGCTTCGATTTGTTCGGCGACGGTGCAACTTACGCCAGGCATGTTCAATGCGCGTCTGTCATTCAAAAGCTGCGTGTCCATTGTTGCTGCGTGGGTCAAAAAAGTCGCAGCGGCGCGGGGGCTGGCGTGCCAATGGCGAACGGTTTCGGCAACTGGCAAGACAGCCTCATCCCCATTCAATGGCTCTCGGATTATACCCGAAAAGAAGGACGAAGCGGCAGCGTTGGCTTTGCCCGGGCGCACACACAAAGTGGGCAAGCGCAAGGAAATACCGTCGATATATCCTTTCCTGCTGAAATCCGTGATCATCAATTCAGCCGCCGCTTTCTGCGCTCCGTAACTTGTCAAAGGTGCCGAAAGGAACTCATCGCTTATCTTTTCGGGGAATGGTGACCCGAAAACGGCTATGGACGAGGCAAAAACCAGACGAGGTGTGGACTCGTTTCCTGATGCCTCGTGTTCATCCTTAAGTGCGTTCAGCAGTGCCCACGTTGCCATAAGGTTTACATCCCAACCCAACGCAAAGTCTGTTTCAGCTTGGCCTGAAACGATAGCTGCAAGATGAAAAATGACGTCTGGCCGCTGCATAGCAAAAGACTTAGCTATGCCTGACGCAGTCAAGTTCCCCACAATTTGATTACCTGCCGCACTGTCGGGCGGGAACGAGAGATCGAACAGTGAGACTTGGGCATCGGCTCCAAAGGTTTCTTGGGTCGACACGCGATGGGCCAGTTTCTGGCCCAGCATTCCTCCGCCGCCTATAATCAGGATCCGCGTCACAGCATTCCGTTCCGTTTTTTGAGCTCTAGATACAAAGCTGAATGATCCAGTTCGGCCCCATCCATTTCGTCTATCAGATATTCGAAACGGTCGCGCACAGATCGGGTGCTAGGTAGCTCAACGCCAAGGCTTCGTGCTTCCTCCAGCGTGTTGTCCAAATCCTTTAGTTGAAACTTAGACAAACCCCCGGGTGTAAAATTTCCATCAGACATGCGTTCGCCATGTTGTTGCAAGATAATACTATCCGCAAAGCCCCCCTTTAGTGCGGCCCTTAACGCGGTGGGGTCCGCACCGCCTTGCTGAGCCAGTAGAGTCGCCTCGGCGACTGCCGATATTGTTACAGCGACAATTGTTTGATTGGCCAATTTGCACAATTGACCAGAACCACTTGGGCCAACATGCACAGGCCGGCCCATTGCTGTCAGAACTGGTCGCACGCGCTCCATAACGTCCTGATCGCCACCGACCATGATCGCAAGGGTGCCAGCTTCGGCACCTTTGGTGCCACCGGAAACCGGGGCGTCCAGATGCAGCACCCCCATCGAGGAAAGCTGCGCGGATTGCTCTCTTGCGTGTTCGGGTTTGGCGCTCGACATATCAATCCAGATCATCCCCGGTTTGAGTTGCTCGCGGAAAGCCTCGTCAGCAAGTAGCGCGCCGGTCGCGTATCCATCCGAGAGCATGGTTATTATTACGTCTGCACCCGAAACCGCCAGCGGGGCAGTTTCCACCAATGTCGCGCCTTCTGCTGTCAACGGTTTGGCCTTTTTCAAGCTGCGGTTCCATACAGTGAGCGGAAACTCGGCGCACAAAATATTCCGCGCCATAGGAGCTCCCATCAGGCCGGTTCCCAACAGAGCCACTTTGAACTGCTTGCTCATCATCTACTGTCCTTCCGAAGGTGCGCCACGCATGGTTATGGCCAAACCAAAATCTCTGTCATACGCTAACGGCTCTGTGCCCACATGCCAGAAGTCGTTGCAAATCCGCCAAGGTTTCTTTGCTTCTCGGTTGATCTGTGGGACGACGTAACACTTGTCCAGTCGCCACTTTTGAGGTCGGAATATTTATATGTCAGAAAGACTTAAGGGAAAAAGCGTCCTGGTCACAGCCGCCGCACAGGGGATCGGACTTGCAAGCGCAATTGCAATGGCAAGAGAGGGTGCAAAAGTCTATGCGACGGATATTAGCCCCAAAAAACTAAATTTGATTCGCGGTCAGAATCTCGAAAATCTCGAAATTTTCGAGATGGATGTGACGAATAATGACAGCATTCATCATGGGGTCGCGCGAGCGAAGCCGGACGTTTTGTTCAACTGCGCAGGGTTCGTGCATCACGGAACTATTCTGGATGCAACCGATGAAGAGTGGGATTTCGCCATGGACCTTAATGTGCGCTCAATGGTGCGCACGACAAAGGCTGTATTGCCGGGAATGCTAGAGCGCGGAGGAGGCTCGATAATCAATATGTCTTCCGCACTGGGTTCCATAATCGGTGCGCCAAATCGTTTTGTATATGGAACGACAAAAGCCGCTGTTGTCGGGCTGACGAAATCGGTAGCCGTGGACTTCATAACAAAAGGAATCCGGTGCAATTGCATTTGTCCGGGAACAGTCGACAGTCCCAGTTGGCGTGACCGCGTAGATGCGTTGGGCGAGCAACTGGGCAGCAGAGAAGAGGCCCTTGCACAATTTGTGGCGCGACAGCCTATGGGGCGTGTAGCGAAAGCAGAAGAGATTGCTGCATTGGTCGTCTATCTGGCGAGCGATGAAAGTGCATTCACCACAGGACACACGCACATAATTGACGGGGGTTGGTCAGGCCAATGACAAAAGTATCAAAAAACGATTTGCGATCTCGCAAGTGGTTCATGAATTCTGAGAACCTTGAGATGACTGCATTGTATCTGGAAAGATACCTGAATTACGGATTGACCCGTGAGGAACTGCAATCAGGCAAACCGATCATTGGCATTGCTCAGACCGGCAGTGATTTGAGCCCCTGTAATCGGCATCATATCGAATTGTCCAAACGTGTTCGCGATGGAATCATCGCCGCCGGGGGAACGTGCATCGAAATACCGGTCCACCCGATACAAGAGACAGGTAAACGGCCAACGGCGTCACTCGACCGCAACCTGGCTTATCTGTCCTTGGTTGAGAGTCTATTCGGGTATCCGATTGACGGCGTTGTTCTGAACATTGGTTGCGACAAGACCACGCCCGCGCTTCTTATGGCCGCTGCGACCGTCAACATCCCAGCGATTGCCCTGTCGGTCGGCCCCATGCTCAACGGTTGGTGGAAAGGTGAACGCGCCGGATCGGGAACGGTTATTTGGAAAGCGCGCGAAGACCTTGCGGCTGACGAAATTGACACCGATGAGTTCATGGAAATCGCAGCCGCCGCAGCACCTTCGGTGGGCTATTGCAATACGATGGGAACAGCAACGACCATGAATTCGCTTGCTGAGGCCTTGGGTATGCAATTGCCCGGATCAGCAGCCATTCCAGCCCCGTATAGAGAACGCGGTCAAATCAGTTATGAAACGGGTAAACGCATTGTGGACATGGTCTGGGAGGATCTACGCCCCAGCGATGTGATGACACGTCAGGCATTTGAGAATTCGATTGTTATTAACTCTGCGATTGGTGGATCGACGAACGCTCCGATCCACCTGAATGCAATCGCCCGGCATCTTGGTGTTCCATTGAACAACGATGACTGGCAGAAACTTGGCCACGACGTTCCACTGTTGGTTAACATGCAGCCTGCGGGTGAGTATCTGGGCGAAGATTACCAACAGGCCGGAGGTGTACCCGCCGTTGTCGGAGAGCTTCTTGATGCTGGATTGCTGCCTCATCCCGATGCGATAACGGTGAACGGTAAGACGATGGGCGATAACTGCTCGACGCGCCGGTCTCAGAATAGCGACGTAATCAAGCCTGTCAGTAGCCCGGTTAAGCAACAGGCGGGGTTCATCAATCTCTCGGGCAACCTGTTCGAGAGTGCGATTATGAAAACATCTGTGATCTCAAAGGCATTTCGAGAGACCTACCTGTCGAACCCGGATGATCCTGATGCATTTGAGGGCAGGGCGGTTGTGTTTGATGGGCCTGAGGACTTTCACCATCGGATCGATGATCCTGCAGAAAACATCGACGCAAACTGTATACTGATTATGCGCGGAGCGGGACCAAAAGGATACCCTGGTGCTGCAGAGGTCGTGAACATGCGGCCGCCCGCATATTTGTTGAAACAGGGCATTGAAGCCCTTCCTTGCATCGGTGATGGACGGCAATCCGGTACATCAGGAAGTCCGTCTATCCTGAATGCCTCACCCGAAGCTGCAGAGGGTGGTGGGTTGGCCTTGGTGCGAAATGGCGACCGACTGCGCATCGATCTTGGAAAAGGCACAGCGGATATGCTGGTTTCGCTTGAAGAGCTGCATGAACGCGCCCGCGATCTGGAGGCAAAGGGTGGTTATTCAACCCCGCCCAACCAATCCCCCTGGCAGGAATTATTCCGTGAAAAAGTAGATCGGTTGGATCGCGGGATGACGCTCAAGGGTGCAGAAAACTACCGCGATATCGCGCGAGGCTTCATGCCACGCGATAACCACTAAAAGGAACAGAAATGAAACTTGTTCGTTACGGCGCCAAGGGCTCGGAAAAGCCAGCCTTGGTCGACTCTGAGGGTCAATTGCGGGATCTGTCCGCTCATATCAATGATATCACGGGGGATATGTTGGATGACGGAACGCTTGATAACCTGCGGTCATTGGATCCGAACAACCTGCCAATTGTAGAGGGTGACCCTCGTATCGCGCCGTGTGTCGGTGACATCGGTAAATTTCTTTGCATCGGTTTGAACTACTCGGACCATGCTGCAGAAACCGGCGCAGATATTCCCGAGCATCCGATACTTTTTTTCAAGGCGAACTCGGCTGTCATAGGTGCCTATGATGATGTTGTTATGCCGCGGGGGTCTACACATACCGACTGGGAATGCGAACTGGGGGTCGTCATTGGTAAGACGGCCAAATACGTTTCCAAGGCCGACGCACTCCAATATGTTGCGGGCTATTGCATCGTAAACGACGTGTCGGAAAGGCATTTTCAAACGCAACTGACCGGTCAATGGACCAAAGGAAAATCCTGCGACACATATGGCCCTACCGGCCCGTGGTTAGTGACCCGGGATGAGGTGCCGGATCCCCAGAATCTTGGTATGTCACTGGATGTAAACGGTCAGCGCATGCAAACCGGGAATACCGCCACGATGATCTTTTCCGTTGCCGAGATCATTGAGCATCTAAGCCAACTTTTTACGCTGCACCCCGGTGACGTCATTTCAACCGGAACACCGCCCGGTGTTGGAATGGGGATCAAACCGGAACCAGTTTATCTGAAAAAAGGCGACGTCATGGAGCTTCGTATCGATGGGCTTGGTGTTCAGCGGCAAAAGGTCGGCCAAGATGACTGACTTGTTGCAAATCGGAGGGATCACTGAACGGATGCGAGAACGCCTGTCTTCAGTGTTCAATATTCATCAATTGGACGATTTCAACGCGGAAAGTATTACGCATATCGTAACGAACGGGCATGATGGCGTTCCGCATGACCTAATGATTTCACTCAGTAATCTTAAGATGATCAGCGTCTATGGAGTCGGTTACGACGCCGTCGACGCAAGTGCTGCGGCTGAGCGTGGGATTGTTGTGACGCACACGCCCAATGTGTTGAACAAAGAAGTCGCAACCACCGCCGTTCTGCTGTTGCTGTCATGTTATCGAGAGCTCATACGTGACGATAATTACGTACGGTCCGGACGGTGGGAAGTTGAAGGTAATGCCCCTTTGACGCGATCAGCGGACAATCAAAAAATAGGCATTCTTGGTCTTGGTCGCATTGGTCAGGCGATTGTTGATAAGTTGGAGCCGTGGGCACCCGAAATCTCATATCACACCCGCAATCAAAAGGATGTCCCGTACCGATATTTCGACAATTTGGTTGAAATGGCAGAGCATGTGGACGTCCTCATATGCATCACGCCCGGCGGCCCGTCGACCAATAAGCTGGTCAACGCTGAGGTGTTGCGCGCGTTGGGGGCAGACGGCACTCTGATAAACGTTAGTCGAGGTTCGGTTGTTGACGAAACTGCCTTAATTAGTGCATTGCAAAACGGTGAGCTCGGGTGGGCAGGGCTTGATGTCTTCGAGGACGAACCGCGCGTTCCAAAAGCATTGCGCGAGTTGTCCAATGTCGTTCTGCTCCCTCACGCTGGTAGCGCGACTTTTGAGACGCGTGCAGCAATGGGTGACCTGACTGTCGACAATCTGCTGCAACACCATAAGGACGGATCGGTGATCACAGCTGTGCCGGAATGCAGAGATCTGTAATAGGCCAATCTGAAAAGTGTTTGAGTTTGCTGTCGCGGTTTTCTTTCTGCTAGTTACGCCGGGCCCGGGTGTTCTAACAACCGCGGGTATTGGATCAGCATTTGGTTTTCGAGCTGGACTCGCCTTTGTGGCTGGTCTGATGCTGGGCGGGTTCATCAACATGATGTTAGTTGTCTCTGGAGTCGCTGCGGTCGCTTTGGCTGTACCGGTGCTTAGAACTTTGTTGCTATTCGCCTCTGTCGGGTATTTGGTATTTCTCGCCTGGCGTATTGCCAGCGCCGGCTCAAAGGTCGGATTTTCTCCTGCGGTTTCGCCGCTTGGTTTTGCGAACGGTCTGACACTTCAGTTCATTAATCCCAAGGCTTACGTGGTCGGCACAGCATTGTTTTCAGGGTTTGCCTTTTTGCCCGATGCGCCCGTTTGGGAGGTCGTCACAAAAATCGTAGTATTCAATATGATTTGGGTGCCAGTGCACATGATCTGGCTGGGTGCTGGCGCAAAGCTGGGTAGCCTTGATTTAAGCGAGAGATCGCATCAAAGGATCAATATTGCGATGGCCGCTTCATTAATGGTGGTTGTGGTGATTGCCTTGGCGTCGGCGCTATGAACGATATCTAAGTCGGTCTTACTTAGCAGACGATTGAAAGCTGCAGATCAAAGTGACGCCGTTATTCCACCATCGACATAGAGAGTATGACCATTGACGAAACTGGATGCAGGGGAAGCAAGGAAAATGGCGGCGCCGACAAGTTCTTCTACACTGCCCCAGCGACCGGCCGGGGTACGTTTCTCAAGCCATGAGCTAAACTCTGGGTCGGCAACCAAGGCGGCGTTCAAAGGCGTATCGAAATATCCAGGCGCAATGGCATTGCAGTTTAGACCATACTTAGCCCAATCAGTTGCCATTCCTTTTGTAAGATTGGTCACGGCGCCTTTTGTCGCTGTGTAAGGCGCAATACCCGGTCTTGCTAATGCGGATTGAACCGACGCGATGTTAATTATCTTACCAGACTTTCTTTCAATCATGTGCCGTGCCACAGCCTGACCGACGTGAAAGACGGACGCTACATTTGTCTGTAGCAGGCGCTCGAAGGCATCAGCGGGGAAATCCTGTAACTCCGTCCTGTGTTGCATTCCGGCGTTGTTTATCAGGATGTCTATCGGGCCGACCTTTGCTTCAAAGTCGTCGACGGCAGATCGGACACCTTCATGATCGGTTGCATCGAACGAAAGTTCGCGTACCGAGGCACCTGTTTCGCTCAGCTCGGATGCTGCTGACGCTAGTTTAGTGGCATCGCGCCCGTTCAAAACGACCTGCGCACCGGCGGCAGCCAAACCACAAGCCAACGCAAATCCGATGCCTTGGCTAGAGCCTGTTACGAGCGCGCGTGTTCCCTCTAGGCTAAACATTTCAAGCGTCATGCAAAAATCCCTTGGTTGTCAGCACCGACTATCCGTATCTTTTGGCAATCTGTATAGGGAGTCCGTGCAATGTCTTCGGCCAGTGTTGCTGTTGTTATCCATGCCGCAAAAGATCTGAGGTTGGAAAACCGGGATGTGCACGACGTGGGGCCAGACGAAGTCTTGATTGCCATGCGCGCGGGAGGGATTTGCGGCTCTGACCTGCATTATTATAACCACGGTGGTTTCGGCGCGATCAAGTTGCGTCAACCGATGGTGCTTGGACACGAAATCGCCGGGGAAATAGTGAGAGTTGGGTCAAGTGTGCAGGGGTTGCATTTAGGTCAACTGGTTGCAGTTTCTCCATCCCGACCTTGCCAATCCTGCATTTATTGTCTGAACGGGCAGCAAAACCACTGTCTTGATATGAAGTTCTATGGCAGCGCGATGCCGTTCCCGCATATCCAAGGCGCTTTTCAAAGCAAACTCGTAGCGAAAGCCAGTCAATGCGTTCCAGCAGATGGGTTAAGTCCTGCGCAGGCCGCTATGGCCGAACCTTTGGCGGTCTGTTTGCACGCGATTAAGCAAGCCGGGAGCCTCTTAGGTAAAACGGTACTTATCACGGGATGCGGTCCAATCGGCTGCCTCACGATCTTGGCGGCGCGTCGTTCTGGGGCGGCCAGAATAGTGGCGACGGATATCTCGGACCAGACCCTCGCTCTGGCGCGTGAATGCGGGGCAGACGATGTCATCAACACCTACACCGATCCGCAAAAACTGGAGCAGTTTGAAAACGACAAGGGTCAGGTTGATGTACAACTGGAGTGTTCCGGTGCTCAATCGGCTCTGGCTTCTGGCGTCGCATGCTTGCGACCGGGTGGAACATTGGTTCAGCTTGGTCTGGGCGGAGATATGACTGTGCCGATGCAGGCGTTGACTGCAAAAGAGATAGTGCTTCGCGGGTCTTTCCGTTTCCATTCCGAGTTCTCAGTCGCGGTCGAGATGATGCGAAGCGGACTAATAAACGTCAACCAGTTGGTGACGCATTCCTTCGAGGTTGGCGAGGCCATCACTGCTTTCGAGGTCGCGTCTGATCGAACCCAATCAATGAAGGTGCAGTTAACGTTTCCAGAAAATGACGATGGATAGACGAATGAGTGATATTGCAAAGACTTATGAAAGTGACGGTTTCGTAGCTCCGCTGGATATCCTGACAGTTTCTGAGGTCCAAGCGCTGCGCAATGATTTTGAGAAAGCTGAGCGCATTCTCAGAGACGACCCAGATAAACTTAAGCTTCTATATTCTTATCCGGACAGGCTGATACCATCATTCGATGCACTACTTCGCCATCCGAAGCTGATTGAGGCTGCTTCAACGGTGTTAGGGCCGGACCTCATGGTTTGGAGCGGTGCACTTTTCGTAAAAGAAGCGCGATCATCGAAGATAGTCTCTTGGCACCAAGACTTGACCTATTGGGGATTGGATGATGCTGAAGAGGTTACCTGTTGGGTTGCGATTTCAGAAGCGTCCGAGCAAAGCGGGTGTATGAAGTTTGTTCCTGGCAGCCACAAAAGCCGTATCGTGCCTCACGTGGACACTTTCAGCGAAAACAATCTGTTATCACGTGGGCAGGAAATCGCAGTCGATGTGAACGAAAATGATGCAGTTGCTGCCGAATTGCGTGCGGGGCAGGCATCCATGCATCACGGGCATCTCTTTCACGCATCCGGGCCCAATAACACAGACGATAGACGCATCGGTGCGGCGTTGCGTTTCATAAAGCCTTCAATGAAACAGCAGAATGGCGTGAAAACTTTGGTTGCGCTAGTCGCAGGGCGAGATGATTTTGGGCATTTCTTACTTGCGTCCTCCCCTCAGGGCTTTTTGCATGAGAACGATTTCGTTTTGTGTCAAAGGGATGCAGACCGCAAGAAACAAATACTCTTCGCCGGAGTGAAGTGACGCCCTTGGCATGCCAAGAACCATTGCTACATCGACCCGGAAGCAGACCTGAATCGCGAAAACTGGTGGACTTACAAGGGTTACCATCGTCGCTCAGCTTTTCTTCCATCGGGCAAAAAGCTGAAGAGGTCGTCTACGGCAAGCTCGAAATTAGACTATTCATCGCTAGCTCATAAGGCATTCTGTTTGGTCTTGTCAGAAGAAGTTTGATTAAGCGGGGTAGGGGTGTTGCGTAGCTTTTGCGCATGACCAGACCTGCCTCTTCAAGTACTTCAAAACCAGCCCAGAGATCATCCGCCTTGCGGTGATGCTATACATCCGTTTCCCGTTCTCGCTTCGGAATGTCGAAGATCTGCTGCACGAGCGAGGCATCGACGTGAGCCACGAAACTGTCCGATATGGGTGGAACAGGTTCGGTCCGATCTTCGCCTCTGAGATCAGACAAAAGCGGGTGCAACAACTGCGTGCATTCTCGAAATGGAAGTGGCAGGTGGACGAGTTTTTCGTGAAGTTGAATGGCAAGAAACATTACCTCTGGCGGGCCGTAGATCATGAGGGCGAAGTGCTGGAAGCAGTTGTCATCAAACGTCGAAACAAAGCTGCAGCATTGAAATTCCTCAAGAAATTGATGAAGCGATGCGGTAAAGCGGAAACCGTCGTCACGGTTCGCTTCGCCGGACACAGAGTCGCGGTCAGAGAGCTGGGCACGCTCGAAAAACAACCGACGGGCAGGTGGCTCAACAACCGCATCGAGAACTCGCACCTGCCGTATCAACAACGCGAGCGCGCGATCCAGGGTTTAAGGCGCATTCGAAGTTTACAGAATTTCGCTTCCGACCATTCCTACGTATACAACCACTTTAACCAGGAAATATCCCTCACCAGCCGAGACTCCTTCAAGCTGACGCGAACCGCCGCTCTTGACGAGTGGCGTCAACTTTGTTCCGGATAGGTTCACGATTTTGAGTCAAATTGAGACTGGTTCGAATTTGTCTGACAGCACCAATGGAGTTTGAAGCCTAGGACCCACCCAGCGTTTCGTTGTAAGATGATACTCGGATATTCGCGCTATTATTTGTCGTGCGGTTATCCACGCTTGGATTGCCAGAATCCACTCATCTGACGAATGACGGGCTTCATGATCCGCGCCGCTAGTTGTGGAAATGGGGCAATTTTCTGAGATTGGTTGTTCAATACAAGCCAGAATTGGACGCGCAAAAGCGGATGAACCTAACTATACCACGCAGCTAACTGCGAGGTGTTTGGCGAAGTAATTTGGGAACCACTTCCTCAACGAACAGGGCGACGATTGGCTTCATGTTTGCGATGCGCAGGAACAAGACAGCTGCGCTTGTTGTGATTTGCGCTACTGATCAGAGATACGGATTTCGCCGTTTGGTCGATAAATCTGCAGTGGTGCGGGGTTATCTCACAGAGAAACCAACTTGCCTGAAACTTTTGTTGACAATATCTATTCGGCTATTAATTTTAGCAACTAAAATAAAGATAGGTGGGTTCAAAGATGTATCTTGGATTGGACTTGGGAACATCTGGCCTTAGAGGGATTCTTGTCGACGACGCAGGTTCCGTCGCAGGTAGCGCTGAGTCCATTATCCTTACGTCTTCCTCAAAACCCGGATGGTCCGAACAGTCCCCTTTGGATTGGGTGGAAGCTTGCAAAGAAGTCGTCAGTCAGCTTCGGGCTGCACACGGAAACGCGTTTTCTGCGCTGCGCGGCATTGGTTTGAGCGGGCACATGCACGGTGCGACTCTTTTGGATGCCAATGGTAACGTGTTGCGACCGTGCATTCTGTGGAACGACACGCGGGCATCTAAAGAGGCAGAAATTCTTGATCAACTGCCGGGTATGCGTTCGAGTTCAGGCAATATCGTTTTTCCGGGGTTCACGGCCCCCAAGTTGGAATGGGTCCGCGCAAATGAGCCTGACCTGTTTGCTAAAACTGCCAAGGTCCTGCTACCGAAAGACTACCTGCGGCTCTGGCTGACCGGAGACTACGTCAGCGATATGTCTGACAGTGCCGGAACTTCATGGCTGGACGTTGGTGCGCGGCGATGGTCGGAAACCGCACTGGAACAGAGTCACATGAACATCGAACAAATGCCTCGACTGGTCGAAGGCAGTGATCCGGGCGGGGAGCTGCGGTCCGAGTTGGAGCAAGAGTGGGGAGTGTCTGGACCGGTCGTGATTGCAGGGGGAGCAGGGGACAATGCCGCTGCCGCCTGTGGGATAGGCAGTACAAGCGATGGAGCTGGCTTCTTGTCCCTCGGAACCTCAGGTGTGTTGCTGGTGTCCAGAGACATCTATGCTCCAGCGCCAGAAACGGCGATACATTCTTTTTGTCATTCTGTCCCTGACAGGTGGATTCAGATGGGTGTTATCCTTTCTGCGACAAACAGTTTGAACTGGCTTTCCCGCAATCTGGGCCAGTCCGTTGGGGACATGATCGCCTCGCTGCCTGCCGATCTGGATGGCCCATCAGAGATCACGTTTCTGCCTTATCTTTCAGGTGAGCGGACGCCTCACAATGACAGTGCAATCCGTGGTGCGTTCCTGGGTGTGGATATTTCCTCGGAGACCACTGATTTGACGCGGGCTGTCATGGAAGGCGTCGCCTTTGCAATGCGGGACTGTTTGGAGGCCCTCAAGAGTACCGGAACAAAGCCAACCAGCCTTTTGGCCGTTGGCGGCGGTGCGCGATCTCGGTATTGGTTGAAAAACCTGGCCACCGTGCTCAATACGCCCCTTGCCTTGCCCCGGGGCAGTGAATTTGGTGCCGCCATCGGCGCCGCCCGCCTGGCAATGTGCGCCGTCAATGGCGCAAACCCGGACTCTGTGATGATGTCGCCCAAAATCGACACGGTGATCGAGCCTCGTGGGGATCTGATCGATGCATTCGAAAATGAATACCAACGTTACCGGCAATATTATTCGGCCTTAGCACCTTTTGCGAAACGATGAACAAAAGGCGGGACATACCTCCTCAAATCGAACGAGCCGTCCTGAATGATGGCGACATGCGCGTGTCGCTACTCAGCTACGGGGCGACAACTCAAGGTTGGTGGTACAAGGGGATGCCAATGATCCTTGGATACGAGAACCCGCGGGACTACGCCACCGATAATAATTATCTGGGCGCAATCGTTGGGCGTGTCGCCAACCGGATTGGAGCAGCGCGTTTTGACATGGAAAATGTTCGGTATGAACTGGACGCAAACGAGGGTCGAAATTCCTTGCACGGTGGGCGGGCAGGCCTATCGCATCAGAATTGGGCTCTTGAGCAGATGACAGCAAACGAGGCCGTATTGCGCCTCACTTCCCCGGAGGGTGCCAGCGGTTATCCGGGAACCGTCAGATTTGAAGTGCGAGTAAGGCTGGACTATCCGCGTCTGGTTTATTCGATTTCAGCGCAGCCGGATCGGCCGACACCCGTAAGTATAGCGCAACATAATTACTATAGCCTGGGTTGCGTAACGGGCATTTCAGAACATTGTCTGCGGCTGACTTCAAACCGTTATCTTGAAGTTGACAATCAGGGTATTCCCTCGGGCAAGATTGTGGACGCAAGAGATAGTGGTATGGATTTTTCCGCGCCGAAAGCGATCAGTGCCGTTTTGACGGATTTGGACAACTACTTCGTTTTCAACAGCGCACGAGAGAAGGGGCTTCCGGTCGCCGACCTTACTACACCCACGGGTTTGAAGCTATCTGTATGGTCAGACCAGGCAGGGGTGCAAATTTACTCCGGGGCTCACCTCACGGAACCCTTTTACAAGAGCGCTGGCGTGTGCATCGAGCCATCGGGTTATCCCAACGCGCCCAACATCCCCGAGTTCCCGTCGATCATATGCGCTCCTGAAGCCCCTTACGAGCAGACATTGATTCTGCAGATTTCAGAGGGTGTGACATGAAGCTTGTTACACCGATTGTTGCTTTTAGCGTGGTAATTGCGTCCATTACGGTGGCAGCGGCTCAGAACCTTGGGCCAATCCCAGAATTTGTTGAACCTGGCGTGAAAGAGGTCCAACTTGGGCGACTGCTTTTCTACGACCCGATCTTGTCCGGGAACAGGAATATCAGCTGTGCGACTTGTCATCACCCCAAACTCGGCACGTCCGATGGGCTCTCGCTTGGGATCGGTGAAGGTGGTGCGGGTCTGGGGGCAAAGCGGAAATTCGATGCGAAAAACCCGCCGGAGCAACGGATCCCGCGCAATTCGCCGGGTCTTTGGAATCTTGGCGCAACCGAGTTCACAGTCTTCTTTCATGATGGGCGCCTTGAAACTGATCCGACACGCGCGAACGGTATCAGGACGCCGCTGGGCACTCATATGAGGTCAGGTTTCAAATCCGCTCTGGCAGCTCAGGCAATGTTTCCGGTGCTGTCTCCTGATGAGATGGCAGGCCACTATTCCGAGAATGACGTCAGCCAGGCTGTACGCCTCGGGTTGCTTACTCAGGAAGGCGGGGCGTGGGATTTGATAGCGGCTCGCGTCGCGGCCATCCCGGAATACGAACAGCGTTTTTCTCAGGTTGCACCAGGAGATACGATCACCTTTTCCGCTATTGCGAATGTAATAGCTGATTTCATTGCCTTCGAATGGCGCGCTGTCAATAGCCCGTTTGACCTTGCGATGCGGGGGGAATCTGAGTTGCCGGAAGATGCTCAGCGCGGCATGCAGTTGTTCTACGGGAAAGCAGGGTGCAGCATCTGTCATTCGGGCTGGTTCCAAACAGACCACAAATTTCACTCCATAGCGATGCCGCAGATAGGACCCGGAAAAGCGGCGCGGTTCGAAAGCCATGTCCGGGATGATGGGCGCCTACGCGTAACTGGTGACGCAGAGGATGCGTTTGCGTTTCGCACGCCCTCGTTACGCAATGTAACGCTGACGGCCCCGTACGGGCATAACGGTGCCTATGCGCAGCTTGAAGATATCGTGCGCCATCATCTCGACCCAGAGGATTCCCTGCGTTCGTACTCCTTGGAAATGGCTGTGCTCCCTGACTTTCCGGGTGCAAAGGATCAGCTTCCATTGTCGAACCCAGAGAATTTGGATGCGATTGCCCGAAGCAGCGACCTGTCAAGGCTAACTCTGACGGATCAGGAGATCAGCGCGCTACTGAGCTTTCTGGCCAGTCTGGAAGATCCCGCGGAACGTCTTGGTGTTCCAGATCAGGTTCCAAGTGGACTGCCGGTTGACCAATGATCATCGCTCAATTTGAATGATCTGATTTGATTGGATTTCCTGCCATCCTCCTTCTTCGCCATCAGGCCAAATAACCCGAACTTCGATTGCCTTCGCATCCCCCAGTCCAAAATGATGAAGCCCTGCGATACCGCTGGTGTGCCCTCCACCGATTGTGATTTCCCGGGTTACCACACCTGACTCGGTCCTGGCCTCGATAAAGCCGCCGACCGCGAAGCGGTTTGGTTTATCTTGGGAAATGTCCAGCATCACCCAATTCCCGGTGTGGGGCTGGTTTTGATAGACCTCAAGTTCCGAGCCCCGGTTAATCACCACCAGATCAAGCCAGCCGTCATTGTTGAAGTCAGCCAAAGCCGCGCCGCGCGACTTGGCCATAGAGGCAACGCCAGCCTCGACTGAAGCTTCTTGAAATTGACCATTCTCCAGTTGTAACAGTAGGTTGTTGGGGTCATTCAATGCTGCATCTGGCATCTGCTCGACATTTCCCTTGGCGACAAAGATATCGTCTAGACCGTCGTTGTTAACGTCGCCAAATTGCGCATGCCATCCAGTTGATGGGCGACCGTCGTCTCCAATATGTGGCCTGTGAGCGGTTGTGCCTTTGCTGTAAGTGGCGTCTCGCCAGGTTGGGCCGCCAGCTTCGGGGTCAAAAACTTGAAATTTTTGGTCACCCATAGAAGTCAGGTAAACTTCGGGGAAGCCATCGCCTGTTAGATCTCGTGAAGCGATGCCCATGCCCCAGATCGAATATGCCAACCATCCGTCTTCTTTCGAATAGGGGCGTGGAGTTTTTTCCATTGCCCACAATTGCTCGTGGCCGCCACGTACATAGTAATGGCGATCGTTACTGACCCGCAGATCCGCTTGCCCGGTGCGGGACCAGTCAGAAAAGAGAATGGACAGCGCGCAATAGCCTGGTTCGAGATGTTCCGGTGGCTGGTAACTGCCGCCACTGGGCCGGTATAGGACCGTGGGTCCGCAAGTCTCAAACGGGCCGTCGGGATTGTGACGATCAACATAAGTTCCGAAGGCCAATGTTGGCAGAGTCTGATTAGCTTCCCAGGTGGCAGAGAACCCGGTTGTCCAATGATCCTCTGATCGGAAGCCAAGGGAGCTGAAGGGGCGGAACTTGCAATCAGGCTCACCTTTTATAAGCAGATCGGGGCCGACGCGCAAAACAGCCAGATCCATAACGCCATCACTGTCGACATCCAGCGGGTAAGCCCCAGTTACGTCGACCATGGAAAGCAGCTCGGGGGTATCAGCACGAAATGAAACGCTTTCGTGCGATGTGTTTCTAAACAGTTTGGATGTGTTGGTGCCACCCGCTGCAAAGAGTTCAGGCAACCCATCACCGTCACAATCGAAAACGGCGACCCCGCCGCCAACAAAGTGCTCCCAGCCGCCGTCATAAATATGAGCGCCGATGTCAATCTTTTGGAACTGCGGAGCTTGAGTTTCTGCGCTGGCCGCAGATGCAAAAGCGAATAGGATACAAAGCTCAGGGCGCATTTGTCGACAGCTCCTTTACCTTGAGGATCGAGACCTGCTCAATCCCGTACGCCGCAGCTCCCTTGGCCCACATAAGGTCGCCCCAGTGATGGGCTGTGATTTCCGGCAAGGGGGTATCGACATTCACGACGCCACTGCGAATTCGGGTCATCACCTCGTCCGAATTCAGGTGTTCTAAGTCCATCTGAGCTCCGGACAAAATAATGCGTTCGGGATCAAACAGATTGATCAGATTGGATATTCCCAGACCAAACATCTGGCCCGCGCGGGCCAGAACGGATTTCGCCCTTTCGTCTCCGGATCGAGCATTTTCGTGGATCTCTTTAATGGTTTCCGTTCCAATGCGTTGATCGGCGACGGTTGCTTCCCGGATCAGTGCATAGTCCCCGACATAGGCCTCAAGGCAACCCCGCTGGCCGCACTGGCAAAGCGCGCCGTCCAGTTGGACTTTTGTGTGGCCAAATTCCGCTCCGCAGCCTCTTTCCCCGCGATATAGCTTACCGTCCAGGACAATTCCAAGCCCAACGCCGTGTTCGATCGTGACGACAAGAAAGTTCTTAAAACCCTTGCCTAACCCAAAGAGTTGTTCCGCCTTTGCTACCAGGTTGGCGTCGTTTTCTATAAAGGCGGGGCAGGGCAGCTCTGTTTCCAGAAATTGGCTAAAATCGACGTTTCTATCGGTAAGTGAAGAGGACCAGTGTACAAAGTTCCTTTCTGCGTCCACGAGACCGGCAACCCCAATTGACACTCCTGATAAGGTGTCGAGGGTCTCGTTGATCTGAGCGCAGGCCTCATCCAAGGCCTTGCGAATAGTTGCCACTAATGCGCCTGGCGTCATCCGGACGTCGTCCAACGGATGTTTGTATGACGTGACCTCGTTGCCTTTGAAATCTACAAGGATGACCGAGATCATGTGGCGCGCCACTTTGAGGCCCGCAACAAGGTAAGAGCGGCCATCCAGCTGAAGTAAAACTCTGGGCCGACCCCTTTTGGCGGATTTGGATTGCGGTTCGGATTCGATCTCTTTGATCAGCCCCGCAGATATGAGGTCGGCTGTGGCTGCAGTAACCGTCGCAGGGCTGGTCTGCAAAGCGCTGGCGATATCTATCCTGGAGATCGAGCCTCTTGTCCGAATATGTTCCAACACCCGCAGGCGCGTAATGTTCCGCTGGTCCGCGGCATTTTGAGAAGCTTTGCTTTTCAGCATCTTGGCCTCACGAATCTGGTTCTTACCTCAATCTATTTGGATTTCGCCTGTCCTAACAGACTAAATATTTTACCGGCTGAAATAAATATGGTATTCAAAATTGTGAGAGCCGCGAATCGAAATGCGATGGCTCGGCAAATGGGAGGAAATCATGAAGAGAATTCTCAGCTTTTCGGCTGTGGCCACCTTGTTGGCTTCGACCGCATTCGCAGAGCCAGTGGTCGGCGTGAGCTGGTCGAACTTTCAGGAGGAGCGTTGGAAAACAGACGAAGCGGCCATCAAGTCGGCACTTGAAGCAGGCGGTGCCGAGTACATTTCGGCAGACGCGCAATCGTCCTCCGCAAAGCAGCTATCGGACATCGAAAGCCTGATCGCCCAGGGTGTGGACGCGCTTATCATCCTTGCGCAGGACGCGCAGGCCATTGGTCCCGCGGTTCAGGCCGCGGCGGACGAAGGTATTCCTGTGATTGCCTATGACCGTCTGATCGAGGACGACCGAGCATTTTATTTGACCTTCGACAACGTGGAAGTCGGCAGAATGCAGGCTCGGGCTGTCTTTGAGGCCATGCCCAAGGGCAACTACGTGATGATCAAAGGCTCTCCTACTGATCCGAACGCAGATTTCCTGCGGGGTGGTCAGCAAGAGATCATCGGAGCAGCCGTCGACAGCGGTGACATTGTAATTGTTGGTGAAGCCTACACGGATGGTTGGTTGCCCGCGAACGCGCAGCGGAACATGGAACAAATCCTGACCGCGAACGAGAACAACGTGGATGCAGTCGTTGCGTCGAATGACGGTACTGCAGGCGGTGTTGTTGCGGCCCTAACAGCACAGGGTATGGAAGGCATTCCGGTGTCAGGTCAGGATGGCGACCACGCAGCGTTGAACCGCGTTGCGCTGGGCACTCAAACCGTTTCGGTATGGAAGGACGCTCGTGAACTCGGAAAGGCCGCTGGCGAAATCGCAGTCGCACTGAGCGGAGGGACAAGCCCTGCTGACGTCGAAGGCGCAGTGAGCTGGACATCCCCTGGTGGCACCGAGATGAACTCGGTCTTCCTCGCGCCCGTTCCGATCACCAAGGACAACCTATCCGTTGTTGTGGACGCTGGATGGATCCCATTGGAAGATCTGTGTCAGGGCGTTGAAAACGGACCTGCTCCCTGCAACTAAACTTCAAAGTCCCTGGCCCCGTCTGGGCCGGGGACTATTGCTGAATTTGAAAGATCGGAAATGACCGAAACTTCGTCTCAGCCGGTACCTGAAAAAGCGAAACCCAGCCTGTTCCAGCAACTGGAACTGGATATGCGGCTTTTGGGAATGATCGGCGCGTTTGTCATCCTGTGCATCGGGTTCAACATCTTCACAGATGGGCGCTTCCTGACCCCTCGTAACCTGTTCAACCTGTCCATCCAAACGGTTTCGGTCGCCATTATGGCATGCGGGATGGTATTTATTATCGTCACACGGCACATCGACTTGTCGGTTGGTGCACTGCTGGCAACAACCTCTGCCGTGATGGCGATGACGCAAACCGAGCTTTTGCCACAAGTCCTTGGGATGGGTTTGAACAATCCAGCAACCTGGGCGATCACCATTGTTGTCGGGCTGTTTGTCGGCACGCTGATTGGTGCGTTTCATGGCTGGATGGTCGGATACCTGACGATACCAGCCTTCATCGTCACGCTTGGTGGATTTCTGGTTTGGAGAAATGTGGCGTGGTATTTGACCAGCGGTCAGACGATTGGTCCTTTGGATAGTACATTCCTGATGTTTGGCGGGACCAACGGGACATTGGGAACGACGACAAGCTGGCTGTTCGGCTTGTTTGCTACCGCAATCGCGATCTGGGCTTTGTGGAGCAGTCGTCGCGCAAAGGCGGCACATGGATTCCCCGTCAAACCTGTCTGGGCCGAAGCCACTCTGGCCGGGATAATCGCAATCGCCATCCTTGGGTACGTATACATCGTAAACAGCTACGCCATACCGACGCGCCGACTGCAACGTATGTTCGAAGCACGCGGAGAGACAATGCCAGAGGGGCTAGTTGTAGGATACGGCATACCGATTTCTGTACTCATCCTAATCATCGTGGCTGTCACGCTGACAATTGTGGCGCGAAAAACCCGGTTTGGTCGGTACATCTTTGCCACTGGCGGCAACCCGGATGCGGCAGAGCTTTCGGGTATCAACACTCGGCTGCTGACCGTGAAAATCTTTGCTTTGATGGGTTTCTTGTGCGCGGTGTCCGCGGTGGTCGCCTCGGCCCGCTTGGCAAACCATTCGAACGACATTGGTACGCTCGACGAACTTCGGGTCATAGCAGCTGCAGTGATCGGAGGAACCGCATTGTCGGGCGGCATCGGCACCATCTATGGCGCGATCCTGGGTGCATTGATAATGCAGGCGCTGCAATCGGGCATGGCAATGGTTGGCGTTGACGCGCCGTTTCAGAACATCGTCGTCGGCAGCGTCCTCGTGTTGGCCGTCTATATCGACATCGTTTACCGCAAGCGACTGGGGGCAAAGTGATGCAAGCTCAGGATACGCAGAAAAAACCTTCTGGCACTGGGCGCGGTTCAGGCGCGCCGCCATTGGTCGAGATGCGCGACATCTCGATTTCCTTCGGTGGGATCAAGGCCGTCGACCATGTGTCGGTCGATCTCTATCCGGGTGAAGTCGTTGGCCTGCTTGGCCACAACGGGGCCGGAAAGTCCACGTTGATCAAGGTATTGTCCGGCGCGTATCAGATGGACCACGGCGAGATTCTGATCGATGGCAAGCCGGTCGAGATTGGCAATCCTCGTGACGCCCGGGCGAACAATATCGAAACGATATATCAGACGCTCGCCTTGGCCGACAATCTGGACGCGACATCAAACTTGTTCCTGGGGCGCGAGATGACGACGCCTTTTGGTTTGGTCAACGACGCAGCCATGGAGGCCGAGTGCCGAAAGATCATGGCGCAGCTCAATCCGAACTTTCAAAAGTTCAATGATCCCGTTTCCGCGTTATCCGGCGGTCAAAGGCAATCGGTGGCCATCGCTCGCGCGGTCTATTTCAACGCCCGTATCCTGATCATGGATGAACCCACAGCAGCGCTTGGGCCACATGAAACTCAGATGGTGGCGGATCTGATCCACCAGCTAAAGGCGCAAGGCATCGGGATATTTCTGATCGATCACGACGTGCATGCCGTCATGGAACTGTGCGACCGCGCATCGGTCATGAAGAACGGAAAACTGGTTGGGACGGTCGATATCGCAGATGTAACTGATGACGATCTATTGTCGATGATCATTCTCGGCAAGCAGCCAGCACAAAAAGCAGAGTAGGGGGCAGAAATGCCAAGTGGATTTTTTGAAGGGATCGAGAAGGTCCAGTTTGAAGGCGTGGATAGCAAGAACTCGTTGGCCTTTCGTCACTACGACCCGAATGAAATCATCATGGGCAAGCGTATGGAGGACCATCTGCGGTTTGCTGTGGCCTGGTGGCATTCATTCGCGTGGGAGGGCGGAGACCCCTTTGGTGGACCTACGTTCGAACGCCCATGGTATCCTCAGGACGATATGGGCCGGGCCCGTCAGAAGGCAGATATTGCATTCGAATTGTTTGAGCTTTTGGGGCAGCCATTCTTTTGCTGGCACGACGCTGACATCCGGCCCGAACAGGGAAATTTTGCCGATAACCTGCGCACATTGGAAGATATCACCGATTATATCGGTGAAAAGATGCAGGTGTCTGGTACCAAGCTGCTTTGGGGCACGGCCAATATGTTCAGCCATCGTCGCTGGATGTCTGGTGCCAGTACCAATCCTGATCCCGACGTTTTTGCGTTTGCAGCTGCGACAGTGAAATCCTGCATGGATGCGACCCACAAGCTCGGCGGAGAAAACTACGTTCTATGGGGTGGCCGAGAAGGCTATGAAACCCTGTTGAACACGGATTTGAAAACCGAGTTGGACCACATGGGCCGTTTCTTGAACATGGTCGTTGAATACAAACACAAGATTGGGTTCAAAGGAACTATTCTCGTTGAGCCCAAGCCTCAGGAGCCGTCCAAACACCAATACGACTACGACGCCGCGACTTGTATTGGGTTTCTCAGGAAGTACGGGTTGGAGGACGAGGTCAAGTTGAACCTCGAGCAGGGGCATGCGATCCTGGCCGGACACAGTTTCGAGCATGAAATTGCGGTCGCCGCTGCCGAAGGGATGCTTGGCTCGATCGACATGAACCGAAACGATTACCAATCCGGATGGGATACGGACCAGTTCCCGAATAACACGCCAGAGGTTGCTTTGGCATATTACTACATCCTGAAAGCTGGTGGCTTTACAACTGGGGGCACAAATTTTGACGCCAAAATTCGTCGGCAGTCGCTTGATGCAAAAGATCTTGTTGCAGCCCATGTCGGTGGAATGGACATTTGTGCACGAGGCTTGAAAGCTGCGGCTGCTATGATTGAAGACGGTGGCTTGGAGGACGCGCTGACGGAACGGTATTCCGGTTGGAACACGCCGGAAGCAGTTTCTATGTTGGGTAGCAGTCTGGAAGAGATTTCTGCCCGGGTTCTGCAGGAAAATACCAACCCGAAACCACAATCTGGGCGTCAGGAGATTCTGGAGAATTATGTGAACAGGTTTGTGTGACCAAGGAAAACTGCAATCGGGGAACTGTCAAAAGAATCTTGTCAGAAGAGCTTTGCTTGGGCGGGGTAGGGGTGTTGCGTAGCTTTTTGCCCATGACCAGACCTGCATCTTTCAAATACTATAACAACCGGTTCTGAGATCATCCGCTTGACCGAGATGCTGTACATCCGATTCCCGCTCTCGCTTCGGAATGCCGTAGATCTGTTGCACGAGCGAGGCATCGACCTGAGTCAAGAAACCGACTGCTACTGTTGGGACAGGTTCGGTCCGATGTTTGCCTCTGATATCCGAAGAATGCGGATGCAACAACTGCGCGCACTCTCGATATGGAAGTGGCACGCCGACGAGATTTTGTGGAGGTGAATGGCAAGAGACATTGCCTCTGGCGGGTTGTTGATCACGAAGGCGAGGTGCTGGAATCCGTTGTCACCAAACGCCCAAACGAGTAGCCGCTTATTTCGGGATCAAGATCAGTGGTTTTGGGACTGGGTAAACAGCCTACTGTATTCGCTGCAGTGATCAGTCACCATTTAGTGCGAACAAAGGATTACAGCGGGCATTGACGCTTAGCTATCGTCGGACAAGCGCCAGATGTCTTGCTCTCCAAACCCACGGATTGTTCGCGCGCCGACATTCTCAAGGTCAAACTGATCTTTGAGGACCTGCGCGACTTCGTCCTGGACTGAAATCTGCATCGGGTCAGAGAATTCCTGAAGTCTGGAGGCCAGATTCACAGCCGGACCAAAGATATCGTACACATACTTCTGGATGCCAACGACCGACCCGACTACCGATCCCGTGGCCAGTCCAATTCTGCACCGCCACTGATGCGGATGGCTCAGGTTTCGGCGGGTCAAATAGCGTACGAAACGAATGGCTGTGTTTGCGATTGCCTTGGCGTGATCCGGAGTCGGATCGGGCAGACCAGCAACGGTGATATATGCGTCTCCGATCGTCTTGATCCGTTCGCAACCGAATTGCTCACCAATGCGATCAAACGCGCTGTAAATATCGTTCAGTTCAGTGACGGTGACGCTTGGGTCCTGCGAGGCGACCATATCCGTGAACCCAACGAAATCGAGCATCAGGACGGAGACGGGATCATAGAGTTGTGGCGTAACCACGCCGAAAGTCTTGTACTCTTCGTAGACCGACCGGGGCATCAGATTTAGCAGCAGTTTTTCAACCTGCTCCTTTTCCCGCTTCAACTCGCGCGTGTTCCGTTCCACCATTATCGAATAGGAGTCGATCATGGACTCCAGCTCTTTGATACGGGTGATGTTCTGACATACCAGAACCAGCACATCGTCGTGCGCGACCGTGAAATCGAGTGCGATCACTAGTGTGCGGCGTTTCTTTTTGAAGGTGATTTCTGATGTATGTCGCCCGGTGCCGGACAGGCTTGTTTGCACTGTGTCGATATCCAGATCAGGAAAGAGCTGCTGCAATTGGTCTGAAGGGCCATCGGCACTGAACCACTCGTCAAACGTATCATTGCGGAACCCAAACTTCAGCGATTGACGGTCCAGTAGGGCAACGCCCACACCAATCGCGCGAAGGAGCTGTTCATTGATGGCTTCGATGGTCATGATTTATCCAACAATCAAGGGACGACGTTTACTGAATTCCGCGACAACGATATCGATGTCCTCGGCATCCACGCCGTGTCTTTGCAAAGCGTCACGGAGCACGACCTCCAATTCGTCGAAATGGTCATCGGTAATTTCGAGATGAGAGTGTAACTGGCGCAGTTGATTGTCGGTGTAGGAGGCCGGACCACCAAGGAGCGATGCTATGAACTTGGTCTGATGGTCGACCATGCGGCTCATATCCACGTTGTCGAAGAAGGGGCCAACCTCGTCGTTGTCCAGCAGGATGTCATAGAACGAGAACACGATCTTGCTGATCTGTGAAAACCCACCGTATTTTTCATAAAGTGTGCGCTCGGCCATAACAAAATCCCCCTTAAACAAACTAATACCAAGAAAATGGTGGATCGACTACACCGGGTGATCTTCATCGTTCTTTGACGGTTGGGTCAAAGAACGATGAGCCAGTGATTCACGATCTCAGCCGCGCTGCATGACAATTTCAGCGTACTCGGATGAGATGCAAAGTGTGTCATTGCCTGAGATATCGAACTTCTCGATCAGCGCCATGATATCGCGCTGCAGCGCCTCTTGTCCCGATGCGTCCAGTGCATCGAAGGCCTTTTGCATCGGGCCATAGAACGTCCGAAAATACTCTAGGAAGTGTTCGGCTGAACGGTAGCGGAACATGAAGTTCTTGCGTCGGAATGAAACGATGGTGCTGTACGATCCGAAGGCTTCTTCGATCCAGTCCCGGCTGCCCCACAAAGCCGGAGAGCTTACGCCAGCAGGCGGAGGAACATGTTTACCGATCGTTTTGAACAGAAGGCCGATGAAGCTGTCCGGCGTCCAGTTGGCCAGACCAATCTTGCCGCCGCTTTTGACGACCCGTTGCAGCTCTGCTGCTGATTGTTGTTGGTTCGGTGTGAACATCACGCCGAACGTCGAAACCACAGCGTCGCAGGATTGATCATCGAAAGGCAGGTTTTCGGCGTCGGCAACCTTGTAGGTCACGAACAGACCTTCCGCTTTGGCGCGCTGGCTGCTGGCGTCCAGCAGGGCTTCTACATAGTCGGTCGATGTAACATCACAAAAGCGCCGGGCGAAGGCCAGGGTGGCATTACCATTCCCGGCGGCAACATCCAGTACCTTGGAACCAGGCATCATATCCATGGTTTCAGCCAGTTCTTCACCCGTAATTTGAAGGGTGACACCCACTTTGCTGTAGTCGCCGGAGCCCCAGGCGACGTTTTGCTTTGCTTTGATGGCCGCAAAGTCTGTGGCTGCATTGATCGATGTTTGAATACCCATGATATTGCTCCTTTTTGATGTGGCAGTGGTTTGATGAAGGCCGCATTGCTAAATGCGGCCCCGGTCAGGCAGCTTGACGTTCTGGCCAGCTGACAGTTTCAACGGGCCGCTCCACATTGGCCACGTGTTCGAAAATCCTTGAGTTGATCCATTCGGGCAGGAAGACCGGCGCCATATGGCCCAGCTCGGGCAGCAACGCGATCCGCGCATTGGGCAAAGCCTTCGCGATCTCAACCGAGACGTGCTGCGCAATCTCAGGTGACTCCAAACCAGTCATTACCAACGTCGGTATTTCAAGCTTGGACAGGTCCTTCAGTTGCCAGGTTTCAGCAAAACCATTTGCAAAATCAGACATGACTGATGGGATCATCCCAATGAACCGATCCCGGGCCTGCGCGGGCAGCGAGTTCCAAAACCCCTTCTCGTTCCAGAAATCCAAAAAGTGATGCATACCAGCAGCGGCATCGCCATCCGCTGCTGCGGCGCTCACCACACCCGCGAGAAGCTGGATTTGCCCGAACAGTTTCTTGCTGACCTCATTGCCAGCCTTCAGAAAATGAAAGGCTGCAGGCTCATATACCGTCAGGCTTTTGACAAGATCAGGACGCATCAACGCGATCTTGATGGCAATACCTCCGCCGTTGGAATGTCCAACAAGATGAACGGGGCGTCCCAGCGCTTCGATTTCGCGGATTACCGGTATGGCAGAAAACGCCGCACCGTTTTGAGAGTTATCTCCAGTCAACGGGCTACGACCGTACCCGGGAAGATCAACAGCGTGAACACTAAAGCGACCTTCCAGATCCGCCGCCAGTTGGTTCCATTGCCCACTATTGGACGCCGAAGAATGCAACGCAAAAATAGGTGCGTTAATCATTTCAGTAGTTCTAAAGGAAATAGTCATCGTTCTTACCCAATCGCACTTAAGATGGGCAATAACTGACCTTTCTATGTTTCATTGTGATGTCTGGAAGCGGTGCCAAGTGTTTCAGTTGTTGCTCTGTGAAGCAGGTCACACAACTTGCTATCTGGCTCAAAAACAAACAGGTTTATCGGCCTGTACTTGGCTGAGTTGGCACCTATTGAAACAATTGAAACACGCGATGCTGATTTTGAAATGGCATTGAAACAATGGTATCCTAAAAATTCAGGATGACGATGGGCATGGCGAACGAATTTGAAGAAATCGAGAAGGCGCGGGACCTTCTTCGTGATGCGATCGAATCTCTCAAAGAAGGGTTCGCCCTCTATGATGATGATCGCCGCCTTGTCCTGTTCAATCAACGATATGCCGAGATGAACAAGGGGGTTGCCGACCTGCTGCAACCCGGACTGGATTGGGAAATCCTGATGCGTGAGACGGCGCGCCGGGGAATTTACGCCGAGGCCATCGGCAATGAACAGCAGTGGGTTTCGGACCGGTTGGCTAATGGGGTCGAGTTCATCCAAGACTTTGAGCTGATGGAAACGGATGGGCGTACCTATCTGGTTTCTGTTCATCCCACCAAGTTCGGCGGATTTGTCGTCACGCGTGAGGATATCACCGAACGCAAACAAGCCGAGGTCGAAGAGCGCGACGGCGATCTATTGATCCGAAAGGTGCTGGATGCCAGTTCGGCAATCGTAACTATGGCGCGGATTGGTGATGGTCAGATACTGTATCGCACGCCTGCTGCGCTGCAGATGTTCGGACCTTCCAAATCTGCAAAACAGCATTATCAAAAGCCGGAAGAGCGCGCGGATTTTGTAACCCAGCTTCTGGCCGATGGTCGTGTCGATGACTACAAGCTCGACTTGATTAATGCGGCTGGCAAAACCTTCCCTGCGTCAATTTCGTCTCAATTGATCGATTACAAAGGCGAAGAAGTCATCGTGACCAGCGTGATCGATCTAACCGTCCAGAAAGAGGCTGATGCCTTGATCCGTCAGGTCATGGAGGCTTATCCAGCAGCCATCAACATGACGCATGCCGACACCGGCGAGGTGCTGTTTGCTACGCCCGAAATAAAGGCGCTGTTTGGTGATGCAGAAAGTTCGAAATCCTACTATGCGGATCCGAATGAGCGCCAACGGTACCTGAAAGACCTCCGGCAAGCGGGGGCGCTTAAGGATCGGCGTATGGAGTTCGTCGATGCAAGCGGACGAAAGTTCTGGGGGGCGGATTCTTCACGGCTGATCGAGTTCAATGGTGAAGAAGTAATCGTTTCCAATACCCGCGATCTGACCGATGAATTGGCCATTGAGGCTGAGCTTGAAAAGCAACGAGAGCTGCTGTTCCAGAACGAAAAGATGTCTGCGCTTGGCGAACTACTCGCGGGTGTGGCGCATGAGCTTAACAATCCATTGTCGGTTGTTGTGGGTCATTCGTTGATGCTGAAGGAAGAAATTTCCGACCCCGACCTCGGTGTCAGGATTGAAAAAATCGGCAATGCTGCAGAACGCTGCGCGAAGATTGTAAAGACCTTTCTGGCGATGGCGCGTCAGCAGCCCAGCAAGATCGAGCAGGTTGATGTTCCCAGCATGATCGAAACAGCTGCGGATGTCGCCGGGTACGGTAGCTCATCAGGCGAAATTCGCATTGAGCAAAGTGTGCCAGAAGACCTGCCCGCAGTTGCCGGGGATGCGGACCAGCTTACGCAAGTCGTCTTGAATCTTATCATCAATGCCGAGCAGGCCATGACCGCATCCGGCATCGGCGACCAGATCATGCTGTCTGCCGAGGTCAAGCCTGACACCGGAATGGTTGAGATCACGGTTCAGGACAATGGCCCCGGTATCCCTAAAGCCATACGCGCACGTATCTTCGAGCCGTTCTTCACCACAAAGGAGGTGGGTGACGGCACCGGGATCGGGCTTGCTTTCTGTCACCGGATCATTCTGTCCCATGGCGGTCAGATCAGGCTTGATCAGGCCGCAGTGTCCGGCACCTGCTTCCGGATAACTCTGCCCGTCGCAAAGATGCAAAATGATGTGGCTGAAGAAAAACCCGAACCCGCCGCGAATTTTGCCAAGCACCGTGCATTGGTCGTGGATGATGAGGTCGAAGTGGGTGAGATCAATGCCGAGATACTGCGGAAGGATGGCTTTCACGTTGATTTCGTTACCTCAGGGGAAGAGGCGCTCAGGCAACTGCAGTCCGCCAACTACGATGTATTCCTAAGTGATATGAACATGCCCGGTGTTGACGGACGCAAGATTTATGAGGCGCTGGTGGCGCGTTTTCCGAAAATGCTGACCCGGACAGCATACATCACCGGGGACACCATGGGTGAAAGCTCATTGGGACTGCTGAAGGAATCCGGTCTGCCCTATCTGGAAAAACCCGTCTCGCCTTCGGAACTGAGAATACTTGTCGGAAAGCTGCTCGCCGATCAGAAGGATCAAACGGATGAATGACCAGAAAACCCATATCCTGGTTTGCGATGACGAGATCGACGTGCGCGAGATGCTTCAGGAATATCTGAGCAAACGCGGGTACGAGGTTTCTGCAGCCGCTGGCGGAGAAGAGCTCCGGTCTGTCATCTCCTCTCGTGCTGTTGATGTCATGATCATGGATATCAATATGCCAAAGGAAGACGGTCTTTCGATCCTCAGATCGCTTCGTCCTGAAAACACGACGCCCGTGATCATGTTGACTGCAGCAGGCGATGTAGTGGACCGGATCATCGGGCTTGAGATGGGGGCAGATGACTATCTTGGAAAGCCGGTTGATCTTCGGGAACTGGAAGCGCGGATCAAGGCCCTATTGCGCCGAGGGGCCATCAACGAAAGTCTGCCTGCAGATGCCTCCGAAGGCAATTTGGCCCTTTTTGGGGACTACACGCTGGATAAAGAGGCAGCCAAACTTCTTGCGCCGGATGGATCCGAGGTCCCGCTAACGGCGATGGAGTATAGTCTGCTCAAGGTGTTTGCTGAAAACAAAGGGCGTGTTTTGAACCGTGATCAGTTGCTAGAACAAGCGCATGACCGGTCCTGGGATCCGTTCGACCGCAGCATTGATATCAGAATATCCAGACTGCGCCGGAAGCTTGAAACCAACCCGGAAAAGCCGGAAATCATCAGAACCGTGCGGGGTATAGGTTATGTTTATGATCCCAAATAGGGTTTGCCGTTCCGGACAAGCACATTGCGAGTAGCACCGTGGAAACCAAGCTCGTCACGACCATAATTGCTGACATTTCTGACAGCACTCCGTTCTACGAAGAAATGGGGGACGATCAGGCGCAGCAGTTGATTCAGTTTGAAATCGATCGATTGCGTGAGGTTCTACTTGGGTTTGGCGGAGTTCCTGTGGGGCAGAAAGGCGATGACGTCTTGTCCTATTTCAAGGAACCCGAGGCCGCCGTAAACGCGGTTGTAGAGATGATTCAGAAACCGCCCGGAACATTACTGTCGGTCCACGCGGGTGTTCATCAAGGTCCCGTTGTTATTGGCGATAATGGGATATTTGGCGAAACAGTAAATCTGACCGCACGTTTGGCGGCCGCGGCCAATCCGGGTGAAGCTTGTGTCAGCGAAAGCGTCGCCAAGGATCTAAGCCCCGAGAGTCTCCAGATGCTCACCCCAATCGGATCGCTTCGCCTGAAAGGTGTGAGTGACCCGGTCAAAGCCTATTCAATCGTGGCCTCAACGGACGGGTTAAGCACCGTGATGCATCTGCCGACGCAGACGGCCAGCGGATCTGAGGGCATGCACCAGAATGAAAGCTTTGCGCTCATTCTTTATCACGACGATCATACCTGGCGGTGTCGGGAAGGCGGGGAGCTAACGATCGGCAGATCCAGTCAATGCGATGTCATCCTGCCTGAGCCGTGGGTTTCGCGACTGCATGCGGTACTCAGCATGAAAGGCGGGAAGCTGATGCTGGCGGATCGCAGTTCGTCGGGAACTTACGTACAATTCGAGAATGCGCGTGAAATCCAGCTTAAGCGCGAGAACATAATGCTGGCCGATAGCGGGCTGATATCGCCTGCACTATCAATTTTGCACTCTGATGCGCGCCCATTAGAGTTTGAGGTCGTCCGCCGATAAACGACGTGGCACGCCTGAATTCTGGCTTCTGTGGTGAAAGTCTCAGAAAGAAACTCGCGATTGTGCTAGAATCGGCACCAATTGCGTATTTCAACCAAGATTGGGAGGGAATGATGTCATTGAATACTTCAGGAAACCAGCTTCGTCAGGGCGCTCTGATCCTGGGTGCAGCTACACTCTTGTTTGGTGCTGATGCAACTGCCCAGTCAGCGATGCCCAATGCCTGCCCTGTGGATGGGTGTGAGGTGCAGATCGTATCGGTCGCCAAAGAGGGCGACGAACTGCTTGTAAACTATGACGCGAATTTCACTCCGGACGTATCGAAGAACCATTTCCATACATGGTGGGGCGAAAGCTATTCCGTTGAGCAAGTCGGCAGAAATGCCCAAAGCGAATTCAATGCCGTTCAGGGCAGGTGGCATCGGCACGATGATTACCCAAGCTATGTGACGAAGGAGGCGGCCTCGACATCGGCGCGAGAGGGAGGGACGACACTGTGCGTTACTGCTGCCGATAGGGACCACAACATATTGGATGCGACCAAGTATCATTGCGTGGATGTGCAAGAGCATCTCTGAAGCGCCAAGAATATCATGACTTTTCCCGCGTTCATCGGCCGCTACGCTGTTGACCGTGAAATCGCGAGCGGTGGGTTCGCGGCGGTTGTCCTTGCGCGGGATGACGAGTTGGAGGTTCCGGTAACCCTCAAGATTCTGCACGCCAACCTTGCGACCAATGACAAAGTCATCACCCATTTTCTCGAAGAAGCCCGTCTGTTGCGGCGCATTCGATCTCCGCGCGTTGTCTCCGTGCATGACGTGGGGCGTTTGGAGGACGGGCGGCCCTATTTTGTCATGGACTACGCGGATCGCGGCACATTGGCCGACCGACTAAAGCGTCTAAGCCCCGCTGCTTTGGCCAAACGCGAAGGCGTGGAAATACTGATTGATGCAATGGCAGATGGCTTGTCTGCGGTTCACGACGCGAATGTCGTGCATCGGGACGTCAAACCCGCAAATGTCCTTCTGCAACGAGTGAAGCGGTCCAAAGACGATAACAGCACGACGGTTTCTGATGCTTTGGTCGGCCTAGACGAGAGGGTTTTTCTGGCGGATCTCGGTATTGCGAAGGATTTAGCGATCGGTGTGACCGGCGCGACCATGATGGCTGGGACACCGCTCTATCAAGCGCCAGAACAAGCTGAGCACGGGCAACCCGTGACGCCGATGACCGACATCTATTCGGCCAGCGCGCTGATGTGGCATGTCCTGACGGGAAAGGCGCCGCCGCCATTCCATCGCGTTACCGAGTATCTTTCCAGCCTGCCAGAAATGTGGCGTGATTGTATTGAGCACGGGATGGCAATGGACCCGCAGGCGCGTTTTTTGGATATGGTGTCCTGGCGCAGTGCAATGAATGCTGCGTTGGATCGTGACCGGCGAGAGGCCGCATCCGAAGCGGTGACGCAGATATCGGAAAGTAGGGTGGAATGCCCCTACAAAGGGCTCGCCGCGTTCCAGCCAGAGGATTCCGACTATTTTTTTGGACGCGAGGATCTTGTTGAGGAACTTGTGACCCGGCTTCAACAGAGCCGGATATTGGTTCTGGGTGGCTCATCCGGCAGTGGTAAATCATCCGTTCTGCGAGCAGGGCTGCTGCCAGCGATCGCTGCCAACGCGATATCCGGTAGCGAAAACTGGCGCGTTTGTGTTTTTACCCCCGGGCGCGATCCAATGACCGATTTGTACTTTCAACTCATCGGCGACAATTCTCACCTTACGGCTCAGGTCTCGCTCAACGACTTCATCGCCTATCCGAGTGCGGCGCGCCGTTTGGCCACCGCGAATGAAGGAGAGTTGTTGATCTGCATTGATCAGTTCGAAGAATTGTTCACGCTGGTCAAACAGGAACGCAGAAGCAAGTTCATCGAAGCTTTGTCAGCTATGACAGACCCCGCAGATAGCCGTGTTCGTATCGTGCTGACAATCCGTGCGGACTTTTATGCATCCTGTGCAGAGATACCGTGGCTTGCGGATCGAATCTCGGAAAACCAGTTTTTGGTCGGGCCGATGACACGGCCCGAGCTGCGCCGCGCAATCAGCGAACCGGCACATGCAGCTGGTTTGCACATGGACAGGTCCCTTATTGATGCGATCGTTGATGAGGCCGGGCGCGAAGCGGGTTCGCTCCCGCTGGTGGCGCATTCTCTGTATGAAACATGGAGCCGACGTAAAGGTGCGGTCATGTCTCTGGACGGCTACCGTCAGTCCGGTGGTGTCACAGGGGCAATCAGCCAGACAGCAGAGACACTTTTTACAGACGTTTTTGACAAAGTTCAGCAAGAAGCAACCCGGCGGCTATTCTTGCGTCTGGTTACGCCCGGCGAGGGGACACCGGACACACGGCGGTTGTTGCCGATCGATGAGATCGAGCGCGACTCGGACCCGGACACAACGCGGCGGGTCGTTGAAGCTTTGACAGATGCGCGGTTGCTGACGCTGGATGACAAAAATGTTCAGATTGCGCATGAGGCGCTGCTGCGTACATGGCCGCGACTTAATTCATGGATCGAAGAAAGCCGCGATGATCTGCGCATGCGTCAGCGTATTCAGCATGACGCTGCAGAGTGGGATGTTGAAAATCGCGAGCCCGATTTACTTTATCGCGGCACAAGGTTGTTGTCGGCTGAAGAATGGTCGGTGAAGAACCAGAATATCCTCGGTGCGTTAGAGCGGGAATTTCTGGGCGCTGCACGAGATGCGCGTGACCAAGCGCAGGCTGCATCCAAAATGCGCCGGCGTCGGCGTCGACGTATCAATCAAGTTGCCGTTGCTGCCCTTGCCTTGCTGGCCATTGGCGCAACGGTTTCGTCTTTCTTGGCTATCCGCGCGTCCAACCTTGCCGAAAGCAACAGACAGATGGCCGTTGCCGCAACAGCTGAAGCCAATGAAAGGTTCGCAAGGGCGCTAGGCGCTGCGGCGAACGGGTTATCGGATACAGATCCCTTGCTAGCCCTGTCACTCAGCGCCGAAGCGATTGTCCGAGCCGAAACTGCTGGTTCGACATCAGAAGCGAGGGCGGCGATGCTGATGGCTCGGCAAAATCTGGGTGAGGGTGGGCTTGTCCCACTGGGCAGCCCGTTTACGGTTGGTGACGCGCAGACGATGGCTATTGATGCATCCGGTACGCGTGTTGCGGTTGGATTGCGTGATGGGCGCATCGTGGTTCATAGGGCTGAATCCGGCGGAGCGGTTATTGCTGAACTGGTGGGGCATTCCGGCGGGATAAGGGATGTTGCATTCTCTCCCGATGGAGAGTTGCTGGTTTCAGCGGCAACGGATGGGGATGTCCGCCTTTGGAATGTTGGTTCGGCCAGATACGGCCCGATCACGACACTGTTCTCTGGCAATGACGTCGCATTTGGCGTGGCCTTTGATTCCACCGGCATGCGTATCGCGTCGGCGACCGGTGACGGGACCGTTCGCCTCTGGAACGTTTCCAATGGAATGCAAATTGGGGAGCCATTGGCGAAAATGCCGCTGGGCTTCAAAAAGGTCGCGTTTTCGCCCGTTTCAGAAGGACTTGTAGCCGGAAATGTCGATGGTGGCATATTCGGCTGGGTCGACGCAAAGGCTACGCCTGCATTTCCGCCGATACCGGGCGGTCCGCTGGGGCCTGACCCCGATCACCTGTCCTTCAGCCGCGACGGGAGAACATTCGCGGTATCCCATACGAACGGGAAGGTCACGACGATTGGTTTTCCGGATGGTTCTCCAATTGTTGATCGTTTTTCAGATAGTACCGATATCGTAGCAGCAGCATTTACCGCGCCGGACAATCTGCTGGTAGGGGCAGGGGCAGACGGAACGCTGCGATTGGAAAATTCAAACATGGAAAGTGTTGGCGACGTGGTGCAAGCGCACAGTCAGAGGGTTGTGGACCTTGAAGTCGCCCAAAATGCCCCGTTGCTGGCGACTTTGGGCCGGGATCAGCAGGTACGTCTCTGGCGGATTGGGATCGACCCCGGCGGCAAAGACACGCTTGTTTTGCAGAACGGGGCAAAGGCGCTGGGCATCGCTTATACGCCGGATGCAAAGTCTATAGCCATCGGTGACAGTGAGGGGAATATCTGGGTCTGGAAGATGGGGGCTTCCATGAAACCCATGCAGCTGAAGGGGCATGAAAGCCAGGTGTGGGCGATCTCTTTCTCGCTGGATGGCAAAACCATGGTGACTGGTGATCGCGAAGGCGGCTTGAAAATCTGGGACATGGCTGCCATGCGGCTGAAAAATCAACTCGATCTGGGGCAGGCTCCCGTCTGGTCGATCATGCCGGGGTCAGGTCCCGAGGTCTTTGTGGCGACAGGAGATGGAGTGCTGCAAATCGATATCTCAGAGGCTGATTTGGTCAAGAGCTTTGCGCCAGCTGACATTCAGGCAAATCGTGTCGCCGTCTCTGAAGATGGCGGCATGCTGGCAGCGGCCTCGGTGGATGGTAAGGTCTATATTTGGTCGATTGGCGACGGTCAGTTGATCAGAGTGATTGAAGCTGATGACAACACGCTTTGGAGTGTTGCTTTCAGTCGTGATGGCACACAGGCTGCAACTGCTTCCAGCGATGAGGTGGTCAAGGTGTGGGATGTTGAAACCGGCGAAGAGCTTGCCGCTTATGGTGGCCATAAGGGTGGGGCGACAGATGTTGCCTTTTTGGCGGATGAGGCAACCTTGGTGGCAATCGACCGATCTGGGGAACTGCATTGGTGGGATACCGCGACGCACCGTCGGCTCATGCCTGTCGAAAAGATTCATGCAGGCCCGACCTGGCGTATCGCGCTTGCACCTGACGGACATTCTTTTGCGACAACCAGCGAAGCCGGTGATGTTCGGGTTTGGGACAGGTTGAGCTTAGAGATCGCATGTGCGTTGGGCAGTCCAACCTTTGATGAAGGGCGCAGGGTTCAGTATTTGGGAAGCGATGAGCCAACAACGACCTGTGATGCCTTCGCGAATTGATCACATGGCGAGTATTGAAAAGCACTGACGGGCGCTTGGATTTGAAGCGGAACTAAGCAGGCGTGATCAGATTATGGTCGGTTCACAACGAAATCCGGCATGATTTGCGCCTGTGTGATTGCGTCATCGACGTCATGCCCTGCGAAAAAACCGTACCCCGAAATCAGGGCCGAGGCGATTCCGGCAGCATGGGCCCCCAATATGTCGGTATGCAAGCTGTCACCAACCATAAGCACGCGAGTTTTATCGACCCGGCCAAGTCGCTTGAAAGCCAAGTCAAAAATATTCTCAAATGGTTTGCCGAAGAATTCGGGTACAACGCCGGTTCGATCGGCAAGACGATGCGCGAACAGACCGGGTTCGTTTGAAAATCCGTGCTCGCGTGGTGCGACTATGTCTGGATTTCCAACCAATACAGGACGCGGGCGTTTTAGCAGGGCTGCTTCCAGATGGGCCTGACGTGCCTCGGACCAGACGGCTGAGCCGATCATCAGAAACCCCTCAACCGAGTCATAGGGCTCGGGATCGTCATCGAGATAAGTCAGGTTCAAATCTTCCAGATCGCGAAGACCGGTGCTGGGTGTTGCCATCAAACCCCAATGCAGCGCGCGTTGACCGCCTAGCTCAGCCAGCAGTGTTGCGCGGCTTGTGATGATATCCTCTGGCGCAAAATCATATCCCAGCCGGGCGTATTTCTCGACGAGCGCCGCATGAGGGTGACCAGCTGCATTCGAGACGACCAGAACACGTTTACCCATGGCTTTGAGCTGATCAATCCGTGCGGCTGTACCGGGAATCGCAGTCTCGCCGATATTGAGGACACCGAACGCATCCAGAAGGAATACATCGAAGCCTTCAGCAATATCCATCAAAGTGTTCGCATGCTGATAGGATTGAACAGCTGGTTCAGCAGCCGGAAGTCGATGCCGAACGGCCTCGTAGGCGTCGAAAGCCTCTTGGGTCGTGAAGCGGCTCAAATAATTGCCCCTCGTACTTTGGCAGACACCCATTCGCTGATCATGACGGCAATCAGAATGACGATCAGGATAAGGCTGACCTGCGGCCATGCGAGAACGTTCAGCGACGCCGACAATTGCAGCCCGATGCCGCCTGCGCCCACAAGGCCAAGAACCGTAGACTCGCGAATATTGATGTCCCAGCGGAATACGGCGATCCCGGCAAAGGCGGGCAATATTTGCGGGACGATTCCATAGGCCATGACCTGCCAGCGGGATGCGCCGGTGGCGGTGATGGCTTCGACTTGGGTGTGATCAATTTCCTCGATGGCTTCATAGAGAAGCTTGGCGCAGAAGCCGATCGAACGAATGGCAATGGCGATAACACCTGCGAACACTCCGGGACCAATGATTGCGATTAACAAAAGCGCCCAGATCAACGAGTTGATCGAGCGGGTTGAGACGATGATCAGTAACGCGATGGGGCGGATGAACACGGCCGACGGCGTGGTGTTGCGGGCGGCCAGAAAGGCGACCGGTACGGCAAGGAACAGCGCAATGATCGTACCAAGTGTGGCGATGTTCAGCGTGTCCCAGATCGGGCGGCCTAACTGCGTGATGTAATCCCACTTTGGTGGTGTCGCGCGGGTCCAGATATCGTTCGCGATCCGGGGTGCGTCCCACACAAAGAACCATGTCGTCGAGGCCGAGATGATCTGCCAGCAGTAGACAAAGACCGCCACACCTAACAGCCAGCAAAACCAACGCACAAGGCTTTGACCGGTCGTGCGTCTGCGCCAGATTTGCGTACCTTCATGTTCAAGCACTGGCATTACTGGACCCTCGCGCGGATGATACCCGAGAGGTATTCGAGCGCCATGACGATCCCGATGATCAGGATCAGAATGGCTGCCGCAGTGTCATACTCATAACGGTCAAACGCCGTATTCAGCGTGGCCCCAATGCCGCCGGCCCCCACAAGCCCAAGAATTGCACTTTCGCGAAAGTTGATATCGATCCTGTACATCGACAGCCCGACCAGTCGCGGCATGACCTGTGGCTGCACGCCGTAGTTGATCCATTGCATCCATCGCGCGCCCGAGGCTTTGATCGCCTCGGCCTGTACTTTGTCCATGGTCTCGATGTCTTCGGCCAAGAGCTTGGACAGGAAACCGATAGTGGCGAAGGACAGTGTCAGGAAGCCGGCCAAAGGTCCGAACCCAAAGATGGCAACCAGAAGAATGGCGACGATGATCTCTTGCAGGGCGCGGCTGATCGCAACAATGCCTCGGCAGATCACATAGACCGGGAGAGGCGCAATATTGCGTGCAGCGCCCAGTCCGATCGGGATCGATATCAGGATGCCCACCACCGACGCTGCAACCGTCATCACGATGCTCTCGAGAAGACCGCTCCAGATATCGCTCCAGCGCGATATGAAATCCGGGCTTGTGAAAGCAAGGACAAAAGCCCAACCGCGATCCAAGCCTTCATAAACCCGGCCCCAATCCACCTCGATGGTCATAAATGCCGCAATCAGATAGGCGACGAATCCAACGATCAAGGTCCAGCGCAGTAAGGCGTTTTTGACGAAGGCCGGTTTCCGCCAGCCTTTGCCCAGCAGGTCATCAAGTTCGGGATGGCTCATTCCGCGGCCTCGATCTCTTCGTCGTCTTCAACTTTCTCTATGGTCGCTTCCCAGTCTTCTTCGCCATAGATTTCGGTCAACTTGTCAGGCGTAAGCCCAGAGGGGAGGCCGTCAAATACGATTTCACCAAAGCGTAGGCCAACGACGCGCGGTACGAACATTTGCGCAAGGGCCACGTCATGAATGTTGATTATCGCGGCTAATCCGCGTTCCTGACACAGCTCGGTAATCAAGCGCATGATCTGACGGCTGGTTTTTGGGTCCAGTGAGGCGGTCGGTTCATCGACCAGCAGAAGCTTGGGATTTTGGATTAGCGCCCGGCATATTCCAACCCGCTGACGCTGACCACCTGACAGTTCGTCCGCGCGTTTGTCGGCCATATGCAACAGACCCACGCGATCCAGCAGGCGGAATGCATCATCCACGTCAGACTGGGGGTAACGTCGCAGGAAGCTCCGCCAAAACCCAACATATCCCAGCCGTCCCGACAGTACATTTTCCATGACGGTCAGGCGTTCAACCAGTGCGTATTCCTGAAAGATCATCCCCATTTCACGACGTGCTTTCCGCAGCGCGCCCGAGCCGAGTTTGACCAGGTCCACGTCGTCCAGCAGAACCTCGCCACTTGTGGGTTCAACCAAACGGTTAATGCAGCGGATCATGGTGGATTTGCCAGCACCAGAAGGCCCGATCAGCGCCAGAACCTGGCCCTTTGGCACATCTAGATCGATCGCCTTCAGGGCCTGATCGCCGGTTTTATAAGTTTTTGTAAGCTTTTGAAGCCGCAGCATTTATGCCCCCGGTTCGGGTGGTAACGGGCCCCGCAGGGCCCGTTGGATGTAGTATCGATTACTGGCAGGCGTAGGAAACGCCGTTGGCCGCGTCGATCTTGCGGATGACGTCCCAGAACTCCTGATAGGTCATCTCAAGGAACTGACCTTCATTCGATTTCGAGAACTCAGCCTCAAGCGTCGTTCCCTCCCAGTCGAAGCTGAAGAAGGCATTGCGGATTTTCTCCTGCAGTTCCGGCGTCAGGTTGTACACGGTTCCAAAGCCTGTCGTCGGGAAGGTCTGCGACTTGTAGATCGTGATGACGTCGTCTTCGTTGATCACATCGCGCGAGATCATCCGCGATTTGACCGAATTAGCGATCGAGGCAGCCAAATAGTCCTTGTTTGCGACACCCAGGATCGAGTTGTCGTGTTTGCCCGAATAAACCGGCTCAAAATCGCGTTCGGGCAGCAGATCAAAATCGCTTTTCAGGATCGCCGAGGGCGCTTTGAAGCCCGAGTTCGAAGTAGGAGAAGTAAAGGCCAATTGCTTGCCCTTGATATCCTCAACCTTTTCGATGCCTGAACCGGGATAGGTGATGATCTCCATCTCGTATCCGAAGTTTCCGTCTTTCGACGCCATGATCGTGAAGGGCCTGAATCCGGCGCAGTTCACGGCCAACGGGTTTGAACCGGTATTGAAGCCCGCGATATGCAGACGCCCCGAACGCATGGCCTCAATCTGGGCCGCGTTGTTCTGAACTGGAAAGAAAACAACGTCTTTGCCAGTTTCCGCTTTCAGATGATCAAGAAAGTCTGACCAAGCAGTTTTGTATACGGCAGGGTCTTCAACCGGGGTGTAGGCAAAGATCAGGGTATCAGGATCAATCTGATCGGCAGGATCAGCGGGGATATCCGCGATCAGATCGCCATCGGCATCGCAGAACCGCGCATCCAGATCACCGCGCGGGCAGTCTTGCGCCGAAGCCGTGCCCGACAGAGACAAGAGCGCGATTGCGGAAGCTCCGATCAGTAGTTTGATATCAAATTTCATTTCTTCCTCCCAGTCATGCGTGGCTTTTCTGTCCACGGTTTGTCGTTCTTTGTAAGGACTGCTCAGCGACAAGAATCTTCACCCCGGCGTCGTTGATCGCACCAAGCAAATCCCCTGTTGGTTTGGTATCAGTTACGATTGAATTCAGCCCGTCAAGGTCGCCCACACGGGTCAAACCTTTGCGGTCGAATTTCTCGGACCCAATCAGAAGATGTCGCGTCGCGGCGCGTGCCAGCATCATCCGTTTGACGGTTGCGAAACCGCGCACGGTCTCTGACGGCCCTTCTTCTGACAGGCCGGACGCGCCAATCATGCAGCGATCGACGTTGAAACGAGACAGAAAATCCAGTGTATCTGTCCCGATCGTGGCGGACTCGGCGGTCAGATATTCGCCTGGGCATAGAATGACTTCAACGGGTGCGTGACCAAGGGTCATGGCCACCGGTATCGAATTCGTAATTGCCGTGCAGTGAATGCCCCGATACGCCAACATACGGGCCATCTCGATGGTGGTTGAGCCGGAATCGATCATCACCGTCTCGCCTTCCTGAATCAGGTCAGCTGCGCATTTGCCGATCTTTTCACGCTCATCAAGGCGGGCGTGGGTGCGCTCATCCAGACTTGGATAACGTCCTTGTATCGGGGCAGAGGCACCGCCATGCGCCCGCGAGATCAGCCCATCATCAGCTAGGGCATCAAAATCCCTGCGCACCGTTTCCGCCGAAACATTGAAACGCTGCGCCAATTCGCTGATCCGGACGTGTGGGCGAAGCTTCAACTCCAACAATATCTCACGGCGGCGGTCGGATTTCTTGAACCGACTCTGGCCCTTGTTGGTTTTCTTATCGCGCGTTTCCGCTTTGGGCATCTGGCAATCCGACTCGGTTTCAATCTCACTTTTGTGGCGTTTCAGTCGTTTTGCAACAATTTCTGTTGCAAAGCCCACGATTCATTGTGAGACTTCAAAGAACTGTTTCTATTTCGAGGCGTAGCAATCGAAGTGCACCGGCGTTCTGGATGTAGCCACCTTGTTCAACAGCACGTATGTGTTGCCATTGCCCTTTGCGTAGTGCCAGAGCCAAGAGCGCGCGCATGAGCAAGACCGAATTCACAGATCAGATCGGTGCGCTTCCAGTGCGATGGGACAAGTCCGACAAGCTGCGGGTTCTCATGGTCACTTCGCGTGACCGGGGGCGGTGGGTCATCCCCAAAGGTTGGATGATGGATGGTAAGAAGCCTTGGCATGCCGCTGAAATCGAAGCTTTGGAAGAGGCCGGAGCTGTTGGCTTTATCTCCAAGAAATCGATCGGGTGCTTTCACTATGACAAGCGATACGAGGGTAAAAGCAGCGTGCCTTGCCGCGTAACGCTTTATCCGTTGATTGTGGAACGGCTCAAACGCCGTTGGAAGGAACGCGACGAACGCAAGCGCCACTGGTTCTCACCTGCCAAGGCCGCAAAGCTTGTCGAAGAGAAAGAACTGGCGCGTTTGTTAAAGAGCCTGTCAGATAATCAAGAGACGTTGGCTGTTATCGAAAAATTGCGAAAGGCCGCATGAGGAAGGGCATATAAGAGCCGGGAAATCCGGACGCAGTGAACTTAAAGGGAGAGAAATCAATGAAGAAATTTACATCCACAACGTTGGGATCGCTTATTGCCCTTGCCGCATCGATGTCAGCGGCACAGGCTGACAAGTTGACACTTTATTGTTCTGCGCAAGAGGATTGGTGCCAGCTTATGGCGCGCAGTTTCGAAGATGCGACTGGCATTGACGTCAATATGACACGTAAATCCTCGGGTGAGACATTTGCTCAGATCCGTGCAGAAAGCTCCAACCCCAAGGGTGATGTCTGGTGGGGCGGTACCGGTGATCCACATCTACAGGCCGCAGAAGAGGGCCTGACGATGGAATACATGTCGCCGATGCGTGACCAGCTTCATGATTGGGCGATTTCTCAGGCGGAAAGCGCGGGTAACAAGACCATCGGCATCTATTCAGGTGCGCTTGGTTACGGCTACAATGCCGATCTTGTCGCCGCGAACAACCTTCCCGAACCTGCTTGCTGGAAGGACCTTCTGAAGCCCGAGTACAAGGGGCACGTTCAGATGGCGAACCCGAACTCATCAGGTACGGCCTACACGACCCTGGCCTCGATGGTGCAAATCTTCGGCGAGGACGAAGGGTTTGAGTTCATGAAGGGGCTGCATTCGAACATCAACCAATACACCAAGTCGGGCTCGGCACCGATCAAGGCTGCTGGTCGAGGCGAGAATACAATTGGTATCGTTTTCATGCATGACGCAGTAAAGCAGGCGGTATCGGGTTTCCCGATCAAAGTCGTCGCGCCATGTGAAGGTACTGGTTACGAGATCGGTTCGATGTCGATCATCGAAGGCGCGCGCAACGAAGATGAGGCCAAAAAGTTCTATGACTGGGCATTGTCGCCCGAGGCGCAGAACCTCGCCCTTCAGGTAAATGCCTTCCAAGTCCCGTCAAACAAAGGTGCTGAAACTTCGGAAAGCGCGCCTGACATGAGCCAGATCAAGCTGATCGACTATGACTTCAAGAAATACGGCTCGTCGGATGAGCGCAAGCGCTTGCTGCAGAAATGGGACGAAGAGGTTTCGGTACTGCCGCAGTAAATGACTGACGACACGACAAAAACGACCCATCCGGTTCTGATCTTCTGGGTCATCGCCGGGTGGGTCGGATTCTGCCTGCTGCCGTGGTACATGGTTGACGGTGGCCTGTGGTCGTTCGAGTGGCTGCTGGACGGCTACCCTTTCGACGAAGATTATGCGCCTGCTGCCTTTCTAATTGGGCAGGGTGAAAAGCTGTGGCTTGCGCCGCTTCTTATCGCTCTTCTGCTGCCGTTTTTGGTATTGAGGCGAGCCAAATCAGATCCGCTTTATGCGCGCATTCTGATCCTGTCAGGGGCACTGGGCTTCGGCTGGCTGATCGCACAAGGGTTCAGCATCGGAATCCGAGGCTACAATTTCGATTGGCTGGAAGCCTTGTTCGGAGAGCTCGGTGATCGGCAATTCGGCATGGGCTATGGCGCGATGATCTGCGCGTCGAGTTTTCTGTTCCTTCTGACCCAAGGTGTCGCCGCACGTGGGGCGATTAACGGAGACGTCTTCGTGGTCAGCGCCATCGGCGGTGTGATCACCATCGTCACCGCGTTTGTGTTCTTTCCCATCGCCAAGATGCTGTTCGCTGCCTTTGTGACGGAAGAGGGCGCGTACTCCATCGCAGTGTTCTTCTCGAAGTTCTTTGACGACCGGCTTTGGGGGCTGGGATGTTTCTGGGGCGCACGATGCGGGGCGGCATGGAACTCACTGTTTCTGGCCATCCTCGTCGGCTTCATCACCACTGCGCTCGGCTTGTGCTTTGCGCTTGTCGTGACCCGCTCGGGCTTTCGGTACAAGCGCGCGTTGCGCGCACTGACGGTTCTGCCGATTATCACGCCACCGTTTGTGATCGGCCTAGCGCTGATACTGCTGTTTGGATTGTCGGGTTCAGTAACGCAGTTCTTTGCCGAATTATTCGGCACCCAACCCACTCGCTGGCTGTATGGCATGCCGGGTGTTCTGATTGCGCAGACGTTGGCATTTACACCCATCGCCTTCCTTGTGCTGATTGGCGTCGTTGAAGGGGTGTCTCCCTCGATGGAAGAAGCAGCCCAGACATTGCGCGCGAATAGATGGCAGACGTTCAAAACCGTGTCCCTGCCGCTGATGCGCCCGGGCCTCGCCAATGCTTTCCTTTTGGGCTTCATCGAAAGCATGGCCGATTTCGGCAACCCACTTGTGCTGGGTGGCAATTTCGACGTGCTGTCAACCGAGATATTCTTTGCCATCGTGGGCGCCCAGTACGATCAAGGCCGCGCTGCGGTTCTGGCCATGGTGCTTCTGTTCTTCACGCTTTCAGCCTTCTACGCGCAACGTGCCTGGCTAGGTAAGAAAAGCTACACCACAGTCACGGGCAAAGGTGACGCTGGCGTACATCCATTGATGCCAACCGGCCTTTCCATCCCGGTGCTAACCGTCGCCCTTGGCTGGGCCGTGTTTACCATCGTCGTCTACGCCATGATCGTCTACGGCAGTGTGGTCGAGCTGTGGGGGGTCAATAATTCCCTGACGTTCAAGCACTACGTCACTGCCTTCGCGGTTCGGTTCGAGGCGGAAGGAATTCGCTGGACAGGGGCCGCATGGGACAGTTTCTGGACCACCATAACAATCGCCGCAATCGCCGCGCCGCTTACGGCTGCAGTTGGGCTCGTGACGGCCTATCTACTAACCCGGCAGAGTTTCGCAGGCAAAGACGCTTTTGAGTTCGGCACCATGCTGTCCTTTGCCATCCCCGGTACCGTGATCGGTGTCAGCTACATTCTCGCCTTCAACGTGCCACCGATCGAGATCACGGGCACGGGTGTCATCCTTGTTGTCAGTTTCATCTTCCGCAATATGCCGGTCGGTGTCCGAGCCGGCATCGCCAGCATGTCGCAACTGGATCGCAGCCTTGACGAGTCCTCGCTAACACTTGGTGCAAATTCGTGGCAGACTTTCCGGCGGATCATCCTGCCACTACTGCGCCCGGCAATTCTTGCGGCGCTTGTGTACAGCTTCGTGCGGGCCATGACGGCGATTTCGGCCGTGATCTTTCTGGTCAGCGCGGAATATGACATGGCGACCAGCTATATCATCGGGCGGGTCGAGAATAACGACTATGGTCTCGCCATCGCCTATTCCACCACACTGATCTTTGTGATGCTGTCAGTGGTTGCCCTGATGCAGCTGATCGTGGGTCGGACCAAGATCGGGCGACGAATGACGCAGTCGCGGACCAATGTTTAGGAGAGTTTGACATGAGCCTGCAGTCCAAAGCCGCGCCGGTTCGGTTCGAGTCCGTGACAAAGATGTTTGGCAAGGATGTCGTTGCCGTTGACAACATTAACCTGCATGTCGAAGCCGGAAAGCTGGTCACGCTGTTGGGCCCGTCGGGCTGCGGCAAGACGACGACGTTGAGGATGATCGCGGGGCTCGAAATGGCCACCTCGGGAAAGATTACCATCGGGGATCGCGATGTGACCAAACTGCCCGCGACGGACCGCGACGTATCCATGGTGTTCCAGTCCTACGCGCTGTTTCCTCATATGAGCGTGCTTGAGAACGTGATGTATGGCCTCACGTTCTCGGGCTTTGCTAAAGACGAGGCCCGCCGCCGCGCGCTGGACGGTTTAGAGCTGGTTGGCCTGAAAGGTTTTGACGGCCGTCTCCCGTCAGAATTGTCTGGTGGCCAACAGCAGCGCGTCGCTGTAGCGCGGGCTTTGGTGTTGGAACCACAGGTGCTGTTGTTTGATGAACCGCTTTCGAACCTCGACGCGAAACTACGCCGCCAAGTGCGCGAGGACATCCGGGCCATTCAGCAAGACCTTGGCCTGACCGTCGTCTACGTGACACACGATCAGGAAGAGGCTCTGGCGGTGTCCGACGAAATCGTCGTGATGCGGAATGCCGCGATTGCCCAGATTGGCACGCCTCGCCAGCTTTATGACGCCCCAAATGATCGCTTCGTTGCGGATTTTATTGGTGAGGCCAATCTGCTTGCCTGCCAGATCATCTCGGTCGACGGCGACATGGCCACCATCGAGATCGAAGGCTACCGCCATACCTTGGCATCCCGTGGCTTGACCGAAGGGCCTGCGACCGTCGCCATCCGGCCTTCTCGACTTGTGATCGGAGCCGCGCAAGGGGTTGTAGCGACCGTCTCCAAAGCCACCTATGTGGGTGTCCGAATGGAGTACACTCTGACCGGTGCGTTCGGCCAGGTCTTTGCAGTCCATGACGATGTCGATGCGCCGCTAGAGCCGGGTACAGAAGTACAGATGGCCTTCGCCGAGAAAGGTCCGGTGCTTTTGCCCGAATAGATGCCCTGTCTTCTAATCATCACGCACCCCGAGGTCATCATTGACCCGAACACCCCCATTCAGGACTGGGGGCTTAGCGCGGTAGGTCGCCGCCGCGCTGCGGCCTTCGCAACCAGCGGAATTTTTGCAGAGGTTACCCACCTATGGGCCAGCACCGAGCAAAAGGCCCGCGAGACGGCCGACATCCTGGCTGCGCCCCGAAGCCTGCGGATAAAACAAGATGCCGCACTTGGCGAGAATGATCGAAGCGCCACCGGTTTTCTGCCGCGTGACCGGTTCGAAGCTGCCGCTGACGCATTCTTTGCCCACCCCAACACCAGTTTTCGCGGCTGGGAAACTGCCGTTGCCGCCCAGCGGCGCATACACAAGGCAGTGACTTCGATTATCGAAACGCATGATGGCATTGACCTCGCCATCGTTACCCATGGGGCCGTCGGGACCCTTCTGTGGTGCTCCTTGTCGGGCCGTCCTATCGATCGGGGGTATGACCAGCGCGGGCAAGGCCATTATTGGCAAGCCGATCTAACGGACCTTAAACCGCTGAGTGGATGGCGCTCAATCGACTAGACTGTCAGGCCTGCCATGCGTTCTCAGAGATTTCACGCAAAGTATTAAACACATCCGGAGTACCAGCGATCACCCGACCGCCGTTGCGGATCATTACACCTGCGTCCTGATCTTCAACCACGCCGCCTGCTTCCGCGATCATCAATTGACCAGCCAGACAATCCCAGGCGTTCATATGTTCTTCGACATAGCCAAGCAGCCGGCCCGCTGCGACATAGGCCAGTGACAGCGCGCCACTGGCGTTTCTGTGAAACATGGCCCCACGCTCGATCAGGTTCGCGACGATTGGAACAATGTTACGGTTATCCACCCGGTTCGAATAACCCACTGCCACCGTTCCTTGATGCAGCGCAACACCCGAAGGGACCCTCATTGGCGCATCATTCAGTGTTGCCCCGCCTCCGCGCGAGGCTACGAAGGTCTCATTGATATTTGGGTCATGGATTACACCGATCTCGGTATTTTCCTCAGCGACGCCCGCCAGAACGATGGTCCAGGCCGGAATGCCATTGACGAAATTCGTGGTGCCATCGATTGGATCGATCACCCAGTCAAATCCGCTTGAACCTTGTGTTTCACCATGCTCTTCGCCAAATATGCCATCGTTGGGCCAAGCCTCGGCGATCCTCTGGCGGATGAAGGTTTCGACATTCCGGTCTGCCTCGCTGACCCAATCCTGTGCGCCTTTTTGATCGACGATCAAACCGCCCCGGTCGGAGAAATATCTGGAGGCGATTGTGCCAGCTTCCTTGCAGATCGCGATCGCGAAGTCTTTGCGTTCTTTGAGGTAATCCATTGGGAATCCAAATCATATCTGTTGTTGGCCAAAACTGTGCAGGCTTGGTGATGGAATGGCAAATACCAAATGCTGGTGAACTCGGTCCGGGGCAGCCAATGACAGGCGTGCCTTCAACCGCATTTCGCGTCTTCAAAACGGGGCGCGCAGGTTTCGTGCTAAACACGATGCTGTAAGAATACGTCGCCGGGAACGATTTTGGCATTGAAGAAAATGGTAGCCCGTAGGGAAAACATGGACTGCCAAGTAAAACAATTGCTTACACGGGCTAACCCCTCTCTAACTATTCTTAAGCGCACCTGATAAAATTGAGTCGTATGGCTAACCATTGCTGCATGACTTCAGCAAGGAAAGCTCTATGAACGGGAAAATCTACCTCAGTTTGTTGTAATCCTATTCTTCTAAATCAACGCAAATTTTTGCAACGAAAGTTGCACAGGTGGCGCTATCTGAGTCGGATCAGCGGAGAACGACTTTAGACTATCGGCGACTTCTACAGCCCAGTTTTTCTGCTTGGATAATTCGAGTTGTTTGCTAAGTTTTCGCGCTGTGAACTATGGCCAACAGGATTAACAGATGTCCGAATCCGAAGAAGAAAATATCGCCGCCTCCTTACTTGAGGTGGCGGGAGAAATTGGTGTTCCTGACCCGGTTCAGAAGGGTTTTCTCAAAGCTGCAAATCGTTTGATTGGTGCTGCAATCGACATACCTGCCGCTTGGCTTGAGGGCTTTGCGTCGGATCACCGAGCGTCCGCGGATGCCCGGCGGGAGTTGCAGATGGCAGCGGCAAAAAAAATCTCTGCTGATTTTGGCGGTAGTTCGGACTTGGCCAACAGAGCCTTTGCCCAACAAGCATCACGAATTCTCCGTACCCAAGTGAATTTAGAGGATGTCGTTGCTCGCACTGCCGAGGAACTCGCGTCCGACCGCCAGCCCGATAATCCGTTAGGGTCTCCATCTGATGACTGGCTTGAAACTTTTCGTGCCGAGGCAGAGTTAAGATCAGAAGAGGATATTCAATCCGCTTTTTCTAGAATACTTGCTGGAGAAATACGTCGTCCGGGCACCTTCTCGATCCGCACCGTTCGTGCAATTGGGCAAATGGACCAACAAACAGCTAGAGTCTTCCAAAATTACGCGAATGTTTGTGTAAGTGTAGCCGGAGGATTCGATGTGCGAGTTCCTAGTTTGGGTGGCAATGCCAACCAGAACCGTTTAGGGGTTTTTGGTCTCAGCTTTGGCGACCTCAATACTTTGCAAGAAAACGGTTTGGTCCAAACCGACTATCATTCATGGATGGAATACTCGCAATTCGCGAGAAACCGTGTCCCGCTAGAGTATGCTGGTAACAGATTGATTTTGTCTCTCAGTAATCCGAATACTTCAAGTGTCAGAGTGAATGGACCTGCACTGACTACGGTAGGGCGCGAATTACTAAAGATCACCGATCCTTCCGAGAACGAAAAGTATACAATTGAACTAAAATCTTTCCTCGAGAGCGCGGGCCTGAAGTTAGAGTAACTATGGCCTTAGGTGCTACTGTTGTGGAGTTGTTATGGGAACCACCAACCAAACGATGATTTGGTTGAAGATAGTTCCTTAAGTCATTGATAAATAAAAGAAAAATGGTAGCCCGTAGGGGAATCGAACCCCTCTTTCCAGGTTGAAAACCTGGCGTCCTAACCGATAGACGAACGGGCCACTCTGGCTAACCTACGAAATCCCTAGGTTAGCCAACGCTAACCTATTGGGAAATAGGCAAAATTTCAAGCTGGTAGCCCGTAGGGGAATCGAACCCCTCTTTCCAGGTTGAAAACCTGGCGTCCTAACCGATAGACGAACGGGCCACGCTGGCTTGTGGAGGGCCTTTTACGGTTTACCTTCCCCCCCCGCAAGACGAAAAACGCAAGGCTGTGAAACTTTTTTGGCCGTTCCTGAGCGGCGTTGAAACGGTTGTCAGACAGCTTCTGCCGCGTCTTCCAGCCGCAGCTGCACGCTCTGTCGTCCGCCCCAGGTATTCACCTCAAGCCGACCCGCGAAATGGAACCGCGCGCCGCCGTGATTAGACAGGCGATCCCCCAACGGGCCGTCGAACGCGCCAAAGGCGATGGCATCCAGTCCGCCAGACATTCCATCCGAAAGTGACAGCTTCAAATGTGTTTCGCCCACGCGTTTAGCAAAGCGCACTTGCAGATCAGGCAGCGCATAGCGCGGGGCAGGGGCACCGGCCCCGAAAGGACCCGCTTTCTCTACCTGTTCGATCAGATCGACTGTCGCGGCCCCGGGCATCAGCGCCCCGTCCAGTTTCAAGTCGGCGGGACCGCCTTGGCCTGCACCCTGCTTGGCCAGAAGCTCGGACAGGCGCGACATTGCAGGCTCCAACTGATCACGCATCACCGTGAGACCGGCCGCCATCTTGTGGCCACCACCCTTGACTAGCAGCCCTTCGGCAGCCAGTCGCTGGATCGACGCGCCCAGATCAACGCCCGAGATCGACCTGCCTGAACCTTTGCCCTCATCCCCGTCGAACCCGATCACGATAGCGGGCCGGTTTGCCGACTCTTTCAGCCGCGAAGCAACGATACCTACCACCCCGGGATGCCAACCGTCGCCTGCGGCCCAGACCAGCGGCGCATCCAACCCACGGTCCTCGGCTTGCGCCAAAGCCGCCGCGCGGACCGCGTTTTCGATCTCGCGCCGTTCCGAATTCAGGGCATCCAGCCGCTCGGATAAGGCTTCGGCCTCAGTGATCGAGTCCGTGCTCAGCAGCCGCGCGCCAAGATCAGCCTGACCAATGCGACCGCCAGCATTGACGCGCGGCCCCAGCAGAAACCCCAGATGATAGCTGTTGGGCGCGGTATCCATGCGCGCCACGTCTGACAACGCGACCAAACCAGGCCTTTGCCTTTGGGTCATCACTTTCAGGCCCTGTCGAACCAGCGCCCGGTTGGCGTCGATCAACGGCGCAACGTCCGCCACCGTGGCCAGCGCCACCAGATCGAGCATTGCCATCAGATCCGGCCCCTTGGCCCCGGCCTCACGCAACTGACGACCCGCCTCGACCAGCATCAGGAACACCACCGCAGCAGCGCAGAGATAGCCCAGATCGCCGCTTTCGTCCTGTCGGTTCGGGTTCACCACGGCGACGCAATCCGGCAGGGTTTCTGCACCCAAATGGTGATCCAAAACGATCACATCCGCACCCTTCGCCGCCGCGATAGGTTCGTGGCTCAGCGTTCCGCAATCCACGCAGATGATCAGGTCATGGCTAGCCGCAAGTTCCTGCATTGCAGGCACATTTGGCCCATAGCCTTCATCAATCCGGTCGGGCACATAAAGCGTCGCGGCAAGCCCCATCTGGCGCAGCCACACCAACAACAACGCAGCCGAACTGCCCCCGTCCACATCATAGTCAGCAAACACTGCGATCTTTTGGCGCTTGCGCACAGCCTGTAGAAACCGGGCCGCAGCGACGTCCATATCTTTCATCGATCGCGGGTCGGGCAGCAGTTCCTTCAACTTGGGTTCCAGGAAACCGGCGGCCTCCATCACCGGTACACCGCGCCGTGCCAAAACCTGACAGACGGCGCGAGGCAGATCTGTCTGCTGCGCCATCATTTCTGCTGACCGCTCGACCTCAATCCCCGGTCCGATCCAGCGTCGCCCCGTCAGAGATTGCTCTACGCCCAGAAATGCCACATCTCACCTCATGCACTAAGGCCGGACCCCTGCGGATCCGGCCTCTTGGTCTTTTATGAATACTCTTGCTGAAGGCGCTGGCGCAAGCCGCTATGCTTCGTTGTGTGGCCACATCGGCGTGCGGTAGGACATCCGCCGCACCGAGCCCGTTTTTGATCGCATGAGCAGCGTCGTTGTTTCAACCCAACCCGGTTCCCGCTTGATGCGCGGCAGCAGTGAGCCTCCGGTGACCCCAGTAGCGGCAAAGATTACATCCGCCGTTACCATCTCGTCGCGCGCATAAACACGGTCCAGATCGGTGATGCCCGCTTTGGCCGCCCGGCCACGTTCGTCGTCATTACGGAACAACAGGCGGCCAAAGATCTGACCGCCCATGCATTTCAGCGCGGCTGCGGCAAGCACACCCTCGGGCGCGCCACCTTGACCCATATACATGTCGATGCCGGTCACTTCGCTTTCGGCGCAATGCATCACACCTGCGACGTCGCCATCTGTGATCAGGCGGATCGACGCACCGGTATCGCGGACTTCAGCAATCATCGCTTCGTGGCGAGGACGCTCCAATATGCATACGGTAATATCCGCAGGCTCGCAGCCTTTGGCCTTGGCCAGCGCTTCAACTCGCTCGCGCGGGCTCATGTCCAAGCTTACGACACCTTCGGGAAAGCCCGGACCAATGGCCAGTTTGTCCATGTATACGTCCGGAGCGTGTAGCATTGAGCCGCGCGGGCCCATGGCAATGACAGTCAGCGCGTTAGGCATATCCTTGGCGGTCAGGGTTGTGCCTTCAAGCGGGTCCAGCGCAATGTCTACGCCCGGGCCGTTACCAGTGCCAACCTCTTCGCCGATATAGAGCATCGGCGCTTCATCACGCTCGCCCTCACCAATGACAACGACACCCTCAATGTCCAGAAGGTTCAGTTGTTCACGCATAGCGTTGACGGCAGCCTGATCGGCAGCTTTCTCATCACCCCGGCCAACCAGAGAGGCGGACGCCAGCGCGGCCTGTTCTGCCACCCGTGCAAGGCCCAGAGACAGCAGGCGGTCGTTGAAATCGATCTTGGCAGCGTTCATCTTCGCATATCCTTTGGTCAGCTAAGGCGTTTTATCCGGCATAGCCTGCGCGCAGCATAGGCCGCAAGGGGTCAGACTTGTTCGATACGCAGGGCGACGGGTTCTCCGGCCACCACATCGGTGGCGCGCAGGCCATCCAGTGCATGGTCCAGCGTCGCCCGCGTGGTTTTGTGGGTCACGATCAGCACGGGCGCTGTGCTTTCTGTGTGCCCATACTGCCGCATCCGGTCGATCGAGACGCCAGCATCGCCCAGAATCGCCGCGACCTTTGCCAGAGCGCCGGGCTTGTCCAGAAGACCGAGCCGCAGATAGTAGGGTGCAGGTAAGCCAGTAACGGCGGAGGCTGCGTCTTGTAGGGTCGTCGCAGGGCGGCCAAATGTCGGTATATGCAAGCCTCGCGCCAGATCGCAAACGTCGCCCATCACCGCGCTGGCAGTGGGACCTTCACCGGCACCGGGGCCGCGCAGAACGATTTGTTCAACTGCGTCCCCATCCAGCACAACCATGTTTGTTCCGCCTTCCAACTGACCTAGCGGAGAATTGCTCGGCACTAGACAGGGTTGCATCCGCTGTTCCAGTCCGCGCGCCGTTCGCTGTGCTACACCCAACAGCTTGATGCGATACCCCATGTCGTGGGCCTGATGGATGTCATCGAGGCTAATATGCTGAATGCCCTCGATCTCGATCCCATCGAAATTCGGCTTGGTGCCAAAGGCAATCGAAGACAGCAGCGCCAGTTTGTGCGCCGCGTCGATGCCGCCAACATCCAGATTCGGATCGGCTTCAAGATAGCCAAGCTGCGCGCATTCCTCGAACAGGGCGTTATAGCCCAACTCCTGCGATTGCATCCGGGTCAGAATATAGTTGCAGGTACCGTTCATGACGCCCATGACACGCGTGATCTCGTTACCCGCCAGTCCTTCGGTCAGAGATTTGATTACCGGGATACCACCCGCGACAGCCGCTTCGAAGCGAATGACACGACCTGCGGCTTCGGCCAATTCCGCCAGTTCCTGCCCATGAATCGCCAGCAGTGCCTTGTTTGCGGTGACGACATCCTTGCCACTGTTCAGCGCCGCCTCGACCGAAGCTTTCGCGGGGCCGTTCTCGCCGCCCATCAGTTCGACAAAAACATCGATGTCTTCGCGTTTGGCCAATGCAACGGGATCGGTTTCCCATGCATAATCCGAGAGGTTTACGCCACGGTCCTTGCTGGCATCACGGGCCGAAACTGCGGTGATCTCGATGCGACGCCCGGTGCGGGCGTGCAACAAATCGGCATGACGACGCACAATTTTAACCACACCCACGCCAACGGTTCCCAATCCGGCAATTCCAAGCCTCAGCGCCTGTGTCATTCCCTTGGGTCCTTTCTGCTCGCAATACCGCCCGCGATGGCGAAGTGTCCTTTGCGGGCTGCCTTAGCGGGTTCGAGGCAGGGGTGCAATCCGTCTAATCTTTTGGAGCTAGTGACGTGACCGAAATCCTAGTTAATCTCGGCATTCTGCAGCGCTTCGGCCTTTTCCGCCAACGCTTCGCTGCGTGCTGTCAGGTCTTCTTCTACCTCTTCCGCTTCGCTGATTGGATCGGTCGGAGGACCGAGGGCGGGATCTAAAGCAATAAGCTTGGGGTAGGGTGCCTTGCGCAATGCGGCGGTTTCGCTGCCTTCCAACTCTGGGATATTTGCGCAGCCGGCGGTGGCCAGCACAAAGAGAATGGGCAGCAAAAGCTTCATCGCAGTCCTTCGGGTCGCAGCGTGTATCCCGTGATGCACGTTTTGTCGGAATGGTTCAAGCGGGGTTCTATCTGAACGTCTGTTCAGATACGATCGAAGCATGGCGCGTACACAAGGTTCTCATTCCGATATAACCGGCCCCCGCATTCGTGAGGCCGCACTGGGGCTGTTTGCCCGTCATGGCTATGCCGCGGTTTCAATGCGGCAGATCGCAGGCGAGGTGGGGGTGCAGGCTGGGGCACTCTATAATTACACGCCCGACAAGCAGAGCCTGCTGTTTCGGCTGATGCGCGATCACATGCAGGATCTGATGGCCGCCTATGACGATCTCGACCGGTTTGATGATCCACAAGATGCGTTGCGTCAGTTTGTCGGGTTCCACATCCGTTTTCACCTGCAGCGTCCCGACGAGGTGTTCATCGCTTATATGGAGCTGCGCAATCTGAACCCCGAAAATTTTGCCGAAATCGAGGCCTTGCGCCGCCGTTACGAGGACTCGTTAGAGCATATTCTGCGTAACGGGCAGCAATCGGGTCAATTTTCGGTCTCCGATACCAAGATCGCTACCTTGGCGGTGATCGCCATGCTGAATGGTGTGATCACTTGGTATCGCAGCGGCGGCCGCCTGTCGCTGGATGAGGTCGAGCAGGTGTATTGGGACATGGTCCGCAAAGCGGTTACCGCCTGACCAGCCCTTAGTGGGCCGGGCGGATGAACGTTCCGTTCCGCAACTCCCGAAACGCTTGCTGTAATTCTGCCTGCGTATTCATCACGATCGGGCCATGCCACGCCACGGGTTCATCGATCGGAGCGCCCGAGATCAAAAGAAACCGTACACCCTCGGGCCCGGCCTGAACCGTGATTTCGTCTCCGGTCCCGAACCGAACCAACGTCCTGTCTCCTGACATGTCGCGGATGTTGACCTCTTGCCCGGCGATCTCTTTCTCTAGAAGAATTCCAGTTGGCTGAGACGCATCCGCAAAGGCAGCGCTGCCTTCAAAGATATAGGCGAAGGCCCGGCGGTATGTGTCGATCGGAATGGTTTTTTTCACCCCTGCCGGTATGCTGATATCCAGGTATTGCGGATCGGCAGCGATACCGTCCACTGGGCCGGTACGTCCCCAGAATGTACCGACAATCACACGGACCTTTGTCCCATCATCATCGATGATTTCTGGAATATCAGTGCTTTGAACGTCCTGATAGCGCGGGGTGGCCATTTTCTGATCTGATGGCAGATTGCCCCACAGCTGGAACCCATGCATCTGACCGCTGGCCGACCCCTTGGGCATTTCCTGATGCAGGATACCTGACCCGGCGGTCATCCACTGGACATCTCCGGCACCCAGCGTGCCGCTATTGCCCAGCGAGTCGCTGTGTTCGACTGTACCGGACAGGACATAAGTGATCGTTTCGATGCCCCGATGCGGATGCCACGGAAAACCGGCCATATAGTCCAATGGGTTGTCATTCCGGAAATCATCGAACAGCAGAAACGGGTCCAGTTCCGACGGGTCCTGAAACCCAAACGCCCGGTGCAATTTGACGCCCGCGCCTTCCATTGTCGGGACCGCCTTGCGGAATTCCAAAGTTGGTCTGAGTGACATAAACGCCTCCTGATCCTTTGACCGGAACTTATGCGTCGGCCTGAGGCAGTCAATTTGCGCAGGAACACTGAAGCTGTGCGAAGATGCTCAGACAGGTGACGCGGTGCTGTCCTTTGCGTATCAAAGCGGTTAAAGCGGGCGGACAATCAGGAGAACAATATGCAAGAAGAAGTGCTGGCTACAGTCGCGGCCTCGGCACCGCGGCGCTGGACTGGGGTAGGGATGCTGGTCACGGTCGGGGCGTTGGTCATTTACGTCGCGTTGGCATCGCCGCCTGAGTTAGGCTGGCAGGTCTTCTTACTGGTTTCCGGGGCAGCTGCGTTCTGGTTAGCCCGTCGCATGTGGTACGCGACCGAAGACAGGATCGAGCTGACCCAATCCCAATTGCGCACAGGCTCGGGGCAGGTGATCTGCAATATCGAGGATGTCGAAGGCGTAGACCGGGGCGTGTTCGCATTTAAGCCATCAAATGGCTTCTTGGTAATCACTCATGCACGAAGCTCAAACCAGTGGGCGCCCGGTCTTTGGTGGCGTGTCGGACGAAGGATTGGCATAGGCGGCATGACAGCCGCCGCCGAGACCAAATACATGTCGGAAATGCTGTCGGCGATGCTTGCTGAAAAGAGTTAGACACCCAAGCAAGCAGGGTCGGTATTGACGATCTGGTCGAAAACACGCGGGTGTGTGAAGACCAGATTATCCATTTCAAAGTCAGCAAATTTGAATGCCATCTGGAATGGCGCTTTGTATGTATTGTTGGTTTCGACCAGTATCATTGAGCCGTTATCAGGCATTACCGGAAGCCGTTGTTTGATTTTCACGATCTCTGCGTCGGTCCATTTCTGATATCCAGTGCCCCGCACGCAGGACCATAGAACATCGTGGAGATCGTTATCACCATCATAGGTCAGATAGGTCACACGCATCGAGACCGGTGCTCTGGTATCAACCATGTTTTCCAGAAGGTCGTACATAGTGTTGATATACGCGGCGTTAACATCTTCAGCTTCGCGTGAGAGCACATCCGCAACTGCGTAGGCTCCTTTGATGTTGATCGCGCTTTGGCGATAGCTGTCATAATAGGTGTAAGACGCAAACATTGACCAGAACAGCAGCGGCAATATCAGCATTGCCTCGACCGATAAGGCGCCGTCTTCTCGTTTGAGAAAGCGGTTCAGCAGTGCCTTGGGAAGGTTGCGATTTTCTTTGTTAGTTCGAGGCATCGGCCACATCCACTGTTGTGTCAGATGAATCGTCAGGATCAGCTGATGAACCACCAAATGGTTCATGAACAAATACGGTCGTCGCCTGCAATTCCCATTGGCCGTCGTTGTCCTGCTTCGCAATGCCGCTCAGCATCGAAAGCCCAAAAACAGGTGAAACCTCAAGACAGGCGCGGATAATCATAAGCTCATTTGAAGTCCCTTGTTCAAAAACAACTTCGTCCGGCTTACGAATTGTCTCCGGAGTGTCGACGCAATAGGGGGTTGGATCCAACTGATTGCCGACCCGCGGATCAATGGACTTCATCTCGAGCGCGAGGTTTTCCGAGCAATTGGTTATCAGCGCTTCGTCGCAGATCATTTTCTTCAGCAGCGCGTGATCCCATTCATCTTCCCCTTCAGGAAGGCGATTAAGCCGAACCTCCCGAATTGTCATATCCAGAGATCGTTCAAGATCGGCATGGTGGAAGGATTGCAATCCCAGATCCATGCCTGAATAAGCGACATACAGGAAGAATGGAAACCAGAAGATAAACTCGATAGACGAGTTTCCATCCTCATTCTTTCGAAATCTCCGAAGCCGATTCCGCAGTGTCTTTGTCATTGGGTCAGCCTCAGGTTTTGAATGGAGGTGCTGATTGAATCGAAGACGCGTTCAATCTGATTGCCGGTCGCTTCATAGTAACGGGCAGGTTTGATCGCGCAGTCTTTCAGCATCTGCTTAACACCGTAGGGTGCCTCAAAAGCGATCGAGAAGATGATGACATTATCTTCTTCAGCTTCTTCGCAGAGATCTACAACATTTGGATTTTTGGTCGAAGGACCAATTTCGGTCGTGGAGTCAGCTGCAAATTCTTCGCCGCGATCCCAGCCATAAGCGTGACGCAACATATTCCGAATTGCGTATTTTTCAGTATGCGCCCAGACATCAGGCCATTCCAGTTCTACCGGATCGGAATCTGTTGAAAGCCCTTCGGAGTCTTCGCGTGTTTGCGATCGATCCATCGAATAGCAGGTGCCGTTGTAGTAATCCGTACAGCGGTAGCGCATATAAGTCCCATTGCCATGGGCATGATCTTGGTATTTGTCGCGGGTCCAGCGCCTGTACGAACTGTCCCGCACAGTTGTGGCGACATTAGGCCAAGCCCAGCGGTCATACTCTTCATCGTAGATAGAATACGTTTCGGCATCTTCATTCCAATAGATGTCCGAGGGGCCGTCATTATAAGGCGGATTCACTTTGTGCTGATAAGTGTTTTCGCCATCCGTCATCAGCACCAGAACCTTGAGGGTGTCCGTGGTCTTGTTAGGGGCTGGCCGAATCGCGAACGAGTCCGGAATTTCTGAACTGTCTGCAATCTGAGCGATCAGCGGTTGGATACTATCGTCAAGCAAAGTTAGACCCCACTTGAGGCCCACATCGATCGAAGTCCAGCCGCTTGCCACAAGATTCTGGATCTGACCTTTCAGAATGTCAGGATCATTCTGGATTACCGTCATCTCTCGCCGATCTGTGGTGGTTTCAAGACGGCACGTATTGCTGGTTACCAACGTGTCGCTGAACCTTTTGTCGCTGGAGCCATTATCCTTGAAATGAAGAGTTTGCGGGACATAATCCCCTTTTGTGATGATGTTTCCTTCGTCGTCCACGATGTCGTAATAGTTGAAATCGGTCGTTGTGTAGTCCGAAGCCTGGAAATCGATGCAATTGGCCCTTTCGTTAGCCCCGATCGTGTTCAAAGCATTCATAAGGTAGTCAGGCACCGACACCTGTTCCGAGTAGGGCACGATTGAGATCGACAATCTACCATCTTCAGATTTCAGGATCATCTCATCGATAAAGTCCTCAGCGGCACTTTTGAGGTTGGTCAGCTTTGTCCCGCGCATCGAACCCGAGACGTCCAGAACCAATGAAATTTCGACGTTACCAATCGATTCTTCGGCGATGCTGGTGGCGGTTGTATCAATGTAATCGACGCCACTCCATTTCATGAAGTGTGTCTCAATGCTCATGTCGGCGCTGGCTTCGACTTTCCGCTTTCCTTCAAGTTCTGCAACCTGAGTCACGGTTCCGTCGTCGTTTGTCGTGCATGTCTCGGGCTCGACCTTGATATTTTTGATGATATTCGTATCGAAACCTTCTTTGCGAATGTAATCATTCACCACGACCCGTGGGCAAAGCTCTTGGTCCAGGTCAGCTGCGGCAAGGACCGCGCGGTCCAGTGCGTATTGTAGCCTTACCCTTTCGCGATCATACCGCATGACGTCGACCGCGAACCCGGCCACGGTGAAGACTATCACGATCAGGAAAAGGGCAAGGATCGTCATCGTGCCTTCTGTCGAAGAAACAAAGTGCCGCAAGTGCCGCGAACAACTGTTTTCGCGGCAGAGACGGTTGAATTGGGCCTTCAAATCAAACTTGCGCATAATTGGTTCCTCGGTCGATCAGACACACTGATGCCAGCACTTCGCAACTTTAATAATTTACCCACGGATCGTGGCGAGATTTGGGCGCAGTGGACACTATGCTGCTCGTTTTTAACGAGATTCAGCTTTATTCCCGGTGTTATTGGTGGTTTTGTTTCGCGCCTTTGGACAATCGCGCGGCTTTCGTTAACGCCCGACTCACCAATGGAGCTGAAAAGTAAAGTTCACAAACTGATGAAAATACGTGCAGTTACTGATTGCGGTATTTGGCAAGCAGTGCGACAAAAAGTCATGACGTATCTCGTCTACCGGCACGGAGGATTTTATGACCGGCATTAAAGAACCCAGCTTTCGTGAGAGTGTTGATTTGATGTTCAACAGAGCGGCGTCTCTGATGGATTTGCCGCCCGGGCTAGAAGAGAAGATACGGGTTTGTAATGCCACCTACACCGTTCGGTTCGGGGTGCGTCTGCGGGGGCAGATCCACACCTTTACCGGATATCGTTCGGTTCATTCGGAACATATGGAGCCGGTAAAGGGTGGCATTCGCTATGCCTTGGCGGTGAACCAGGATGAGGTCGAAGCGCTCGCTGCGCTCATGACTTACAAGTGTGCACTGGTCGAAGCGCCCTTTGGTGGCTCGAAAGGGGGCCTTTGCATTGATCCTCGCCAGTATGAAGAACATGAGATGGAACAGATCACGCGTCGTTTTGCCTATGAGCTGGCAAAGCGCGATCTGATCAACCCCTCACAGAACGTGCCTGCGCCCGATATGGGAACAGGCGAGCGCGAAATGGCGTGGATGGCTGACCAATATGCGCGGATGAATACGACCGATATCAACGCGCGAGCCTGTGTGACAGGTAAACCGCTGAACGCGGGAGGCATCGCGGGCAGGGTCGAAGCAACCGGGCGCGGCATCCAATACGCGTTGCGCGAATTCTTCCGAAACCCGGAAGACGTCAAGAAGGCGAACTTGTCAGGCACGCTGGACGGAAAGCGCGTCGTCGTGCAGGGATTGGGTAACGTGGGCTATCACGCAGCCAAGTTCCTCAGCGAGGAAGACGGGTCGCGTGTGGTCGGCATCATCGAATGGGATGGCGCACTGTACAATCCCGATGGCATCGACGTAGAAGCCGTGCGGCAGTGGATCGTCAAGCATGGCGGCGTGAAGGACTATCCCGACGCCACGCATTCCGCCGAGGGCGGCGCGGTACTTGAAGCCGAGTGTGACATCCTGATTCCGGCGGCGCTGGAGGGGGTAATAAACCTATCCAACGCCGAACGTATTAAGGCACCACTGATCATCGAGGCCGCCAACGGGCCTGTCACGGCGGGTGCTGATGAGATCATGCGCAAGAAAGGCACGGTGATCATTCCTGACATGTATGCAAACGCCGGTGGTGTGACCGTGTCCTATTTTGAATGGGTCAAAAACCTCAGCCACATCCGTTTTGGCCGGATGCAGCGGCGTCAGGAAGAAGCTCGGCATGAGTTGATCGTCAGCGAACTGGAACGGTTGGATCGGTATCTGGGTGACGCTTGGTCGATGTCTCCGGATTTCAAGGCCAAGTACCTAAAGGGCGCTGGCGAGTTGGAGCTGGTGCGTTCTGGTCTCGATGACACGATGCGCATTGCCTATCAGTCGATGAGCGAAGTCTGGCATGATCGCGCAGATGTCGACGATCTGCGCACGGCGGCCTATATCGTTGCGATCGACCGCGTCTCAAAAAGCTATCGCGCCAAGGGCCTCTGAGCGCCCAGACAACAGAAGATTCTTGAGTGGCCAACCATCGGGTTGGCCATTTTTCATTTAGGTCGAAGTCGTCAGAGTGAATGGATTAGTCGCCCAGCGACAAGTTTTCGTCGAAAACAGGAGTGGAACCGGATTCCGGCGTTGTTACTGCTGGGTGAAGTTGGTTTGATGCCGACACACCTGTAGGGAGTTCTGAATGCGTTTCTCCGGCTTACGTGTCCTGAAAGAGGGCCTGACCGGCAACAAAGGCTGGACGCCGCACTGGCGCGAGCCTGAACCGAAATCCGAATATGACGTCGTCATTATCGGCGGCGGAGGTCATGGGTTGAGCACGGCCTATTATCTGGCCAAGGAACATGGTCTGACCAATATCGCTGTTCTGGAAAAGGGCTATATCGGTGGGGGCAATATCGGGCGCAACACCACCATTGTGCGCGCGAACTATTTTTTGCAGGGCAATTCCGAGTTCTACTCGCACTCATTGAAGCTGTGGGAAGGTCTTGAGCAGGATCTGAACTACAATGTCATGCATTCGCAACGCGGGATCATCAACCTGTTCCATTCGGACGGGCAGCGTGATGCCGCTGCGCGCCGGGGCAACATGATGATCAGTCAGGGTGACGATGCTATCCTGCTCAATCGCGATGAATTGAGGCGGATGGTGCCCTATCTGAATTTCGATGACCTTAGGTTCCCTCTGTATGGCGGTCTCTACCACCCGCGCGGAGGTACAGCGCGACACGATGCCGTGGCCTGGGGCTATGCGCGCGGAGCGGACCAGCGCGGCGTGGATCTGATCCAGAACTGCGAAGTGACCGGTATTGATATCGAGAATGGCGTGGTGCGCGGTGTTCAGACCTCGCGTGGGCCGATCCGGGCCAAGAAGGTGGCGATGGTTGCTGCCGGGCGTTCAGGTCAGGTGGCGGCGATGGCTGGAATGAGGCTGCCGATTGAAAGCCATGTCTTGCAGGCCTTCGTGACCGAAGGTCTGAAGCCCTGCATCGATCATGTGGTGACGTTTGGCATGGGGCATTTCTATATCAGCCAGTCAGATAAGGGCGGTCTGGTCTTTGGCGGTGATCTGGATTTTTACGCCTCCTATGCGGCGCGAGGTAACTTGCCCACCGTCGAAAGCGTGATGGAGGCCGGGATGGCGCTGATGCCGATGATCGGCAAGGCGCGGGTGCTGCGATCCTGGGGCGGGATCATGGATATGTCGCCCGATGGCTCTCCGATCATCGACCGGACGGATATCGACGGGCTCTATCTGAATGCCGGCTGGAACTATGGCGGGTTCAAGGCGGTTCCGGGTTCGGGGAACGTGTTTGCGCATCTGATTGCGACGGATCGGTATCACGAGAATGCCACCGGCTTCCGACTGGATCGTTTCCGCACCGGGCGCGGGATTATCGATGAAGAGGGCAAGGGCTCTCAGCACAATCTGCATTGAGGGGCGCGATGTTGGATTTGGGTATTATTGAAAAGATCAAGAAGGGCGCGCGGCTATGAGGATCACCTGTCCATATTGCGGCGAGCGGGATCGGCGCGAATTCTACTATCGCGGGGCGGCAGTGGATCTGGACCGACCGGCCCCGGATGCCGGTGAGGCGGCTTGGGATGATTTTGTCTACCAACGGGAAAACCCGGCAGGGCCGACACGAGAGCTTTGGTATCACGAAGGCGGGTGCGGTACTTGGATCGTGGTCACACGAAACACGGTCACGCATGAGATGATCGACGCGCAGCCGGCATCGGAGGAGCGGGCATGAGGATCGATGGAAAGGGTCTTATCGATCGTACGCAGTCGATTCCGTTTGTTTTCGATGGTGCCAGCTATAGCGGCTATGCGGGCGACACCCTGACCTCAGCGCTTTTGGCGAATGGCGTACGACTGATGGGGCGTTCGTTCAAGTACCACCGGCCTAGGGGTGTGCTGAGCGCAGGCAGCGAAGAGCCGAATGCGCTGATGACCGTGGGGGCAGGCGCAGGACAAGAACCAAATATTCGCGCCACGATGCAAGAGATCTATCCGGGACTTGAAGCGCGCAGCCAGAATCGCTGGCCCAGCCTGAGTGTCGATTTGATGGGGATCAACGATCTGGCTTCCCCGTTTTTGGGCGCGGGTTTTTACTACAAAACCTTCATGTGGCCGAAAAGCTTCTGGGAAAAGCTATACGAGCCGATCATTCGACGTGCCGCCGGATTGGGAGCACTGTCGGGCGAAGACAATGCCGACAAGTACGAAAGCGCTTATGCCTTTTGCGATCTGCTGATTATCGGGGCAGGGCCTGCGGGGCTGATGGCCGCACTGGTCGCTGGTCGTGCCGGCGCGGACGTCATTCTGGCCGACGAAAACAGTCGCGTGGGTGGGCGTCTGCTGGCCGAGACCTATGAGGTCGACGGAAAACCGGGTCCCGATTGGGTTGACGAAGTGCTGGCCGAGTTGGCCGCGATGGACAATGTCCGCATCATGACCCGGACCACTATCGCAGGTGCCTATGACCAAGGTACCTTTGCGGCGTTGGAACGCGTTTTTCACCATACGGATCACCGCCCCAACGGGGCGCCGTTGGAAACCTATTGGCGGATCGTGGCCAAGCGGTCAGTTCTGGCGGCAGGCGCGCTGGAGCGCCCGGTCGCATTCCGCAACAATGATCGCCCGGGGATCATGACTGCTGGCGCGGTGCGGGCGTATCTAAACCGATGGGGTGTCAGCCCGGGCCGCAATGTGACGATCTTCGGAAATACTGACGATATCCATCGCACTGCTCGTGATTTGTTGGATGCTGGTGTCCATGTGGCGGCTGTGATCGATAGCCGCCATGACGCGCCCTTGTCTGACGACTACGAGGTTCTACGCGGGGCGCAAGTTTGTAACAGTTCGGGCCGTAAAGGGCTGGAGGCGATTACAGTGCGCCGTGCCAGTGGAGAAGAACGGATACACACGGATTGCCTTGCCATGACAGGGGGCTGGAATCCTTCGGTTCATCTAACGTGTCACATGAATAGCCGCCCGATCTGGAAGCGTGAGATCGAAGCCTTTGTGCCAACGCCAGGGGCCGTGCCGGGCATGGTGACAGCGGGTGCGTGCAACGGATCTTTCTCAACTACAGCCTGCCTTCGTGAAGGGATTGAGGCAGCCAAAGGCGTACTTGGCGATCTTGGCTACAAGGCCACGAAGACTGTGCCACCGCAGGCCGAGGATACGCCATACGAGATCACGCAGCTTTGGGCCGTTCCCGGCAAAGGGCGCGCGTGGCTGGATTTCCAGAACGATGTTACAGTGAAAGACGTCAAACAGGCCGCGACTGAGAACTTCCGGTCAGTCGAGCACATGAAGCGCTATACGACGCAAGGTATGGCGACGGATCAGGGCAAGAATTCGAACGTGGCGGCGTTGGCCATTCTAGCGGACGTCACCGGGCGCGCGATACCCGAAACCGGAACCACGACGTTCCGCCCTCCGTATTCTCCTATCGCCATTGCCGCGCTGGGTGCTGGGGCTGAAGGCAAGGGTTTCAAGCCGCAACGCTTTATCACTTCGCACAAAGCGACCGTAGCGCGGAAAGCTCCGTTGGTTGAGGCCGGGTTGTGGTATCGCCCCAGCTATTTCCCAAAGGGTGGAGAAACCACGTGGCGGCAATCCTGTGACCGTGAGGTCAACATGGTGCGTCAGGCCGTCGGGGTGTGCGATGTCTCGACGCTTGGCAAGATTGACATACAGGGGCCGGATGCGGGGGCGTTTCTGGACTTCGTTTATACGAACATGTTCTCGACCCTCAAAGTTGGCCGAACGCGATATGGCCTGATGTTGCGTGAGGATGGATTCGTCATGGATGATGGCACCACCGCGCGGCTGGGAGAGACGCATTACCTGATGACCACCACCACAGCAGGTGCTGGCGATGTAATGAAGCATCTGGAGTTCGTTCATCAGGGACTGCGCCCTGATCTGGATGTCTCGTGCATCTCGGTCACTGAACAGTGGGCACAGTTTGCCGTGGCCGGACCAAAATCGCGTGAATTGTTGAACGATCTGCTGGACACACCTCTTGATGAAGAAAGCTGGCCCTTCATGGCTTGCGGATCGATCTCGGTGCTGGGTGTGCAGGGGCGTTTGTTCCGGATCTCGTTCTCGGGCGAGCATGCATATGAAATCGCTGTGCCTGCGCGCTATGGCGCGACCCTGTTCGATATTTTGACCGAGCGGGCTGAGACACTGGGCGGTGGTCTTTATGGGATGGAAGCGCTGAACGTTCTTCGCATCGAAAAGGGCTTTATTACGCATTCCGAGATCCACGGACGGACAACTGCCTATGATATCGGCATGGGTCGGATGGTGTCGCAGAAGAAGGATTGCATCGGCAAAACCATGTCGCAACGTCCAGGGCTTGAAGAGCCGGGGCGCGAGCGGTTGGTCGGGCTCAAACCCATTGGCGAAAGCAAGGAATTGCTGGCGGGTGCGCATCTTTACCGGGAAGAGGCCGAGCCGGTGCGCATCAATGATCAGGGCTATCTGACCTCCGTGTGTTATTCCCCGACGCTGGAAACGATGTTGGGCTTGGGCTTCCTGGCGGACGGGCCTGAGAGGTATGGAGAAATCGTGAAAATGGTCGATCATCTGCGCGGCGTGACAACCCTGTGTGAAGTGGTGAACCCGGTTTTCTTTGACCCCGAAGGAGGGCGCGTCCGTGGATAATCTGACCGCCAAAACACCCTGCGACGGGTTGCTGCCTTTGACCTTCGGCTCTGTAACGCTCAGCGAAGAGGATGCGGGCGCGATCCATTCGATCTCACCTTTCAAGGGTAAGCAAAAGGCGCTATCGGAGGCTTTGAAAGCAGCGCATGGGATGGCTTATCCGTCGGCCAACCGCGCAACGGGTAAGGCTGGCGCGCGGGCGATCTGGTTCGGCCCGGCGCATGCGATGCTGATCGGGCCGTCTCCTGATGCGACCCTGACCGAGAATGCGGCCATTGTGGACCAATCAGATGCCTGGGCTGTGGTCCGGTTAGAGGGTGCTGATGTCGAAGACGTACTGGCGCGCGTAGTGCCTGTTGATCTGCGTAAGGCGAACTTCAAGCGCGGCCACTCCGCCCGGACCCTGCTGTTCCACATGACCGCTTCGATCACGCGCGTTGGGGAGAACACGTTTCAGATCATGGTCTTCCGATCCATGGCTGAGACACTGGTTCACGATTTGAAAAGGGCGATGGAAGGCATCGCCGCGCGCGGGTAAGCTGCGCTGATAGAAACGAATCTTCGGAGATCCCCATGTTGCGTATCGCCATCGTTGCGGCCGTGCTGGCCACGCCAGTGGTTGCACAGGAAACCAAGGAACAGAGCTGCAAGTATCAGGCCGACGTTGTTGCCGCGATACAGAAAGCACGACTTGACCGGGTCAAGGAACGCGATGTGGCGCAGGCGGTGGCCGACAGTGGTCCTACCTGGCCCGAGAACTACAATGCCGCTGTTCCGCTGATCACGCCTTGGGTATATGAGCAAAAGATGCGCGACGTGCGTAAGAAGGATCTCGGAGCTGCGTGGCTGGAGTTGTGTTTACAACAATAATCCACAGTCAGATCATTTCTCTGTGGACAACCGCGCGCCATCCCCTTGGCGCGCGTTTTCATTTCTGGCAGGTTTGACCCATGTCTTTGCCCCCCGGATTTCTGGATGAACTGCGCACGCGCCTCAGCCTGTCTCAGGTTGTTGGGCGTAAGGTCATGTGGGACCAGCGCAAATCCAATCAGGGCAAGGGGGATATGTGGGCGCCTTGCCCATTTCATCACGAAAAGACCGCCTCGTTCCACGTCGATGACCAAAAGGGATTCTATTATTGCTTTGGCTGCCACGCCAAAGGGGACGCGATCAGTTTTGTGAAAGAGACCGAGAATGTCTCTTTCATAGAAGCCGTGGAAATTCTGGCGCGCGAGGCCGGGATGCCGATGCCCGCGCGTGATCCCAAGGCGCAGGAAAAGCAGGACCGCCGTTCACAGCTGGCCGAGGTGATGGAACAGGCTGTGCAGTTCTTTCGTTTGCAACTCAAGACTGGGGCAGGGGCGGCGGCACGTGATTATTTGACACGTCGCGGTCTTGACGCGAAGGCGCTGGACCGTTGGGAAATCGGTTTCGCACCCGAGGGCTGGCAGACTCTGTGGGATCATCTAACCGGTAAGAATGTCTCCGAGGACCTGATCCTTGGGGCCGGGCTGGCGAAACCTTCGAACAAGGGCAAAAAGCCCTATGACACATTCCGCAACCGCATCATGTACCCGATCCGCGACCCGCGCGGGCGGTGCATTGCGTTTGGTGGCCGGGCGATGGATCCCAATGACAACGCCAAATACCTGAACTCGCCCGAGACCGAACTGTTCGACAAAGGCCGCAGCCTCTACAACCATGGCCCCGCACGACAGGCGGCAGGCAAGGGGCAGCCTTTGGTTGTGGCCGAGGGCTATATGGACGTGATCGCTTTGGCTGAGGCCGGGTTTGGCGCGTCGGTTGCGCCATTGGGGACTGCGATTACCGAGCATCAGTTGCAACTACTTTGGCGCATCTCTGACGAGCCGATCATCGCTCTGGACGGCGATACGGCAGGGCTGCGCGCGGCGATGCGAGCGGTCGATTTGGCACTGCCGTTGCTGGAAGCGGGCAAATCCTTGCGTTTTGCCCTGATGCCCGAAGGCAAGGATCCCGACGATCTGTTGCGCGCCGAAGGTTCGGGGGCGGTGCAGGATGTGCTGGATGCTGCAATCCCGATGGTCAAACTGCTCTGGCAACGCGAGACGGAAGGCAAGGTCTTTGACAGCCCCGAACGCAAAGCGGCGCTGGATAAATCCCTGCGAGAGAAGATCAAGCTGATCCGCGACCCCTCGATCCGATCGCACTACGGGCAGGAAATTAAGGACCTGCGCTGGCAATTGTTTCGCCCACAGCGACAATCGCAAAATCGTCCGTGGCAACCGCGCGGAAAATGGCAGCCGCAGGCACAGCCTGCCACGCCAGGCGCACGGGCGTCATTTCTGGCCTCGGCTGAGAATGCGGATATTCAACTGCGCGAAGCGGCAATTCTCGCGATTGCCATCCTGAATCCACAAGTTGTCGTGCAATTCGAAACTCAGCTGGAAGAAATGGATTGCCACGACCCTGATCATGCGGCCTTGCGGGGAGCAATCCTGCGCCATGCCATCGACGATCCGGACAATCTGCAGGATCACATCATGCAAACTTTGGGACCGGAACCCCTTGAAAACCTGCTGGCCCTTCGCCATGTCGCAGTGATCCCCTGTGTGTACAAACCGGGCGACGTTGAAAAGGCCGAGATGACGCTGGCCGAGGAACTCGCAAAGATCAAAGCGCTCCGGGGGTTGGATGCTGAGATTGCCGAAGCGGCAGAGGAATTGTCTGATCTGGCCGATGAGGCGCTGACATATCGGCTGGCGCAAGCCGCCGAAGAGCGCAACCGTACAAGCCGCAGCCAGAACGAAGACAGGGCCGTTTTCGACATCGCCGACAATGGTGCGCGAATCAACCGCGATGAGAAAGACGCGTTTGAGGCCATCACGTCTGGCATCAAATTCGAACGGAAACATCGATGAAGTGGTGTTTTCGTAAGGCACTGGAAAAGAAAAACGGGTAAACGGGTGGCCGAATCACTTCTACGCGCTAATGATTCGGTTCAAACGAATCACCCATCCCTGCAGGAGCATTGAATGGCCGCCAAGGATACGAACGAAGACCGCAAATCCGACGAGCAGGAACAGGAAATCTCGCTGGACATGAGCCAGGCCCAGGTCAAGAAGATGATCGCCGAGGCTCGCGAGAAAGGTTACATCACCTACGACCAGCTCAATCAGGTTCTGCCGCCTGATCAGGTCAGCTCGGAACAGATCGAAGATGTTATGTCGATGCTGTCCGAGATGGGCATCAACATCATCGAAGATGAAGAAGCCGAAGAAGAAGAAAACAAAGGTTCGACCGAACTGGTCACCACCGAAGGCCCGCGCGAGGTTGCGCTGGCTGGTGCCGCAACCGAAAAGCTGGATCGCACCGATGACCCCGTACGCATGTATCTGCGCGAGATGGGTTCAGTCGAACTGCTGAGCCGCGAGGGCGAGATTGCTATCGCCAAGCGGATTGAAGCCGGTCGGAACACCATGATCGCTGGTCTGTGCGAAAGCCCGCTGACCTTCCAGGCGATCACCATCTGGCATGACGAACTTTTGTCCGAAGACATTCTGCTGCGGGACGTCATCGATCTGGAAACCACTTTCGGCAACCAGATGGATGAAGACGGCGAGGTTGAAGAGCCGGTTGTCGATACCTCATCGGTGCAGGCGGCCAAGCCTGCCAAGGATGAGGGGCCGGAGCTTGACGCTGACGGCAACCCGATTGCCAATGATGATGACGATGATGACGACGATCAGGCCAACATGTCCCTGGCCGCGATGGAAGCAGCGCTGAAGGATCAGGTGCTGACCACGCTGGAACGCATCTCGACCGACTTCGCAATGCTGTCCGAAATGCAGGACAGCCGGATTTCTGCCACGCTGAATGAGGATGGCACTTTCAGCGCGAAGGACGAAGAAACCTATCAGAAGCTGCGCGCTGAGATTGTTGAACTGGTGAATGGTCTTCACCTGCACAACAACCGGATCGAAGCTCTGATTGACCAGCTCTATGGCATCAACCGGCGCATTATGTCACTGGACAGCTCGATGGTGAAACTGGCTGACCAGGCTCGCATCAACCGTCGCGAGTTCATCGATGCGTATCGTGGGCGCGAGCTGGATCCGAACTGGTTGGCTGAAATGGCCGAGAAGCCGGGCCGGGGCTGGCAGATGTTCATCGAACGCTCGACCGAAAAGGTTGAGGAACTGCGCAACGACATGGCGCAGGTCGGCCAATATGTTGGTCTCGATATCCCTGAATTCCGCCGCATCGTGCAGCAGGTTCAGAAGGGTGAGAAAGAGGCGCGGCAAGCCAAGAAGGAAATGGTCGAGGCCAACCTGCGTCTGGTGATCTCGATTGCCAAAAAGTACACGAACCGCGGCCTGCAATTCCTTGATCTTATTCAGGAAGGTAACATCGGCCTGATGAAGGCGGTGGACAAGTTCGAATACCGCCGGGGCTATAAGTTCTCGACCTATGCGACCTGGTGGATCCGTCAGGCGATCACGCGTTCGATCGCGGATCAGGCGCGCACGATCCGTATCCCGGTGCATATGATCGAAACGATCAACAAGCTGGTCCGGACAGGTCGTCAGATGCTGCACGAAATCGGCCGCGAGCCAACGCCGGAAGAACTGGCCGAAAAGCTGCAAATGCCGCTTGAGAAGGTGCGCAAGGTGATGAAAATCGCCAAAGAGCCGATCAGCCTTGAGACACCAATCGGTGACGAGGAAGACAGCCAGCTGGGCGATTTCATCGAAGACAAGAATGCCGTGCTGCCACTGGACAGCGCCATTCAGGAAAACCTCAAGGAAACCACCACACGGGTTCTGGCCTCCCTCACCCCGCGTGAAGAGCGGGTTCTGCGGATGCGCTTTGGCATCGGCATGAACACCGACCACACGCTGGAAGAGGTCGGTCAGCAGTTCAGCGTGACGCGCGAACGTATCCGCCAGATCGAGGCGAAGGCGCTGCGTAAGCTGAAACACCCGAGTAGGTCGCGTAAATTGCGGTCCTTCCTAGATCAGTAAATCGAAAGGCGCCTCATCCCGAGGCGCTTTTTTCTTTCGCCCGCTCACAATGACTGAACTTCAAATCAAATTGGCGGGAATTCGCAAGGAGTCCGGGATGCCATCTTTATATCGCCGCTGTCCACTCATGGACAGGCCGGGGCGAGGTGATTGGGCTGATGACCCCCGGCCACTTTTTAGCTTCATGAAAGCGGATGAGAGACACGTTTGCGAAAAGCAGTCGGGGCCTGACCCGTCCAACGTTTGAAGGCGGTGGAAAACGCAGCCTGATCGGAATAACCGAGCGAATACGAGATTTCGGACAGATGCATACCGTTCTTGATGAAGGTCTGCGCCAGGTCACATCGTAAATCTTCAACAATCTCGCGATATGAAGTGCCTTCGTCAGCCAGGCGGCGAGCCAATGTTCGAGGGCTTAGGCCGAGCTGGGAGGCGGCGTCGTCCACCTGTACGATTCCCCCCGGCATCGCATCTGTGATCAACCCTTCGATCTGTGCTCGGGTTTTCTGTCTTGGCGACTGTCTTTCGGCCAGCAGGCGTTCGCCAAATTCAACCAAATGCGCGCGCAGGCTAGGGTCGTAAGTTGGGATCGGTGTTTCCAGCGAGGGCAGCGACAGGATGATTTCCAAGCGTTCGGCCCCGAAGGTAACTGGGAAACCTCCGATTTTCTGGTAGGTGGCTTGGTGTTGCCCAACTGTGTGCTGAAACCGTATCTCAATCGGATTCAGATTCAACTGAGTCAACGCCCGCATCCGGGCGATCGCGCCAAACAGCAGGAACTCGGTCCGCCGATGATAGCGGGAAAAGCTCGGGTCTTTCCAATCGGCCTCAAGCGAGGCAGCGTTACCTGAAAGGCGCAGATTGAAGGCCAGGGCCGGGTCGATAATGCCATGAAACCGCGCCGTATTCTCGATCACCTGCTTCAGATCACGAGAGTACTTGCTGATATAGGCCGTAATGCTGGAAGAAGAACTGAATTCCAGACCCGCCCGTGCGCCAAAGGTGATATCGCCAAGTGCATCGCAGGCGTGTCGGACAAACAGCGCTTCTTTGTGGGCGCTGTACCTTTTGGCAGGCGGTTCAATATCGCTGCGGGTCAATGCGCAGTCACTCAGGACCTGTTCCACCACGGTCGCGCTTGCGTGATCCTCAAGGGTCCGTGTCAGCAATTGAATGCGTGAAATGTCGACGTCCATCACCCAGCCCAAAAAACGCGTTACTGTAATACCGTTACCCTAGCGGCAAACCGTGGCAATGCGCCAGCCTCGGTGCTGATACCCAGGAATTGACCGCAACTCACAAAGATATGGCAGAAATGGCCATGTCCGTAGCCTTGGCCAATAGCTACATGACCGGTGTTGTCGGGTCAGCGCCTTTTGGGGAAAAGGTCAGAGCCTGAGCGAGCGGTCCACCAAGCCGTTTCAACGGGTTCCCCGGCACGCCCCTCTCATTCTTCTGGTCAGTCATGTCGCATTGCTGCGGCGCATTCGACGTGACAGCATCACGGGGAACCTTTTGTTATTTCTTGATCTCTCGTGGCTGATTATCTTTCCATCGATACAGATTTGATCGTCTTCGACGGTGAATGCGTGCTGTGTTCAGGGTTTTTTCACTTCATGTTGCGCCATGATCGAGATCAGAAATTTCTATTTGCAACTGCGCAGTCACCGCTTGGGCAGCAGCTTTATACTCTCCTGAACCTGCCGACAGACGAATTTGAAACCAATTTGGTGATCGTCAAAGGAAAGGTGCACCAAAATCTCGACGCATTTGCCGCTGCGATGCGTGCATTATATGGTCCGTGGCGGGTATTGTCCTTGTGTCGATACCTGCCGAGGTTTCTGAAGAACCCGCTGTACCGGATGATTGCCCGTAACAGATATGCGCTATTTGGGCGGCGGGATGAGTGCCTAGTTCCTGATCCTTCTCTCAGATCGCGGTTTGCCCAAGATGGATTCTGATCGTGATCCATTCCTGCAGGCGCTGGGTATAGATGAAGCTGTGCCTGGATTGGTCAGGGATTTGCACAGCGGGGAAGGTCGCTACTCTGGTCGATGCATCATTCAGCGTGGCGGAGGCGTTTTGGTCGCTCTGGCACTTCGCATCAGGCGATTTCCACCTGCGGGCGAAGATCTGCCGGTTACCCTCACGATCCGAAAGCCTGGCGCATATTGGCAATGGGATCGAGATTTCGCAGGCCACAAAACGCGCTCGCAGATCAGTTTTGATCCGCTTCGTGGCTGGGTTCGGGAACAGATCGGCGGGCTGACGATATGGCTGCAGCCAGTGCGAACCGATAAGGGGCTGACCATTGAGATCCGCCGCCTCGCTTTGTTTGGCATTCCGTGCCCGGGGTTTCTTTTACCACGTTCCGGATCGACCGAGGCCGAGGATACACAATCGCGATTTCGCTTTGACATTTCGGCGACAGCACCGGGATTGGGACACCTGATCCGCTATCAGGGATGGTTAGAGCCTGTTCACGAACCACGTGGGTCAAGCTGACATGATCGTTAGTTCGCTTTGCTGACGATGGCGACGCACTAGTCTATATTTCACATGGAAACAGGAAGATGGTCACGATGAAACAGACAATACTTTGCGCATTTGCAGCACTGCTTATGACCAGCTCTGCGGGCGTTGTCGATGCAGCGCCGAACGGTTATCGAACGGAACCGATGAGCGGCACAGACTTTGAGGTCATTCCAAGGACACGTCAGGATACTGATGGATATTGGTGCGCCGCTGCTGATTTTGCCCGCCGGAAATTGGGTGCTGGGTGGCAGCAACAAATCTACGTTCTGCGCGGCTACGGCCCCAGCGTGACAACGGGACGCCGGACGGCGGTACAGTTCACACTGAAACAACCCGCCAATGTCCCGCAGAAAGGCAGCTTTTCGGTCACAGCCGGGTTCCAGCCGGGTGACAGCATGTCGGTACAGGGCGCAAATGCACGGTGCGGCGTCCGTCCGTTTATCAATTGACCTGCGATGCAGACAGAATTCTCGATTCAGACACAGGGCGTGGGGCTCTATGAGATTACCGCCCCTTTGCGCAGTTGGCTGAGGCCGGTTTCGGACGGTTTGCTGACGCTCTTTGTGCGCCACACTTCTTGTTCGCTGCTTATTCAGGAAAACGCCGACCCCGAGGTGCAGACTGATCTGCGCGCATTCTTTGAACGGCTGGTGCCGCAATCGGATGATCCGTCGATGGCTTATCTGCGCCACACCTATGAGGGGCCGGACGACATGCCCGCCCATATCAAGGCCGCGATGATGCCTGTTTCGCTGTCGATACCAGTATCAGGTGGGGTGCCTGCGCTGGGCACATGGCAAGGGATATATCTGTTTGAACACCGCAACGCGCCGCATGAAAGAAAGGTCGCTGCGCATTTTGGGTGACGCTTTATATTGGGGTGGAAAATTCCGACTACCCAAACCCTAGAGGCTGTCCTATAGTTGTGGATAAGTAAGCCGCAGCGCTTACAAAAAGTGGCCAGCTAGGGACGAGGAGACGGCGGATGCGCTGCCCGTTTTGCGGAAATATCGATACTCAGGTCAAAGATTCACGCCCGGCAGAGGATCACGTCGCGATCCGTAGACGGCGGTTCTGCCCGGCCTGCGGCGGACGGTTCACCACCTATGAACGCGTGCAACTGCGTGATCTGGTCGTCATCAAAACCAACGGTAAGCGCGAAGACTTCGACCGCGACAAGCTGGAACGCTCGATCCGTATTTCGATGCAGAAGCGGCCCATTGATCCCGATCGGATTGATCAGATGATCTCCGGTATCGTGCGCCGTCTTGAAAGCATGGGGGAAACCGATATCCCTTCGAATAAAATCGGTGAAATTGTAATGGAAGCGCTGGCCCGGATTGATACGGTCGCATATGTTCGCTTTGCGAGTGTGTACAAGAATTTCCAGGCGGCCGATGATTTCGAGGAGTTTGTCCACGAGTTGCGCCCGCCGCAACCTTCGACGGATGAGTGAGCGATACAGATAAGCGATATATGGCGCTGGCCCTGTCATTGGGGCGGCGCGGCCAAGGCACCTGCTGGCCGAATCCGTCCGTCGGGTGTGTCGTCGTGCGCGATGAACGCATCGTTGGTCGCGGCTGGACGCAGCCCGGGGGTCGTCCGCATGCAGAACCTATGGCTCTGACGCAGGCGGGTAAGGCCGCGCGAGGTGCCACCGCTTATGTCTCGCTTGAACCCTGTTCACACTACGGAAAGACGCCGCCCTGTGCCGAAGCGCTGATTGCGGCCGGTGTTACCCGTGTGGTCTCGGCGATCGAAGACAGCGATCCTCGGGTCGCAGGGCAAGGGTTTGCCATGTTGCGCGAGGCCGGGATTGAGGTCACCACCGGTGTTCTGGCGGAACAGGCAGCACGCGACCACGCAGGGTTTTTCCTGAAAACCGAGCAGGGCCGCCCGTTTGTGACTTTGAAACTGGCCAGCAGCTTTGATGGACGGATTGCTACGGAAACCGGGCACAGTCAGTGGATCACAGGTCCAAATGCTCGCCGCGCGGTGCATGCGATGCGTGCGCGCCACGATGCGGTGATGGTTGGGGCAGGGACAGCGCGCGCCGATGACCCGTCGCTGACGGTTCGTGATCTGGGCGTGCAGCATCAGCCGGTGCGCGTGGTGGTCTCGCGACATCTGGATTTGCCCTTGATGGGGCAACTTGCGCGAACCGCGTCCGATATCCCTGTCTGGCTCTGTCACGGCCCCCATCCAGACCCCGAGCGTGCGCGTGCGTGGGAGGGGTTGGGTGCCCGTCTGATTCCTTGTGCGCTGGATGGTCATCACGTGGATGCGGCTGATCTGTTGCAGCAGCTTGGGCAGGCCGGATTGACGCGTGTCTTTTGCGAAGGCGGATCAGCATTGGCCGCATCTTTGCTAAAGGGCGATCTGGTCGATGAGTTGGTCGGTTTTACAGCGGGGCTGACCATCGGGGCCGAAGGTCTGTCCGCGATCGGCGCACTGAGGCTTGATACTCTGGATACTGCCCCCCGATTTGATCTGATCGAAACACAGGTCGTTGGCGGCGATATCCTACATCGCTGGGCGCGCGTGACGCACTAGCCTTCAGCGCCACCAATGCGCATGCGTCGCCAGTGCGCCCTGAAATTTGGACAAGATGCGATTTACGGGTCCGGTAGGGGATGGCGTACCTTGCGCAAGCCGTTCAACCGCGATTTCTACAGGGCAGGCCTGCCCCGTCTGTGGGTCGAAATAGCGCGGGTAGTCGATCAGGGTTGCGTGCACCAATCCCATCAACGAAGGCCGCGCGCCACGTCGCGCAGGCACTGCCCCCAGATCCGTTGTCAGCCCCCAACCGGCGTAGAACGGTGCGCCGAGTGTGGTGACCCGGACGCCGCGCAGCAAAGCCTCGAACCCCAGCAGAGAGGTCATAGTCCAGACTTCATCCACCTGTCCAAGCAGGGTGGCAGGATCGGTGCCTTCTACAATGACATCGGCCAGATCAGTTTCGATTTTGCCGTCGCGCAGACCAGCTTCGACATCCGGATGAGGTTTATAGATCAACACAGCGTCGGGATTGGCCTCGCGCGCCGCGCGCAGCAGATCGAGATTGGTGCGGATATTGCTTGTTCCCAGCCGGATCGAGGCGTCATCTTCAACCTGACCTGGCACTAGAACGCGACGCCCCTTCGGTAGGTCCGGGGCGGGGTGGCCGATGTTGTACTTGCTTAGGCCCTCGGTCAGCAGCCGGGCTGTCAGCCGCTCGGCGCGGAGCCTCTGATCAGGGCGCAAGGTTTCGCGCGTGGTGATCCATTCCTCCAGGCGGCTGGGATGCGTTGGATCGTAGTAGATGCCGATATCATCGGTCACCAGCGACAGCGGTGGAACCAGCTCCGCGCCCAACCCGCGGGATCGTAAAAAGCCATCCTCAATCCGGGTTGCATTCAGCGTCTCACCGGCTCGGCTGGCCCAGACCATATGGGGTTGTTTGGTGTTCTCTGGCTGCTCGGCCACGAAACGCACCTTATGGTGCTGGCCGAAAATGCGTTGCAGGTGGCGGCGTTTCCATACCCGCATCCCGGAGGCGGTCCAGCCTTTGTGGTCCTGCCGCCAAGCTCGGGTTTGCGCCTCAAGCGTATCGAGCACGCATTCCAATTCGCACAGGCGATCATGGTAGGGATCATACCAACGCGGATACAAGATCATCGCAGCTGCAAAAAGCTGCGCCCGCGTAAGATTCCGTTGGCGACGGAGCAGGGGTGCATCATCTTGCGTCAGCCCCCACCCAGCGTAGAATGGTTGCCCGAACACGCGAGGTTTGTGCCCGGCCAATATCGCCTCAAATCCCATCTGCGAGGACAGCGTGTAAACCCCGATGGCCCCTTCAAGTAGCGACCATGGACTTATGGGGCTGTCGAGGATCGATATTCTGTCACTCAGATCCTGATCGGAAAAGTATCCCTTGCGGTGGCCTGCCGTGGTTTCGGGGTGGCTTTTGATGATGATACGCGCACCAGGGTTTTCCTCTTGCGCGATTACCAGCATCTCGCGGAACCGTGCATAGTCGCCGTTGCTTGCGGTGACGGCAGCATCTCCCTGCGTCTGGTCGATCACTAGAACGTAGCCAGGATCGGGAGGCGTCAGATCAAGGTCAAAGGCCGAGTATTTGCTCAGATGCAGCTCTCGAATGCGCGCGATTGCGCCTCGCGCGCGATCCAGCAGGGCGGTGTCATCCAGCGGATGCGTGGCTAACAGAGTTTCCAGATCCGAAGGCACACTCGGATCAAAATGCAGACCCGATCGATCCAACAACAGACCCATGGGTGCCTCACCGCTTCGTCCAGGGTGCAGAGACCGCAGGAACGCGTCTTCGACCCTCAGGACGGGCACATCGCGTTTCTGCGCGATACCCATGCCCCGATGGGCTGTCGGGCTGTTGCCCCAGACCCCGACCAGATCGTCTGGCTGTGGCAGACCAAGCCGGATGTCATACCCGGCCAGAGACAATATACGACGCAGCCGCGACTGTGTCAGGAACCCACCGTTGTAAACAAAAAGCCGGGAGCGTTCGCCCCCGGCCGTGTTCTCCGGTTCAGAGAGCATTCATCAGTTACCCGTAAGCGTCGCCACATTCGCAAATGGCGTCAGACCTCCGGCAATCAGCGAGACAGATTTGCTCCACTGTGCATATGGGGCCTCGGTGACATATATCGTGTCATCGTCTCGGATCACGAAATCGCGGGCGATGAACAGGCCATTGGGTGCGGTCAGGTTCAGCAAATAGATCATGCGCTGATCACCCTGTAGCTCGGGACGTCCCATGACATTGCGCGCCACATCCTGCCGTTCCTCACGCAGAACAAAAATACCGGTCGGGTCTGAAGATAGCGGCTGTAGGCCTCCGACCTGTGCCAGCGCCTCAAGGGCGGATAGGTCCTGACTTTCAAAGGCCACGCGGGATTGCCCGCCGGTCGAACCCAGCGCGATGTATGAGCGGCTGTCCTGTTCGACCAGAATGCGATCGCCGCCGCGCAGGGCGATATCGGTTTCCGGGTTGCGGAACAGATCGTCGTACCAGATGGTTCCTCTTTGCTTGCCCCTGATCACAGTGACCAATGCGATATCGGATGCAACTGCCACCCCGCCTGCTTGCGCGAGCATGGTCGACAACGAGCCAGTCGGTCGCTCAATCGGATAGATTCCCGGCGCGCCGATAGTTCCGGTCAGAGAAACGGTCGACCCATCGCCCGGAGTACGCGACACCTGGACTTGCGGATCCGGAGTCTGTTCTTCCAGCTTCGAGGAAATCAACGTGCGGAGCTGCTCGGGCGTATTGCCCGCCGCACGCAGCCGCCCGGCATAAGGGACAAATATGTAACCTTCGCTGTCGACCTGCACCTGATCCAGAACGGTGGCGCCACCGGCTGCGGAACTTAGCAACCCATCCTCGACATTTTCCCAGATGCTGAGGCTCAGAATATCGCCGGGGCGTACGGTATCGGATGCGACGCTTTGCGCGCTGCGGAAGGATTTCGAAAACCCGTATTGCGGAATCACCGATGTGGCCCGCGCAACACGGTCGTCGACCTCAACCACAAAGGCGTTACCCCCGTTTTCGACCGACCCGGCTAGAATTTCGTTTTTGTTCGGCCCGGATTTGGGAAGCTGGCATGCTGCCAGCAGGCCAAGGGTCGCCACAAGGGAAACCCCCCGGATCCATCGGGTAGGAAAGCGCTGCACTGCCGATTTACCTCAATCGTCTTTGTTTTGTGAAGGTTACCCGCATCGCTTCGAAACATCCAGCAGCAGGTTGCCCGCGATCATTCAACAACGCGCAACTGTGGCGTTGTGGCCTCTTTATCGGAGAGCAACCCTTGATAGGGGTCCTGAGCCGATAGCATCATGTCAGCCGCCCGCCGCAGCAATTGACGACGCCCTTGGCGAGAATAGAACCCCCCGGGGACTTGGCAGGTTTCCAGAAGAAATTGGCGATAGGCCCGATAGGCCTTGCCGCCCGGGGCATCTGGCTGGGCAAAGAATGCCTCAATCGATTGCCGAGATACGAATTCGGGCTTGTCATAAACCGACTGCCCAAAAATTCGCAAAGGTATGCCACGCCATAGAACCTGCTGGCCTGCCGTGGAATTCACCGTCACGGCGGATTTTGCATCGTCTAGCAACCTGGCCAGCTTACCACCGGGCACATAGTGAATTCGGTTTGTGATGCCGTGCTGTGCCGCAAGCTGGCGCGCCCGCAGCCGCAGCGGTTCACGGTGGTTCTCAAGCGGGTGTTCCTTGATGACAAGGTGTTGATGCGCAGGGGCGCCTTTGGCGAATCCGGCGATCACCAATTCGAGAAACTCGGACATACAGGAAAAATCCGAGTGGTACTGCACCGAACTGTCATGGCCCAATTGAAGCAACACAAGATGGTATGGAAAACCGCTCCATCTGACCTGTGCTGTGGCCCAACCCCGCTGTAGCCTGTGAATGGGCATCAGACTCAGACGTTTGAAGTACAAACGAAACTCTTTCGAAACCGGCAGCTCTCGATGTGGTCGGAATTTCTGATATCTGCGGTTCAGAAACAGCACAAACCAGTGATAGAGCGCACCGTAAAAGATGTGCTGGCGCATATCCCCCCAGTGAGACGGAGGTGGAGGCGCGTGACCTTCGGATTGTGCAAGCGCCGTTTGCATCTGTGCCACGTCCAGTTTCATTAGACGCGAATTTCCGTTCGAGCCACTTCGTTCGTAAGTCACCCACCAGGGGCGAAGGTAACCTTCTTCAAACACATGAACCGTGATCCTGCGCGCATTGGCAATTTCGATGGCTCGTGCGTGCACGGGCCGGGTGTCTCCATATAACACGATATCGGTCACACCGTGGTGGGCGAGCAAATCGCTGAAGGTTTCTGGCCAGTCGTCGGGCGCACCGCGATACGGAATATAGCTGGATTTGTCGCCCCAGAAGGCCTGATCACCCGCGTTGAAGCCAACCCGCCAGACCTGGGCACCCGCAGCACGCAGCATCCGACCAAGCGCGTTAAAGAACGGGCCATGCGGTCCTTGTAGAAACAGGAACACACGCCGGTTAGGGCTGTTGGCCAAAGGGATCATGCGGTCTGCTCGTGTGGTGACTTTTGGTGCGTTTGTATAAAATTATGCCTCTTTGTCATTTTCGCGGCAAGGCAGGGCTTGCCGGTAGAGCGGCGTGCCTTTACCTCGGCTATTGAATCTAGGTTCAGAGGGTTAATGATATGTTCACAGGGATCGTCACCGATATTGGCACCGTTACCGAACTGGACCAGCAGGGAGACCTGCGGGCACGGATCAAGACAAGCTATGAAACGGCGGGCATTGATATTGGCGCTTCAATCGCAAGTGACGGCGTCTGCCTAACCGTCATCGCGTTGGGCGATGATTGGTATGATGTGCAGATTAGCGCTGAGACGGTTTCGAAAACCAATCTGGACAGTTGGCAGGTGGGCAAACGCGTCAACCTGGAACGTGCCTTGAAAGTCGGGGATGAATTGGGAGGGCACATCGTCTCGGGCCACGTGGATGGCGTGGCAGAGGTGGTCTCTGTGATAGACGAGGGTGACAGCACGCGGGTGACATTGCGGGCGCCGGCCAATCTGGCCCGGTTTATCGCTCCGAAAGGGTCCGTTGCACTGAACGGCACATCGCTGACGGTTAATGATGTGGACGGGTGTGACTTTGGTATCAACTTCATCCCTCACACCAAAGAGGTCACCACATGGGGTGACGTCTCGGTTGGTGATCGCGTGAACCTTGAGATCGATACCCTGGCCCGATACGTCGCGCGACTGGCCGAGATGTCCTGACCTTCAGGTGGAAGGTCCAAATTTGGCCGTCAGCCTCCTGGACAGCCACCAGAAGCATGAAGCCAGCAGGATTGAGACATACCCGTCGATGGCGTAGTGCCAGGCGAGGTGAACCGAGCCTAGTAAGATGATGAAGGCAAACACCGACAGCGCCCAGCCGAGCCAACGCGAATAGGTGAAGCCGTAGAACGCCAGCAGCACGGTAGAGGCAACATGCATGCTGGGCATCGCCGAGATTCCGCCTGCTAGCCCATTATTCCGATAACCATCCAACAGCATTTCTTGCACATTCAGCGCCCAGACCGGGCTGATTTCGTGTGATTTGCGTAACAGCTCCATCTGCGGAACGAAGTCAGAGCCAAGATTGAAGGGTTCGTAGTAAACGGGACCAACCGAGGCAAAGATGGTTGCAATCACATTGCCGCCTACAAACCAGCACAGTGCAAACGCTACCAGAAAAACGGTGCTGCGGTTCGGGTCACTGCGGTCCAGACAGGCGACGCAAACCGCGATGTAAATCATGGGAAACCAGATGTGATAGGCGCCATTCACCGCTGTGGTTACGATCGGGGATCCCAAAATGGGCCATAGCAAGGTCCACGGATCGACGCCGCCGTGCAGAAACCGGTCCCATTGCACAAATTGCTCATCCCAGAGCGTCGGGTTCACAGCATGTATTTCGTTCTTCAGGAAGGTATAGGTCAGGATAAGTGCGACGATGCTGAGAAAGCAGATAACCGCATCGGTCGCATTTTCAACATCTGCCATCTTGGATCGCAGATCTTGCAACATCCATTGAATTGGCTTTTTGGGTCGCACGACGAACATGGCAACGCCAAGTCGCCAAAGAACGAAATTTGCGAACATGAAACCAAGCAGACGAACTGAGATGACAATCAGGGAAGAGGTCGAAAAATCCCAATATGACCGTCCTACATAGATGCTAACGGCAATGGCATAGACCATCTGCAGTGCAATGAGTGATAGCAGCAGCCTGTTTCGCCGAAGGGCGCTTAAACGCACGAAATTTGCAGCGGGCAGATCAGCGGTCTTAGACACTGGGCTCAAATTCTCGTCTAGCTAGGACATTATACAATGACTGGTGCCTAGGATATCAGGCGATCCAAGGGCCCAATTGGGGCAATTTGTGGACAAAGCTCACGCAACCGGCCTAAAGGTTCAGCTATTGGCAACAATGCTCAGAAAAGGCCTAAGTCAAAACTGGCGCATAGGATTGGTAAACTGAGTTGGCACCAGATTTCATCGCTGGCCCTATAGCGCTGGGCATTTCAATCTGTCTCGCAGTGCTTACAGGCTGGTCTTTGCGTCCACTCTGGTCTATCCCGCCATTCAAACCCGTTGTGCGAAAGGCTGCCCTATGAGTTTTGAAACCCCCGGACCGGTAGAGGCCCAATTGCGCGAGGCGATCAGTCCGATTGAAGAGATCATCGAAGAGGCCCGTAAGGGCCGGATGTACATTCTTGTGGATCATGAGGACCGCGAGAATGAGGGTGATCTGGTGATCGCGGCTGAGTTCGCTGACGCAGAGGCGATCAATTTCATGGCGACCCATGGGCGCGGGTTGATCTGCCTGCCGATGACAGCGGAACGGATCGACAGTCTGGGCCTGCCGATGATGGCGGTGAACAACTCGTCGCGTCATGAGACAGCCTTCACCGTGTCGATAGAAGCCCGCGAGGGAGTTTCGACGGGAATATCGGCCGCTGATCGCGCGCTGACTGTGGCGACGGCAATCAATGAGCAGAACACAATGGCGCATATCGCGACACCTGGCCATATCTTCCCGCTGCGCGCAAAAAGGGGCGGGGTACTGGTGCGGGCGGGGCACACCGAGGCCGCCGTTGATATCTCGCGTCTGGCCGGGCTGAACCCCTCGGGCGTGATCTGCGAGATCATGAAGCCCGATGGCACAATGGCGCGCCTGCCTGATCTGGTCGCCTTCGCCAAAGAGCATGACATGAAGATCGGCACGATCAGTGATCTGATCGCCTATCGCTCGCGTAACGACAATCTGGTAGTTGAAACTTCGCGCGAGACAGTGAATTCCGAATACGGTGGCGAATGGGAGATGCGGATTTTCACCGACCAGACCCACGGTATCGAACACGTTGTCATGATCAAGGGCGACATCACAACGCCCGAGCCGGTCCTGACCCGGACCCACGCCCTGCATGAAGCGCCCGATATTCTGGGTCTTGGCCCGAAATCTTCACGAGAGCTGCCCCGCGCGATGGAAAAGATCGCCGAAGAGGGGCGCGGCGTCGTTTGCCTTTTCCGTCAGCCGCGAAATTCGCTGTATGCCGCAGACGACGAAGGCCCGCGCACGATCAAGCAAACCGGTCTGGGTGCGCAGATCCTGTCCAAGATGGGTATTCAGGAACTGGTGTTGCTGACAGACTCGCCTGAAACCGTGTATCTGGGGCTCGACGCGTTTGGACTGTCAATCGTCGGCACCCGCTCGATCCTCAAGGAAGACTGATAATGGCTGAAAAAGACAAACATGGCATTCTGCCGACTCCCAGCTTCGACAAGCCGGTGAAACTGCTGCTGGTGGTGGCTCCGTTCTACCGTGCCATCGCCGACAACATGGTCGCTGGTGCCAAGGCTGAGATCGAGGCCGCAGGCGGAACCTGCGACGTGGTCGAAGTGCCCGGTGCGCTGGAAATCCCGACCACAATCGCCATGGCCGACCGTCAGTGCAACTACGACGGCTATGTCGCGTTGGGCTGTGTCATTCGGGGCGAGACGACGCATTATGAAACCGTCTGCAACGACTCTAGCCGTGCAATCCAGTTGATGGGCCTGCAGGGCCTGCTGATCGGCAATGGCATCCTGACTGTCGAAAACGACGAACAGGCCGAGGTACGTGCAAACCCCGAAAAGATGAATAAAGGCGGTGGAGCGGCGGCTGCGGCCTTGCATCTGATCGCGCTCAGCCGTAAGTGGGGCTCTTCCAAAAAGGGCGTGGGCTTCAAGCCACCGTCCGAGTCCATCCTTGTGGCGGGCGACAGCAACGGACCCACGACAGCATGACCCAGACAGACGCGCCGAAACCGGCCAACCAGAAACGCCTGATGAAATCCGCCGCCCGGCTTTATGCCGTGCAGGCGCTGTTCCAGATGGAGCAGTCGGGCCAGACGACTGAACAGGTTGTGAATGAGTTTCTGGATCATCGGTTTGGCGCGGTCTACGAGGGGGATGAGATGCTGGATGGCGATATCAGTGTCTTCCGTAAATTGGTGGATGACGCCGTGAACTATCAGGCCACCATCGACCAGATGACCGATCGTGCATTGGTCGCCAAATGGCCCATTGCGCGCATCGATCCGACCCTGCGCGCTGTGTTTCGCGCGGCCGGGGCTGAGTTGACCCAGAGCGACACGCCGCCAAAGGTCGTGATCACCGAATTCGTCGATGTCGCACGTGCGTTCTTCCCGGAAGGCAAAGAGCCCAAATTCGTGAACGCTGTGCTGGATCACATGGCGCGCGAAGCCCAGCCCGAGGCGTTCTGACGCCTTTACCGCGACCCAGCATGCGCTAGACTCACCATCACAGCGCAAGGAGGTTCGCCATGCCCAAACTGGTCCGTCTCTACATTACGCAAGTCATCTGTGGCTTTGTGATCTCGGCCGTCTTTGTCGGGGTGCTGCTGGCGCTCAACGTGGCCAATCTACGGCATCTGATCACCAGTTCGGAAATTGGTCTGATCGCGTTGGCTATGATCTGGTTCATGAACGGGATCGTCTTTGCGGGTGTGCAGTTCGCCTATGCGATCATGAGCATGGCTGAGAAGCCGAACAAACCACGTGGTGGAACACCGATTGCTCATGGTTTGAAGCCTGCGCCGATCAAACAGGAAGTGCGCGTAGGGCGCTGATTTATTAGGTAAATATGTGGCGGGACCACCAGTCAACCGTGCGGTTTGATTCCCGAGGACCTGTATGTACAGGTGGGCGCCAGGTAATCAGGCCAGGACCTGAACAGAGCCAGCCCCCTCGGAATTGCTTAAGGCCACCAGAATGCTACCTGTCACAAGAAGGGCAGAACCCGCCACGGGCCTAAGTAGGGCCTGAAGCAGGTTCGCACAAGGGGTTAAGCATCAACAGTTTCGTGCAATGCGGTGCGCATCTTGCCGAAATGTTCATCCCATCCGTCATCCAGCGAAAGGATCAGGCCAAAGGCGTCAGCCCCTTGAGGTAAGCCCTCGTGCAGCAGTCCAAGGCGTGTACCGCCGGCGACGGGTTCCAGCGTCCACTTGACCACACTTTCGGCGCCGCCCATCGGTTTAATGGTGAATGTATATTCAAGATACTCTGGACGTCTCGCTTCACGCACTTCACCCCAAATCAGAAGGTCGCCACTGGTCGTCCCGAACATCTCAAGCTTTTGTCCAGCAGCAAGGGGACGTTCGGGTTTGTGAAACCACTCGGCCAGCCGGTCGGGATCAGTCAAATAGTCCCAAACGATTTCTGGTGTAGCGCGGAGAAAGATTGTTTTCTGCAAAACTGCGTCTGTCATTTCTTATTCCCTTCGATAGCTTTCTTCAGAATTGCGAGGCGATCATCCCAGAACCGGTCGAAGTAGCTGAGCCAGTCCAGAACCGGAGCCATTCCTTTGGGTTCAAGGCGATTGATGCGTTCGCGTCCACGAGCTTCGACGGTGATCAATCCTCCGTCGGACAAAACGGTCAGATGCTTTTTGACGGCCGCGCGAGTCATGTCGAAACGTTCGGTTAGTTGAGCGATCGTCATATCCTGCGCTGCCAGCATCTGAACGATGTCGCGGCGGGTCGGGTCCGCCAGAGCGCGAAATGCGTTTTGGGTCTGTGTCTTCATCGGGCACCTCTTATTGGATACCATTTGGTTTCATATTATTGCGATACCAAATGGTACCATGTCAAGCTGCTTGATTTTTGTTCATGAATTGTTCACATTCTCGGAATGACACTAATTATGCAGCCCGGACAAAAGCTGGCCCGTGGTGTTTCGCGTCACTTGTTGACCCACGGCTATGTTTCGATTGAAGAATTTGTCCCCACCCGAGGGTTGCGTGTCGATGTGATGGGGCTGGGCCCTAAGGGTGAGATATGGGTGGTCGAGTGTAAATCCAGCCGCGCCGATTATCAGTCGGATTCCAAATGGCAGGGCTATCTTGACTGGTGTGACCGATTCTTTTGGGCGGTTGATACGGATTTCCCGACCGAGCTTCTACCTGCGGAAACAGGCTTGATCATCGCTGATGCCTATGATGCCGAAATCATCCGTATGGGGCCAGAAAGCAAGCTGGCCCCGGCGCGGCGCAAAAAGATGGTTCAGAAATTCGCGATGGATTCTGCACGTCGGTTGCAGGCTTTGCGCGACCCCAGGGTTTAGCTTTTGATGGCGCGCGCGGCTTGGGCTGCGGCGCGGATTTCCTCGGCGATTTCTTCGGCCTCTTCGGGGTCGAAATCCATTGGAATCTCAATACCGGCACCTTCAATGAACAGCCGCACCATACCATGATCGGTAGGGCCGATCTGCAGGTTCGCTTCGATATCGCGTTCGGTATTGATGCTCATGTTCGCCTCCGGGAAATGCGCTTTGGTGCTAACGCGCGATGGGTTGAGAATCAAGCCGACTATGGGTTCAGATAGGGCATGGAGACGGCAACGCTCAGACCTTTCCGCGCCGAGGATGCGCCGTGGCTGGTAGAACAGCATGACGTGCTCTATTCCCGTGACGAAGGGTTTGATGACAGTTTCGGCCCACTGGTTGCCCGCATTCTGACGGAATTCATCGCGGATCATGATCCAACTTGCGAACAAGGCTGGATCGCCGAGTGCGACGGGGATCGTTTGGGTAGTATTTTCTGTGTCAGGCTGGATGATCAAACCGCCAAGCTGCGGTTGTTTCTGCTGCTGCCCGAGGCTCGTGGACAGGGGCTGGGCAAGCGGCTACTGACCGCCTGCATGGGTTTCGCCCGCGACGCAGGATATCGCCAGATGGTGCTGTGGACCCATGAGAGTCACGCCGCCGCTTGCGGGCTGTATCGTGCGTTTGGGTGGGAGCTTGTCGACAGCAAGCCGGTGCATTCCTTCGGTGTCGATCTGGTCGAACAAAGCTGGCGAATTCAGCTTTAATCCCCTTGCAATCCCCGTACGCCTTCGCTAAATCGCCCCTCACAAGTGCCGCCTTAGCTCAGTTGGTTAGAGCGCTGGATTGTGGATCCAGAGGTCCCCTGTTCAAGCCAGGGAGGCGGTACCATCTCCCAAAACCCAAGAACGGTTTGCCGGTTGCAGGTCTTTCTGTATACCCGGTACTTGGCGAAAGCTGCGTTCCGATGACATGAGCAAGATATGCCGGATAAGAAACCTGTAGACATCCGTAGAAATGCGAGACTGTCTGTTGCACCCATGATGGATTGGACCGACAAGAATTGCCGGTTTCTGCATCGTTTGCTGAGTTCTGAGACCTTGCTTTATACTGAAATGGTCACAGCGCCTGCTTTGGTGCGCGGCGGCGCGCTGCATCTGCTGGACTTTAATCCTCAGGAACACCCGGTTGCGTTGCAGCTAGGGGGTTCGGACCCGCAGGAATTGGCGCAGGCGGCCAAGCTGGGGGCTGAAGCCGGATATGACGAGATCAACTTGAACTGTGGGTGTCCGTCTGACCGTGTGCAATCAGGGACATTCGGTGCGGTATTGATGCGCGCACCCGAAAAAGTCGCGGAGTGCGTTGCGGCGATGCGCGAGGCGGTGAAGGTCGAAGTCACGGTGAAATGCCGTATCGGTGTTGACGAACAGGAACCTTCAGAAGTGCTACCTGCATTCCTCGACCAGATTCGCAAGGCCGGTTGTCGGCGGGTGACGATCCATGCGCGCAAAGCTTGGTTGCAGGGGTTAAGTCCCAAGGAAAACAGAGATATTCCGCCACTGGATTATGATCTGGTGCATCGGATGAAGGCTGATTTTTCGGACATGCATATCTCGATCAATGGTGGCATTACGTCGCTTGCTAAGGCGCAACAGCATCTGGAGGCTGGGCTTGATGGTGTCATGATCGGTCGTGCCGCCTATCACCAACCGACAGATATTCTGGCGGCTGCGGACCCGTTGATCTTTGGAACGGGCAGCGTCGCGGATCCCATTGAAGTGGTGCAGAATATGCTGCCCTATGTCGAGGCGCATCTTGTCGACGGTGGTCGATTGCACCAGATCACGCGGCATATGCTGGGCCTGTTCGCGGGGCGTCCCGGTGCGCGGGGATGGCGGCGGATGCTCTCCGAAGGTGCTGTGCGCGAGAATGCCGGCCCAGAAGTGATCCTGCAGGCTCTGGACTCTATCGCAGCGCTATCGCAGGTGGAACAGGTAGGCTAAGACGGCTTCGAGCCGCTATGGGGGAATGATGCCCGAGACGATGTTGCTGGCCCAGATGCTGGGCCTTTTGCTTGTGATCGGCGCTTTGGCCGGGGTGTTGGCTGGGCTTTTGGGCGTTGGCGGTGGAATCGTTCTGGTGCCCGCGTTTTTCTATGCGTTTCAGACACTTGGATATGGCGGGCCTCAGCTGATGCAGCTATGCCTCGCAACTTCGCTGGCCACGATCATTGTAACGTCGATCCGATCGGTTCTTAGCCATAACAAGAAAGGCGCGGTGGATTGGGGCATCCTGCGCGGCTGGGGGCCAGGCATAGCGGTGGGTGCGGTGATCGGTGTTCTGGTGGCTTCAGCTCTGAGGACAGAGTTTTTGCAGGCGCTGTTCGGCATGCTTGGCATGGTTATCGGCATCTATCTTGGATTGGGTAAATCCGAGTGGCGGTTGGGGGATGCGATGCCCAAAGGATTGCGCCGCGCCGCGCTTTCCCCTTCGGTAGGGTTTCTGTCGGTACTGATGGGAATTGGCGGGGGCAGTTTCGGCGTTCCATTGATGAGCCTTTATAACACCCCGATCCACCGGGCGGTTGCGACCGCAGCGGGCTTTGGCGTGATCATCGCTGTCCCGTCGGTGCTGGGTTTTTTATTTCTCAACATCGCTCCGGAGCATCGCCCGCCGCTGACCATTGGCGCGGTCAATCTGGTGGCTTTCGGTATCGTCGTTGCGATGACTATGATCACCGCCCCGTGGGGCGTTAAGCTGGCGCATGCGATGGATCCGAAGCCGCTCAGGCGGGTCTTCGCGGTATTCCTTACCCTGGTTGCTCTGAATATGCTGAGAAAGGCGTTGGGGTGGTAGCGTCGTTTTACGAGCTAGGTTGGGTAAAGTTTCCTTATGATGGAGCGTTGGCGGATTGGGTGGCGCACGCTCTTCGCACTGCGCGTGCGTCCGTCAGCGATCCGGCTCATGCAGCTTGGCACGATTGCGATGGCACGTGGTTCATTGGCGTTGATGCACTGGATAATGATGCGCAGGGCAGGGTCGCGGGTTCGCCTGCACTGGCGGGCGCGGCCATCGAACTGGCACACCAGCAGTTTGGATCGATTGATCTGCACAAAGGGCAGGTGTCGGTAATATATCCGGGCTACCCTCAACCCCGGCGTGGCGAAAGCGAGGCTGCGGCGCGGTATCGTGCGCGGCGAGATGCGGCGCATGTGGACGGGCTCAAGCCAGCTGGCCCTGATCGACGACGGCGGGTGGATGAACCTCATGCCTGGATATTGGGTATCCCACTTACCGAGGCCAGTGTGGACGCAGCACCAATGGTGCTGTGGGAGGGAAGCCACAAAATCCTCGGCGATGCTTTTCGGTCCGCGATGAAGAAGGTGCCGCGGCATGAATTGGGCGAGGCCGATATCACAGATGTCTATCAGGCTGCGCGCCGCGAAGTATTCGAGACCTGTCCGCGCCTCGAGCTACCGGCGCGCCCGGGCGAAGCCTATCTGTTGCACCGCCACTGTCTGCATGGTGTTGCACCATGGGGTCCGAATGCCAGCGCTGGACCGGATGGACGGATGATCGCCTATTTCCGCCCTCAGTTGCCTGGTGGTGTGGCGCAATGGCTCGAATCCCCGTAACCTCCTGCCATTGTTTGGCTTTGGAGAGTTGGTTCGATGATTACGGTTCACACGAATGCAGATGGTGCCCTTATTGAGGTCGAGCTGTCGGGCGAGGTCACTAGCGCAGATTACGCGAGCACGCTTGTTCCCGCTATTGAGGCCGCATTGGAAGAGCACGACGCCATACGTCTGCTGGCGATCGTTGGGTCCGAGTTCAAGGGATATGATCTGGGCGCCGCATGGTCTGATACCAAGTTGGGGCTCAGCCATTGGCGCGGATTCGACCGGATTGGCGTTGTGGCGGACCAGGGATGGGTGCAAACAAGCGTCCGCCTGGCTGCCCCGATCCTGCCTTGCCCGGTGCACGTTTTTGGAATGGATGAGGTGGAGGAAGCGCGTCGCTGGATGCGCGAATCTCTCGGGGCGATCCACGTGACGGATCTGGGCGGACCTTGCGTGCAGATCAGCCTGATGGGCAAACTGGATTCACAGGAATACGGTCAGGCTCAAACCGATCTTGATGCGCTGTTGCGCGAACGTGACGGGTTTCGCCTGTTGATCGATCTGCGCGAGTTCGATGGTTGGCAGGGTCTGACTGCAATGGCAGCCCATTTCAGACTGGCGGCTGGTCATATTGGGATGCTGGATCGTGCAGCGATTGTCGGTGACAAGACATGGCAAAAAATGGCGCAACGCATGGCCAGCCATGTTCTGGGAACGCGGACCCAGTATTTCCCGGCTGAGGAATACGAGAATGCAAAAACCTGGCTTGCGACTGGCTAAATGCTCTAAAAATGGTTCAGAAACAATGCCTTGTAAACATAGGCATTGTTCTTTTTTGCGTTGACGTTACGGAATGCAACTTTAAGTTAGCGCTATTATTGACTGGTTGGTCAAATAACTTAAAAAGTCCTTACCTGTCCCGGATTTAGAGGGAGAGGCAACAAGCTGTTTCGCGTCGCTGTGGGCCACCACTCACTCAAACACAGCTTCCGGACTCTTCCCCCTCGGTGTTCGGAACGGTCCCGCAGTGGCGCGTCGTTTATTACATATTGGAAGAGCAATGATTTTTCGCTCAGTACTAAAGCGCATTCTTTCGAAGGACACTCCCGAACAGGCTGAAAGCCACGAGTTGGAAGTTGAGTTGCGCCCGCGACCTGCAAAGACGACAACCCAGAACGAGCTGGTTGAACTGTTCGGTTCTGAGTTGCGGGATCACGAATCTCTGAGTGATCTTAAGCCTACGCGGTCGCCAAAATACTAGGCTTGCGGATCAGGACCCTTGCAGCCGGGCGGCACGGCCACCACGGCGCTTTGCCAGACGGGGTTTGCGTTCCGGCAGATCCTGCATGATTTCGGCCCGTTCGGTGCTGTCCATCTTTGACCAGCGCGTGATCTCGTCAATGGTGCGGTAGCAGCCGGTGCAGATACGTTCGGTCGGGTGAACGACGCAGATTTGGATGCAAGGGCTTTCGACCTCGTCCCGTTTCCAAACCATATTCGTCATGGGCGTTTTCCGATCCGTCAAAGAAAGCGCAGTCTGTCCAGCGCGCCTTGCAGAATATAACCTGCTGCGACGTGATCAATAACCTGTCCGCGACGTTTTCGTGTCGTATCCGCCTCAAGCAGTGCTTTTTCTGCCGCAACGGTGCTTAGTCGTTCGTCCCAGAAACCGATGGGCAGATCGGTCAAACGGGTCATGTTTCGTGCGAAGGCGCGGGTTGACTGGCAGCGCGGCCCTTCGCTGCCATCCATGTTGCGCGGCAGTCCGAGAATAATGCCGCCGATCTCACGCTCGGTCACAATCTCGATCAAACGCGCGGAATCCAGTGTGAATTTCTTGCGTCGTACCGTCTCAAGCGGGGTGGCCACGCCGCGCATCCGGTCCGAGACGGAAACGCCGATGGTCTTTTCTCCCAGATCCAGCCCCATCAGGGCTGACATTGGGGGCAGGGATGCTGCGAAGTCTTCGAACGCGTCGTGGATCATTGAGCGATTCCGGCCTGCAGCGCGGCAGCGTCGATCATCTCCAACGCTTCAGCGTTACCCGCAAATACTTCCTTGGCTTCGTTCCTGATTTTGATGGCGCGTTGGCCTTCGCCCAGCACGCCCAAGGCGGCAATCAGGCGTGCCCACTCCTCGGGTGTCCCGCCCTCGGTCGCAAGGCGGTCCGAAAGGCCATCGACCATGCCGCGGATCATTTCTTGTCGTTCTTCTGGCGACATCTCGGCAGCGGCATTTACATCGTCCTGGCTAGGGCCGGATGCAGCAGAAAAGTCGGGTGTGTTAAACACGCCTGCGCGGAATGCCAATTCATCGATCTGTGACCGGATGGCATTCGCCCATGGGGCGCCAGCCGGGGCGTCGTTAAGGGTTTCGACCCAAACGCGATAGGCCATATCAGGCCGCCCGGTCTGTGCCAGCATCTGCCCCCAATAATACCGGGCAGGACCCAAGCGCTGATTGCGCTCAAGCGCCTGTCGCAAGGCGGCTTCCGCTTCTGGTGAGACGTAGCCGCCAGCGGCCAGAATCATCATCTCGGCCTGATCCGAATAGGCCTGAGCCGAAGCGTCGTCACCCGACAGTTCGATCACACGGGTTTGTGCCTCATACCCTGCTTTGAAGTTCCCCGCGTTGGTTTCATGCTGTGCCAGCAGGGTATGGCCTTGCAGATCATCGGGGCGTTCGGCCACAGTTTCGCGCAGCCGGTTCAGCAAAGTTGCATAGCTTTCGTCCAGCGGAGGCGTCTGGAGCGGTGTGGCAATGCCCTCGGCCTCAGCCTGGCTGGGTCGATTTTCGCGCAGGTCTTCTGCCATTTCCAGACGAACTGAAAGGGGCATGTCAGGGAAACCGGCAGCACCCAACTGGCGATACATCGCCAACCCGCCACCAACCAGAACGGCGGCCATGGCGAGGAACGCTATTATGGTAACCAAGCGTGATGGCCCGGTGCCTTTGTCTTCATTGCGCATCTGCGCGTCTGCAGCCAGGATACGGCGCGAGATTTCCGTGCGTACACGCTCGGCATCAGCTTTCGCGATCACGCCGCGCGCCAAGTCTTTGTCAACGCCTGCTAGCTGTTCACGATAGACTCGCAGATCATAAGCAGCTGTCGGGCCGGTGCCGCGACGACCGCGCAGCATCGTGTAACCCAGGAAAATCGCGATCAGCAGCGCGATCAAGAAGATGAGAACCCAGAACGGCATGGTCCCTCCAAAATGGTTGCCCTGACTTAGACCTGTCGGCGCATGGAAAAAAGGGACAAATAGCCGCGAAGGGCGCTCATGTCGCAATAGTGCATTATTGCGGCGTTGCGCGGCAGGGTTAAAATGTATGGGCACGGCATACCTGCGCCCAATCATCGAAGACCGGACGGATTCGCACATGAAACACTACTCAGCCTTTGCTGTAGCGCGCGAAGCGCTGCGCTATCACACCGGATGGGAGCGCGCATGGCGTTCGCCAGAGCCTAAGAAGCGCTATGACGTCATTATCGTCGGGGCCGGCGGTCACGGTTTGGCAACAGCCTACTATCTTGGCAAGAACTACGGCATCCAGAACGTCGCCGTAATAGAAAAAGGCTGGTTGGGCGGTGGCAACACCGGTCGGAACACGACCATCATCCGATCGAACTATCTGCAGGACCCGTCAGCGGCGATTTACGAAAAGGCTCGCGGTCTCTACGAAGATCTAAGCCAGGAACTGAACTATAACATCATGTTCAGTCCGCGTGGCGTAATCATGCTGGCGCAGACCCAGCACGAGATTCGCGGCTATCAGCGTACTGCGCATGCGAATGCGCTGCAGGGTGTTCAGACCGAATGGATTGGGCCCGAGCGTGTGAAAGAACTGGTGCCGATCATTAATCTGGAAGGTCCGCGCTATCCGGTTCTGGGCGGGCTTTGGCAGGAACGTGGTGGGACCGCGCGCCATGATGCGGTGGCATGGGGCTATGCCCGTGCATGCTCGGCCATGGGTATGGACATCATCCAGAAATGCGAAGTCACCGGCGTCCGGTCCGAAAACGGTCGTGTTGTCGGGGTCGATACCACAAAAGGGGCCATCGATTGTGACAAGCTGGGGATCGTGGTTGCGGGGCATTCCGGCCAGTTGGCTGAGATGGCGGGTTTCCGACTGCCACTGGAAGCCGTCGCGCTGCAGGCGCTGGTATCCGAGCCGATCAAACCCTGCATGGATGTCGTTGTGATGGCGAACACCGTACACGGCTACATGTCTCAGTCCGACAAGGGCGAGATGGTGATTGGTGGTGGCACGGACGGGTTCAACAACTATACCCAGCGCGGCAGCTTCCATCATATCGAGGAAACGGTACGCGCATTGGTCGAAACTTTCCCGATGATCTCGCGCCTGAAAATGCTGCGCCAGTGGGGCGGTATTGTGGATATGACCGGCGACCGTTCACCCATCCTGTCGAAAACACCGCTTAGTGGCTGCTTTATCAATGCAGGCTGGGGCACCGGCGGCTTCAAGGCCATTCCGGGATCGGGCTGGGGCATGGCACAGCTGATGGCCACGGGGCATTCACCACTGACCGAAGCCTTCTCGCTGGATCGTTTCAAAGAAGGCCGCTTCATCGACGAAAGCGTCGCGGCCGGGGTGGCGCACTGATGAAGATTTTTCGTCGAAAAATCTCGCACGCCCGTCACGCAGAATCTGCAGGCAGATACGTCTCGCCTGCTGCCAAGAGGATGATCACATGCTGATCTTGAAATGCCCCTATTGCGGCGTCGAAGCCGAAGAAACTGAACTGGCTGCAGGTGGCGAGGCGCATTTGAAGCGTTATGGCCCGGGCTCGTCAGATGATGAGTTCCACGACTACCTGTTCATGCGCGAAAACCCCAAGGGCGTTCATTTCGAACGCTGGCGCCATGCCAATGGGTGCGGCAAGTGGTTCCACGCCGCGCGCTGTACGAACACGCTTGAGGTCTTTGGCACCTATTCGGCGCAGACAACCGAGCCGCCCCAAGAGATCAAGGACGCCATCACCGCCAAGCGTCCCGGCTGGACGTGGAGAGAGTACAAATGATCTGTACAGCCATCCAAAATACCGCCTGCGAAAGGTCCGCATCATGAGCACCCGTCTCGCAAAACATGGCCGTTTGATTGATCGGTCGAAAAAGGTCAACTTCACCTTCAACGGCACCTCGATGCAGGGCTACGAGGGCGATACGCTCGCGTCTGCCTTGCTGGCAAATGATCAGATGATCATGGGCCGGTCGTTCAAGTATCACCGCCCGCGCGGCGTGGTCGCCAGTGGCGCGGAAGAGCCAAACGCTCTGGTCGGTCTGGGTGAGGGCAACCGGTTTGAGCCGAACCAGCGCGCCACCACGACAGAGCTGTTCAATGGTCTGACATCCGCATCACAGAACCACTGGCCGAACCTCGAGTTCGACATCGGCGCGATCAATACGCATCTGTCGCGGTTTCTGCCAGCCGGTTTCTATTACAAGATGTTCATCCATCCGAAACCGTTCTGGAAACATGTTTACGAGCCGTTTATTCGCCAGTCGGCGGGTTTGGGCAAAGCGCCCGACAAGGACAACCGTGACGCGGACACATACGAGCACTTTTACGCCTTCACTGATGTCTTGGTGATTGGTGGTGGTATCGCGGGTTTGCAGGCCGCCAAGGTGGCAGCCCAAACCGGTGCCAAGGTGATGCTGATCGAGCAGACTGCGCACTGGGGTGGTCGTGCTCCGGTTGATGGCGGAACCATCAATGGTGAGCCTGTGGATAAGTTCGTGGAACAATTGGTTTCCGAACTCGAAACAATGGACAACGTCACCATGCGCAATCGCTGCATGGGCGCTGGTGTCTATGACCACGGTTATGTGCTGGGTTATGAGCGCCTGACAGACCACAAGCCGGGTGTTCAGGGCCCGCGTCACCGCCTGTGGCGCATTCGTGCGAAACAGGTCGTGACCGCGACCGGTGCGATTGAGCGTCCGTTGTCGTTCGCAGGCAATGATGTGCCTGGTGTCATGCTGGCCTCGGCCATGCGCGACTATGTGGTCAACTGGGGTGTGACGCCGGGTGAGCGTGTGATTGTCGCCACCAACAATGATGACGCCTACCGGACTGCAATTACCTTGAAGCAGGCCGGTGTCGATGTCCTGCGCGTGGTTGATGCGCGCGACACCGCCGGACCTCTGGCCGAAGAGGCGCGTCAGCTGGGTATCCGCGTCGATCCGGGCAAGGCGATCGCAAAGGTCAAAGGCGGCAAGCGGGTCAAGAAAGTTGCGATCTGCAATCAAGAGGGTATCGGAGGCGCCCGGGAAGAGGTCGAATGCGATGCGATTGCCATGTCAGGTGGCTGGTCTCCGGTCGTGCATATGTGGTCGCATTGCGGCGGCAAGCTGATCTGGGACGAGGCGAACGCGCATTTCCGCCCCGATCCTTCGCGTCCTCCGCTGGGGGCCGACGGTGCAGGTTTTGTTCTGGCGGCAGGGGCTTCGAACGGCCCGCTGGCCCTGGGAGATGTCCTGAAGGATGCAGATACTGCCGGCAAAGCGGCAGCGAAGGCGGTCGGGTTCGCCGCGAAGCGCACCAAAGCGCCAGTTGGTGAGACTACGGCCGAGGCCCCAATGGCCGCTGTCTGGCTCATGCCTTCTAATGCCGAGATTGATCTGCGCATGAAATCGTGGCTGGACTTCCAGAACGACGTCAAGGTCTCGGACGTGCAACTGGCTGCGCGCGAGGGCTATGAAAGTGTCGAGCACACCAAGCGTTACACCACGCTGGGCATGGCAACGGATCAGGGTAAGTTGAGTAATATCAACGGTCTGGCAATCCTTGCTGATGCGCTGGATTCAGAGATCCCGAAGGTCGGTACCACCACCTTCCGCCCGCCATATACTCCAATCTCGATGGCTTCGATTGGTGGTGAAGCGCGTGGTGAGGTGTTCCAGCCGATCCGTCAAACGCCGATGCATAACTGGCACGATAAGAACGGGGCCGATTGGGAGCCGGTCGGCCATTGGCGTCGAACCTATGCCTATGTCCGACCCGGTGAATCCGTGCATGATGCGGTGAATCGCGAGGTTAAAAACACCCGCGAAAACCTCGGGCTGTTGGACGCTTCGACCCTCGGCAAGCTGATCGTCAAAGGCCCCGACGCAGGCAAGTTCCTGGACATGATGTACACCAACATGATGTCCACGCTGAAGGTCGGCAAATGCCGCTATGGCCTGATGTGTTCCGAGAATGGCTTTCTGATCGACGACGGCGTTGTTGCCCGCATCGATGAGGACACGTGGCTGTGCCATACCACCACCGGCGGGGCCGAGCGTATCCATGGCCACATGGAAGAATGGCTGCAGACCGAGTGGTGGGACTGGAAAGTCTACGTCGCGAACGTCACCGAGCAATATGCGCAGGTCGCCGTGGTAGGTCCGAACGCCCGCAAGGTACTTGAGAAGCTGGGCGGCATGGATCTGTCGAAAGAGGCGCTGCCCTTCATGGAATGGCGCGATGGCAAGATCGGCGCGTTCGACGCGCGGGCCTACCGTATCTCGTTCTCGGGTGAGCTGTCCTATGAGATCGCGGTCCCTGCAAGCCAAGGTCAGGCGTTCTGGGACGCTCTGATCGAGGCAGGGCAGGAGTTCGGAGTGATGCCATACGGCACCGAATGTCTGCATATTCTGCGTGCCGAGAAAGGCTTTATCATGATCGGCGATGAGACCGACGGCACCGTGATCCCGCAGGATCTGGGGCTGCACTGGGCGCTGTCCAAAAAGAAAGAGGATTACCTCGGAAAACGCGCCCATTCGCGGACCCATATGGCCGATCCTGAGCGCTGGAAACTGGTTGGTCTTGAGACTGTGGATGGATCGGTTCTGCCGGACGGTGCCTATGCGGTGGGCGAGGGCGTGAATGCGAACGGTCAGCGCAACATGATCGGTCGCGTAACTTCGACCTACTACTCGGCCAATCTGGGCAAAGGCATCGCCATGGGCCTGATCAAACACGGCCCCGACCGGATGGGCGAAGTGGTCGAGTTCCCGGGCACTGACGGCAAAACCTACAAGGCCAAGATCGTGGACCCGATCTTCTATGACAAGGACGGGGAGAAGCAGAATGTCTGAACCCATCAGCGCACTGAACCACGCCTCATATGATGGCATCGCCAAGATCGAGGAATGCGGCCTGCAGGGCATGATCACACTGCGCGGTGATCTGTCGGATAAGGTACTGGCTAAGGCTGTCAAAGACGCCACCGGGCAGAAAGTGCCCGGTCAGCGTGAAGCGTTTGTGAATGGCGACACCGGTGTTTGCTGGATGTCCACCGACGAATTGCTGGTGCTTGTGCCTTATGCCGAGGTCGAGGCCAAACTGGCCGCGATGACCAACGCGCTAAGTGGTACGCACGCACTGGCGGTCAACGTCTCCGACGCGCGGGCCGTATTCCGCGTTTCGGGCGCGAACGCGCGCGAGGTATTGGGCAAGCTGGCTCCGGTTGAGCTGTCGGCCGAGGCATTCCAACCCGGCCAGATCCGCCGTTCGCGTTTGGCGCAGGTGTCAGGTGCCTTCTGGATGGACGACGCTGAGACTTTCCGCATCGTCTGCTTCCGCTCTGCGGCGGACTATGCGTTCAAATTGCTGAAGGTTGCGGCGCAGCCCGGCAGCGAGGTCGGGGTTTATTAAGCCCTGATCGCCTGATGATATGTGGGTGAGGGGGCTTTGCCCCCTCGGCCTGCGGCCTCACTCCCAAGGTATTTCTGTCGAGATGAAGGCCGGATCTCTGGTTCGGGTGTCAGGAGTTCGCGCTGAACAGGAATGTCGGGAATTGAGTGAGTGCACGCTTGCCCGTGAGGGCTGACTTGCCGGTTTCGCCTGTGTGTGGGTCGTGGCAATGGCTATAGAAAGCCAGGTCTTCTGATAGTTTTTTCATGGCCGCGCTGCGGTTGTCTGCGCTCAGATAAGGTGCGTGCGTTGAGAGAAACAGCGCAGGGTTATCTTTTTCTAACCAAGGCAGCATAGAAGGCAGGACCGAAAATTCGGCGCCTTCGATATCCATTTTGGCCAAAGAGACATTAGTCAGGTCGACGGATTCAGAAAACTGATCCCAACCGATGGTAAGTGCGTCAGTGCCATGGCTTCCTTCGTGGAGCAATGATGACGTTGAATCGCCTGCCTCTCCGTGCGCTGAAGCCATTCGTGTCACTCCAAACCCATCTGACAAGGCGATGCTGAAGGCTGATACGTTTCGGATGTCGTTCAGCTCTAGGTTCCAGACCAAATGGCGGTAAGCCACTGGGTCAGGCTCAAAACACCACACATGGCGAGCGCGGCGCGCGGCATAGAGGACCGTGGGGCCGATCCATGCACCGATATCAAGATAGTCCTTTTCGGGCGACAGATAGTGGTCCAGCACCGAAAATGTCTCAGGTTCCCACTCCCCGGCTGATACCTTGCGCCAGAATTTCGAGTGGTAGGGGTCCAGGCGAAAGGGTTCACCGTTCAAGTTGCCCGCATAGTATCCGCGGGCGCGATAGAACATTTTGCGCGCCTGTGTCAGCATCGCGGACCTCCGGGTTTTTGTGTTGCGGCCCTTGACCTGCGGCGGCTGTCAAAGCATTTAACCTTTGGAACCGCAACATTCATTTTCAACAGGGGGCCGAGATGGCTTTTGAACTTCCTGATCTTCCTTATGCACATGACGCGCTGGCAGCCAAGGGTATGTCCGCGGAAACGCTGGAATATCACCATGACCTGCACCACAAGGCCTATGTCGACAACGGCAACAAGCTGATCGCCGGCACCGAGTGGGACGGCAAGTCACTGGAAGAGATCATCGTTGGCACATACGACGCAAATGCCGTCGCGCAGAACGGTATCTTCAACAACATCAGCCAGCTGTGGAACCACAACCAGTTCTGGGAGATGATGGGCCCCGGTGGCAACGCGATGCCCGGTGAGCTGGAGAAGGCTCTGACCGAGAGCTTTGGTTCGGTTGACGAATTCAAGTCGCAGTTCAGCGCTGCCGGTGCCGGTCAGTTTGGTTCCGGCTGGGCGTGGCTGGTCAAGAATGCCGACGGTTCGTTGGCAGTGACGAAAACTGAAAACGGTGTGAACCCGCTGTGCTTCGGTCAAACCGCACTGCTTGGTTGTGATGTGTGGGAGCATTCCTATTACATCGATTTCCGCAACAAGCGTCCGGCCTACCTGTCGAACTTCCTCGACAACCTGGTGAACTGGGAAAACGTAGCCTCGCGGATGTGATTTCCACTTGGTAGAACTTAATGAATGGCCCGCTGGCAGTGATGCTGGCGGGCTTTTTGTTATGAATTGATGGGTGGCCGGTAAAAACCTGCCGGTACGTCAACTTTCATTATCCCACCTATTGTGCACGGCCTTTCAGCACCTACGTAAAGTAGGCGGAGGGAGAGAACCGCCAATCAACCAAAAACCTATCAAAATGCGAGCGAAACACCAACGCCGCATCGTTAAACAGGTGTGTCTAAGGGACAGGCGAAGGCCAACCTAAGCGATACGGGAGATCACGAATGGCTGCACTTGAACAGGGAACATGGGTTATCATCGCCGATGGGGAAAAAGCGCTGGTGATGGAGAATATCACGGACGCACAGGACCCCAACTTGGTCGTCGTGTCGGTCGAAGAACAGGACGCAGCACCGACCAAGCCAAGTGACAGGGCAGGGCGGCGACCCGATACGGGACCGAACCAGAAATCTGCGGTTGAAGAGGAGACATGGAAGTCCCACGCAAAATCTCTGTTCGTTCAGGATGTGGCGAACCTTCTGAATCGCAAGGGGCTGAAAGGGGCCTATAAACGATTGGTATTGGTTGCCAGTCCACATGTTCTGGGCCTGTTGCGCCGTCGGCTGCACAGTGAAGTGCTGGCAAAGGTGGTGGCCGAGGTTGACAAAACACTCACAAACCACCCGTTGCACAAGGTCGAACGGATATTGAAGACCCGATTGGCAAAACCTGCCTAAACGAATGCCGACAATCGGGCGGTTTGCGTCGCCCGATTGCCAGTTTATTTAGTTCAGTAATTTGCGAAGCGCGGACATGGTCGCATCCGGTGTGTCGACCCAGGTGATGAATTCTGCCAGAGAACCATCTGCAAACCCCTGACCGATCAGTTGATCCAGCAGCGTGTGCAGCGTATCCCAGTACCCGTCGACATTCATCACCAGAATGGGTTTGTCATGAAGCCCCAGTTGCCGCCATGTCAGTGCTTCGAAAAGTTCGTCCAATGATCCGGGGCCGCCGGGCAGGACAACTACGGCATCCGCGTTCATGATCATCACTTTTTTACGCTCGTGCATCGTCTCGGTCACGATGAACCGGGTAAGGTCGGTCTTGCCGACCTCGCGCTGAAGCAAGTGCACCGGGATCACCCCAAATGTATCGCCGCCGGACGATTGTGCCGCCCGCGCGACCTCGCCCATAAGACCCACATCTCCGGCCCCGTAGACCAGCCGCCAGCCTTCGTTGGCCAACAAGGTTCCAAAGCTGTGGGCAGCGGCGGAGTAGGCAGGATTCACACCATTGCGTGACCCGCAATACACACAGACGGATTTCTGGGACATAGGTAGGGCTCTCTGCTCTTGTGTTAGGGGTTTTGACCCCTGATAGCGGGATTGATAGGTTGGCTCAACCGCTCCATGAAATGCGCGCCAAACTGGGCATTTCCCGGGCGGAGTGAAAGGAAAAGAATGAACGCCAAATCGGGAAGCGGAGGTTCTGGTACCTTCATATGGGGGCTGGTTGCCGGGATCGTTGTGGTGCTCGTTGCGGGCGGGTTGTACCTGTCCGGTCTGTTCGGCGAGCCGGAACAGCAGGCTGAGCAGGAAGCAACCGAAACATCCGAGCCGATTGCGGAGGTCGCTGAGCCGGAAACCCAGCCAGCGGAGGCGCAGCCCGAAAGCCAGGCGGCGGAAGCCGGCGAATCTGTTGCTGAAGACACACCGCCCGAGATTTCCGATCAAACTCCGGATAGCGAAGAAGCGGATGTTCCGGTTGTGGCCGCGCCGGTTCTGGATCAGATATTCGTTGAGTCCGATGGAAACGCGGTACTATCCGGCAATGCCGAGCCGGGGTCCGAGGTCAGTGTTTTGCTGGACGGTGAGACTGTTCACAGCTTCACCGTCGATGACAGCGGCCAGTTCGCCGAGTTTGTATCGATCCCGTTTGCAGACGACGCTCGCGGGCTTGTTCTTGAGACCCGGAAAGGCGAAGACACCAGCCGTTCAGATGATTATCTGATCGCGGCGCTGCCTGAACCGGTCCTGCCGACCGTGTCAGAGCCCGCTGCCGATGAGCCGGTCGAAGAGGTTGCCGAGGCACAGACGACGGATACGGAAACAACCGATCAGCAAGCAGCCAACCAAGCTGAAACCGAAGAGAATGAACCAGAAGTTGCAGGTGCCGCAACGCCACCTGTGAATGAGACCGCGCCCGCGACTGAAACTCAGCCGGAATCAGGCGACGCGCCTGACCAGCAGGTTGCGATCCTGCGCTCGGGCGAAGAAGGGGTTGAACTTTTGCAAGCACCCACTGTTCAGGATACGCCGCCAGAGCAGATTGCCCTGGACACGATTGGCTATTCGGACGCGGGTGATGTGGAATTGACCGGGCGGGCACAGGATGGATCGGCCGTACGCTTGTATCTGGACAACCAGCTTGTGGCCGACATTGCACCAGCGACTGACGGGCAATGGCGCGGCGAGGTCGAGGGCATTGACCCCGGAGTTTACACTCTGAGGGTGGATGAGGTTGCCCCAGATGGCACTGTGGTCAGCAGGCTTGAGACGCCGTTCAAACGCGAACCCGTCGAGGTCCTGCGCGCGACCGAAACCACCAATCCGGGTGAGGCCTCAACCGACGCTCCGGCGATCCGCTCGGTCACGGTTCAAAAGGGTGATACGCTTTGGGCGATCTCGCGCGACCGGTTTGGTGACGGTGTGCTGTATGTCAAACTTTTCGAGGCTAACAAAGATTCGATCCGTGATCCTGACCTGATCTATCCAGGGCAGATTTTCACCATTCCTGAATAAACATGACCACTGGCCCAACCCGGGCCAGGGCTTTTCTCTGACCGCAGTTAAGGTACGTGATGAGACAACCATCCGCGATCAAAACCGACACGGACGAGCATCGTTCGGGCTGGCGAACCATCCGCAAGGTTTCGCCCTATCTTTGGCCCGAGGACGAGCCATGGGTGAAACGGCGTGTCATTTTGGCGATGGCGATGCTGGTGCTGGCCAAGCTGATCGCTGTGTATACTCCCATCCTGTACAAAGGTGCCGTGGATGGTTTGGCGGGCGAAGGTGTACCGCCGCTTGCGTTGGGTGCGATTGGATTGACCGTTGCCTATGGTGTGGCCCGCATGATGACTGTTGGCTTCCAGCAATTGCGGGATGCGTTCTTTGCACCGGTTGGGCAACGCGCGCTGCGAGCGCTGGCGCTTGAGACGTTCCAGCACATTCACCAGCTCTCGATGCGCTATCACGTGACCCGGCGCACGGGTGGTCTCAGCCGGATAATCGAGCGGGGCGTGAAAGGCGTAGAGTTTCTGTTGCGGTTTCTGCTGTTTTCAATCGGGCCGCTGATCCTGGAATTGCTTCTGGTGTCGATCATCCTGCTATGGTTATTCGACGTCTGGTATCTGGTCGTCGTTGCGGTGACGATTGCGCTTTACATATGGTTCACCTTTGCGGTGACCGAGTGGCGCGTGAAGCTGCGGCGCGAGATGAACGATCAGGATACCGAGGCCAACCAGCGCGCCATCGACAGCCTGCTGAACTTCGAAACAGTCAAGTATTTCAATGCCGAAACCCGCGAAGCCGAACGGTATGATGTTTCGATGAAAGGTTACGCGAAGGCTGCGCTGAAGACGGCCTATTCGCTGGCATTCCTGAATTTTGGTCAGTCGTTCCTGATCACATGTGGCCTGATTGGCGTGATGGTTCTGGCTGCAATGGGCGTGCAGAAGGGGGCGCTGACCGTCGGCGATTTCGTGATGGTTAATGCTTACATGATCCAGATAACCGTTCCGCTGAATTTTCTTGGCACGGTGTACCGCGAAATTCGTCAATCACTGGTGGATATGGGGCAGATGTTTGATCTGTTGGAACAGCCAGCAGAAGTGATGGACAAACCCTGCGCCCCGAACCTGAAGGTAAATGGTGGGGAGGTCACGCTTGAAGATGTCCGCTTTGGATACGAGCCTGATCGCGAAATCCTCAAGGGCGTTTCCTTGGCCGTACCAGCCGGTCAGACCGTTGCGATTGTCGGCGCCACCGGGTCTGGGAAATCCACAATCGGGCGGCTGCTGTTTCGGTTCTACGATGTCACCGGCGGGTCGCTGAAGATCGACGGGCAGGATGTGCGCGATGTTAGCCAGTCAAGCCTGCATGCCTCAATCGGCGTCGTTCCGCAGGATACGGTCCTGTTCAATGACACGATCCGATACAATATCGCTTATGGGCGTGAAGGCGCGACCCAGCAGGATGTAGAGGCCGCCGCCAAATCCGCGCAGATTCATGATTTCATCGTCAGCCTGCCAGAAGGGTACGATACCAAGGTCGGCGAACGCGGCCTGAAACTATCAGGCGGTGAAAAGCAACGCGTCGGCATCGCCCGAACCTTGCTAAAAAACCCGCCGATCCTGTTGTTGGACGAGGCGACGTCAGCCTTGGATACGGATACCGAGCAGGACATCAAAGATGCTTTGGCCCGGGCGGGTGAGGGGCGGACGGTGATCACCATCGCACACCGCCTTAGCACCATTGCCGAAGCCGATCGGATCGTCGTTCTGGAACGTGGTGAGATCATCGAGCAGGGCACGCATGATGAGCTGCTCAGCCGCGAAGGGCGATATGCCCAGCTATGGAGCCGTCAACAGGCCGACAGCGAAGCGGCCTAGGCCCAACAGCCTTGACTGCCAATGATTGTGCGGATCGGTTCGAAAAGAAAATCGGCTGCTGTGGTACGGTTTCCGTTTGACGCGGACCCGCCGCCGCGACACTTTGCAGACCGAAACACAGACAAGGAAAAACTTCATGAAAATGCGAGCAGCAGCAGCCTTGACTGCAACACTGTTGATGGCCACTTCGGCGGCAGCCGAGGATCTGGAATTCTTGATTATCAACGAAACCAGCTATGACCTGGTTGAGTTCAACGTGTCTCCGGCCTCGTCCGGCAGCTGGGAAGGCAACCTGCTTGAGGGTGGTTATTTGGGCGCGGATTTCGAAGTAGACGTCCTTATTGCGGACGGGCTGACCACCTGTGTCTATGACATCCGTGGTATTTTCAGCGACGGGGAATCAATTGAAGACTATGGTCTGAACCTGTGTGATCTGGGCGAATACGCGTTCGTCGAGTAACGCGTCTGCCAGAATTGAAAAGGCGAGCCCGAAGGCTCGCCTTTTTTTATTCCGCCGCTTTCAACGGTGTTGTTGGAGGATGATCAGGGCGGTCGTCCTGAGCGCTCTGATCAGGGGCAGCTTTGTCCTGTTCATCGGTCCAGATCATTTCGGCTGCTTGCACATCTCTCGCGCTTTGGCCGATTGCCATGTCCTGCGCGATTTGGCTGGATCGACCCGCCGTGGCGCGTGCCAGCGCCTTACCCAGCCATACCGCGTAGGTTGTGACCCACACTCGCAGCGCCAGGAATGAAGGGGTGACGATCAGCGTCAACACCGTGGCCGTACCCAGTCCAAAGACCACCGCCGTGGCCAGCTGTTTCCACCACAATGCCGTGGGGCTGTCGATCGAATACCCTCCGCCGATGAAATCCAGCGACAGGCCGAACATCATCGGGGTCAGACCCGCCATTGTTGTCAGCGTAGTCAGCAGAACCGGGCGGATACGCGCCTCAGCCGTGCGGACGATGGCATCAATGCGAGACATGTAGCCGCTATATTCCTGATAGGTGTCGATCAGAACAATGTTGTTGTTCACCACGATACCGGCCAACGCCACGATCCCGGTCCCGGTCATGATGATCGAGAACGGTTGTTGCATTACCATCATGCCCAGCAACACGCCGGTCGTAGACAGAACCACGGCCAGCAGCACCAGCACCGAGTTGTAGAACGAGTTGAACTGCGCCAGCAGGATCACGAACATCAGACCCAGTGCTGCCAGGAATGCGCTGGACAGGAACGCCTGGCTTTCAGCCTGATCCTCCTGATCGCCGGTCCATTCCCAAGTGATGGTGCGACCAAAAGGATCGGTTTCCAGCCACTCGGTCAGCACGGCAATCCGTTCGTTCGGATTGATCAGGGCAAACCGAGCGTCACCGCTTTCGATGGCGGACCGCACTTCACCCACGTTCTCGGCACCCGTTAGTTGAACGAGTTCGAACTCTGCCCCGTCCGCGCTGGTAATCGTGCTGCCAGTTGGTGTGGCACCTTCACCAATCGCGCGCACGGTTGCCAAACGCAGCTCTGCACCGTCAGGACCGGTGGTCACGATCTTGCTCAGCCCAGGCTCGACATCCGCTTTAACGTCATAGTAGCGCTGTTGATCCGCGCGATTGATCTCGGCGAGCTTGGCCACGGGTTTGCGGGTGACGAAGTTCGACAGGGGGACCAACCCGTCCGGTGTGCGAACTTTCAGCGTATCCAGCGTTGACAGGACGCGATCCTGATCAGGTAGGCGGACGCGGATTTCTACCTCTTCATCGGTTGAATCCGGTCGCATTTCACCCAGCAAGATGCCACGCGTCACAAGCTGTACCATCGCGCCAACGGTTGCGACGTCCGCGCCGAATCGACCCGCCTTGGCCACGTCCACGTCGATCTGCCAGTCGATGCCGGGCAGAGGCAGGGTGTCCTCGATCTTGATCAAGCCGGGTGTGGTGTCAAAGGCTTCTCGTGCTGTGACGGTCGCGGCCGTCAGATCCTCCCAGCTATCGCCTTTGATGCGCAGATGAACGGGCTTGGCGGAAGCGGGACCTTGTTCCAGCGCCTGAATATCAACGATAAAGCCAGGAAGGGTTGCCAGCTCTGCGGTTAGTTCGTCCAGAACAAAATTGCCGTCATATTCCGCCGCGACCTCTTCCTTTGCAAAGCCAAGTAGACCTGCAATCGGTCCCCAGAACCAACCGGTAATCTGTTCAGAGCTGATTGGGCGATCTTCCCAAGGAATGAGCTCGAACTGTACGCGACCAATTGTGTCGGCGGGGGCTTCTGCACCGCCATTGTTCTGATTGAGCCCGCCTTCGCCCGCAAAGGCAAATACGTTGATCACCGCCGGGTGTTCGCTGATTACGCGCTCGGCCTCAAGAACCATTTCGTCCTTTTCAGCCAGAGACAGGTTGCCGCGCGCCCGGACATAGGCCGTGGCCTGTTCCGGTTCGCTTTCCACGAAGAATTCAACGCCGCGAGAGTTTTGCGGGAATATGATGAATGCGACCCAAAACACCGCCGCAAAGACGACTGCGATGGACACCACCGGCATGACCGGATTGCCGGCCAGGAACTTGATCACATAACCGAAGGGCGTGTGCTCTTTAGCGGTATGAACATGTTCATCCGGGGCGCGTTCGATCTTGGCAGCACTCAGCGTGACCGACCCAGCGAAGGCGCCGAACAGAAACAGTAGCACGCCAGAAAGTGAACCGCCGGGCAGCAGATAGTTGGGGTTCAAGACCTGCATTGCGCCGAGGAAGATCATATACAGTGAAGGCGGTACCAGAAGCACTCGCAGCCACCAAGGCGTGCGGGCCCGCAGCCAGTTCGAGCTGCGCTCGAAACTGCGGCTCATACGGCCCGAGACACCGCCCACGACCGGCAGGTAGATCAGTGCCACAATCAGCGAGGCCGACAGAACGAAGATCAGCGTGATGGGCAGCATCTTCATGAACTCGCCGGGAATACCGGGCCAGAACAACATCGGAAGAAATGCACACAGTGTAGTGGCCGTCGACGAAACAATCGGCCAGAACATCCGTTGCGCCGCCTCGACATAGGCGTGCATCGGACCAACGCCTTCTTTAATGCGCTTGTCGGCATATTCCACAACAACGATGGCGCCATCGACCAGCATGCCCACGGCAAGGATCAGGCCAAACATCACCATATTCGAGATGGTGACCCCGATCATCGCGAGGAAGGCGAAGCACAACAGAAACGAGGTAGGAATGGCAAAACCCACCAACAACGCGGCGCGTGTTCCCAACGAAGCCAATACCACGATCATCACCAGCGCGACGGCGGTCAGAACCGATCCTTCAAGCTGGCGCACCATTGAATCGACGATGCGGCTTTGGTCGTTTGAGGTGCCCACATCAACAGCGGCCTGCAGTTCGGCTGGCCACTTGATTTGTTCTTCGGCGACGGTGGCTTTGATCAGCGCAACGGTGTCGATCAGATTGAAGCCCTTGCGCTTGACGACCTGCAGCGCGACGGTGGGTTCGCCGTTGAACCGGGCTGTGCCCGCGCGGTCTTCAAACGTATAGTTGATTTCGGCCAGTTCGCCTAAGGTGACCACGCGGTCTCCGTTGACCTTTACGGGCAGGCCATAGACGTCCTGAGCAGTCTTAAATGACGACGGGATCTTGACCGAGAACGTGCCCTGTTCGGTCTCGACCTCACCTGCAGCGATCAGTTGGTTGTTGTTTTGCACAACGTTGATCAGTTCGGCGGCCGTGACGTTGTAGGCCTCAAGCCGCAGCGGGTCGATCACGACCTCAAGCATTTCATCGCGGTTTCCGGCAATGCCAGCTTCCAGCACTGCGTCCAACGCCTCAAGTTCGTCCTGCAGATCTTTGGCAACGCGCGCCATTGTACGCTCTGGTACCGGGCCGGTCAGGTTAACAATGACGATGGGAAACTCGGAGAAGTTGACCTCGGTAATCGTGTATTGCTCAGCCCCATCAGGGAAATCAGCTTGCGCGGTGTTCATGGCATCGCGAACATCCGCGATGGTGGCGGATTTGTCCCAACCGAACTCGAACTCCAGCAGAATGCCTGCGTAGCCCTCGGCGGCGGTGGCGGTCATTGTGTCCAACCCGTCGAGATCGGCCATCTCGGTTTCCATCGGCCTGATCAGCAGGCTTTCGCTGTCCTCGGCTGAAATCCCGGGAAACTGCACCGACACAAAGAGCATCGGGATATCGATGTCGGGTTCACCCTCTTTTGGGAGCCCGACATAAGCATACCCACCGATAACCAGCGAAATCGCGATGAAAGCCAGCACCATTCTGGCACGGCTTGCGGCCCAACTGACGATACCCGTCATTGCGATGCTTCCCTGTATGTCGGCGCGACCGTCACACCACGTGTGACGAATTCCTGCCCGATCACGATGATATCAGCAGTTTCCGGCAGGCCACCAACCCATACACCATCAGCGGTGTCACGCAGAAGGCGGATCGGAACAAAATCAACGACATTGTCGGCTACCACGGTGCGAACACCAAGCTCACCTTCATTGTTCAAGGTCAGTGCGGATTGGGGCAGCAGATGAGCCTTGACCCCTTCGGCCGCGATCTGAATGTTGGCGGTTTGGCCGTCACGGATCAGCAGTTCCGGGTTTGGCACTGTGATCTCGACCTCGAATGTCCGCGTGGTCTCATCAGCCGAACGGCTGAGGAAGGTCACGCGCCCCTCGACCTGCAGCCCCGTAACCAACTGCGCAGTTGCCATCGATCCGACAATGATCCGATTCACTTCTGATTCAGGCACAAAACCCACCAGCTTGATCGGATCGAGCTGGATGACGGTTGCGCAGAGCGAGCCGGGCTGCATCAGGCTGCCCAATTCCGCAGTATCACTTTCAAGCAGACCCTTGAACGGTGCGCTGATGGTCAGGCGATCAATCTCGCGCTGAGCGGCTGCTACTGCTGCGGTGGCGGCTTCAATCCCGGCTTGCGTAGCTTCCAAACCGGCCTCGGCGGATTTGATTCCGGCCTCGGCTGTGCTCATTTCAGCTTCGCTTGAGATACGGCGCGTTTCTGATCCAAACCCGGTTTCAGACAGCTTGCGGGCTGCTTTCAGATTGATTTCGGCTTCAGCCAAACGGGCGTGAGCTTCTTCCAGGCGCGCTTCGGCCTCGGGAACGCGGCTTTCGGCCTCAAGCTTGGCTGCCATGGCTTCGGCCAGGCTCGCGGGCCGGGTTCCGGGGTCAAGCTCGCACAGCAGATCTCCTGCTTCGACAAAAGCTCCTTTGCGCTTGGGCTCGGACAGGACTGTCGAAATGGTTTCGGCAAGGACCTCGACCTGGCGGTTTGCCTTGGTCTGACCCCGTAATTGAACGGCGCTGCCGATCTCGCGCGCAGTTGAGCGCAGCACAACAACGCCGATCGAGTCCGGTGATTGCACCGATTCCGAGGCCTCGGTCGCGGTCTCGGATGGCTCGTCTCCGCGACCTGCAAACGCAAACAGCGCGTCGCGCTCGAAAACAAGAAAATACAACGCAACAATAACCAAAATGGCGTTAACGAATGAAATCAATCGCATGCGGTAGAATCTCCAGATCTGTTCGCGCGGTCGGCTTTAGCCGCTATCCCTTAAAATGGGGCTGTGGCCATGTCTTTTCCATACTGAACTGAATAGTTCGGTTTAGTTTTTTACGCAAGGGTCACCCACATGGTGGCAAATGTATGAATTCGGGCACTTGGCTTGGCCTGATCGCCGGGGTATGACATGGCGCTAGAAAACCGGACACTTAAGCCTGGGGGCAGGGATGAGCGACGCCGACAGTTTTATTGAAGAGGTCACCGAAGAGGTGCGCCGCGATCGCATGTACCTTCTTTTGCGCCGCTGGGGCTGGGTCGGTGTGCTGGCTGTCGTGGCCATTGTCGGGGGCGCTGCGTTCAACGAATACCGAAAAGCACGTGATACCAACCAGGCCGAGGCTCTAGGTGATGCGATTCTGTCGGCGCTGGCTGAAAACGGATCGGCCGAACGGGCACAAAGCCTACAGGCGATCGATGCTGCATCTGTCGGCGGTGACGCGGTTTTGAACATGTTGCTGTCCGCCTCTCAGGCCGAGGCCGGATCGGCGCAAGATGCGGTGAACAGTCTGAACGCGATCGCCACGCAGGGGGATTTGCCCGAAATCTATCGCGCGATTGCAAGTTTCAAGGCATTGCTACTGCAAACTGACACGATGCCAGTGGCGGATCGTCGTCAACAGTTCGAAGCGCTGGCCATACCTGGTGCTCCGTTGCGTCTGCTCGCCGAAGAACAATTGGCCCTGATCGATGTGGCCGAGGGCAATACGCAAGCCGCTTTGGACCGTTTGCAGGCGTTGCGCCAGGACGCCGAGGCCAGCGTCGATCTGCAACAGCGCGCGGCTCAACTGATCGTCGCGCTTGGGGGCGAACCCGAGCCCGTGGCGAACCAGCAGGGTTAACCGGCAGCGAAACGGAACATCACAGGCGAGTTTGTAGATTATGCTATCACGTTATTTCTCAGGCTTCGGATTGCCCGTTGCGGCAGCCGCGCTCACCGTTCTCAGCGCCTGTCAGGAACCCGAAGTCATTCTGCCGGGTGAGCGTGAGGACATTCGTGCCTCCATCGACAACGAAACCGTTGAAACCCGTGGCGCCAAACCGATCAGTATTCCGGCTCAAAGCCGCAACGCCAACTGGTCGCAAAGCGCGGGTACACCCGCCTTCCGCACTACCAACGCAGCGCTGAGTGCCACACCGCAACGTATTTGGTCTGCTAACATTGGGTCCGGCGATAGCCGAAAACAGCGGATCACCGCAGACCCTGTTGTTGCTGGTGGCCTGATATATACGCTCGATTCCGGGGCAAATGTCTCGGCTGTTACGCCCCAAGGGCAGGTCGCCTGGAGTACAAACCTTATCCCGCCGAATGAAAAGGACGGGGATGCCACAGGCGGAGGGCTCGCCTATGCCGACGGTGTGCTTTATGTCTCGTCGGGTTTCGGTAGGTTGACCGCGCTCGATGCGAAATCCGGGGCGCAAAGGTGGCAGAAACGTCTGAATGCAACTGGCAGCGGTGCTCCTTTGGTTAGCGGCGGCATACTCTATCTGGTGGCCGGGGACGAAACCGGTTGGGCGGTGAATACCAAGGATGGGCGGATCATCTGGCAAATCGAAGGCACGCCGAGCGTCGGCAACGTTCTGGGTGCACCTGCTCCCGTGATTGCCTCGGACCTGTCAGTCTTTGCCTTTGGATCGGGTGATGTCGCGGCAACATTCCGCCGGGGCGGTATTTTACGCTGGAACGCGTCCGTTGCAGGCGGGCGTCGGGGCCGAGCGGCAGCTCAGATCGTGGATGTGACCGCCGGGCCCATGGTGTCGGGTAGTTCGGTCATAATCGGCAACCACTCGGGGCGCACGGTTTCCTTCGACGGGAATTCGGGTGAGCGGAACTGGACTGCACCGGAGGGGGCCGTTGATACAGTCTGGCCGGCGGGGAACAGTGTTTTTCTGATCAGTGATCGCAGTCAATTGGTACGGTTGGATGCCGCCGATGGCTCGACTGTCTGGGCCATCGATCTGCCGGGCTTCGTCAAGAACAAGCCGGGCCGCCGGGGTCCGATCTTTGCCCATTACGGCCCGATCATGGCCGGTGGACGCCTTGTCGTGGCTTCGAACGACGGCTATCTGCGCTTCTTCAATCCCGTCGACGGAGCGCTGGTGCATCAGGTCGAAGTGCCGGGTGGCGCGACCACGGCACCGGTTGTGGCGGGTCAGACGCTGTATGTTGTGTCGACCAAGGGCGAACTGCACGCTTTCCGTTGACGACAAGATGCGTTAAAGGGCGCATCTTGAGTCTTGAAAGTTGAGTATCATGTCGCTGACCCTCGCCATCGTGGGGCGCCCGAATGTGGGCAAATCCACTCTGTTCAATCGCCTTGTGGGCAAACGCCTGGCTTTGGTCGACGACCAGCCCGGCGTGACGCGTGACCTGCGCGAAGGTGAAGGGCGGTTGGGCGATCTGCGTTTTACCGTGATCGACACGGCGGGTCTTGAGGACGCAACCGATGACAGCTTGCAAGGTCGGATGCGCCGCCTTACCGAGCGTGCAGTGGACATGGCCGATGTCTGCCTGTTCATGATTGACGCGCGGGTGGGCTTGACGCCCACGGACGAAATGTTCGCCGAGATTCTGCGTAAGCGCTCCAAACACGTGATCCTGGCAGCGAACAAGGCCGAAGGGAACGCGGCTGATGCGGGCGTGCTTGAAGCATACAACCTTGGCCTTGGCGAGCCGGTGCGTCTGTCGGGCGAACATGGCGAGGGGATGACGGACCTCTATGCGCAGTTGATGCCACTGGCTGACGCGGCTGAAGAGGCGCGCGTAGAAGAGACACCGCAAACCGATATCGAGCTTGACGAAGACGGGGAAGGCGAAGCCCCGCTGATCACCGCTGACAAACCCCTGCAAGTCGCTGTAGTTGGCCGTCCGAATGCCGGTAAATCCACCCTGATCAACAAGATCATCGGCGAGGATCGATTGCTGACCGGCCCCGAGGCCGGGATCACGCGCGACGCGATCAGCTTGCGGATCGACTGGGCCGACCCTGACGGGGACGGCACCCCGATGCGGATTTTTGATACCGCCGGGATGCGGAAGAAGGCCAAGGTGCAGGAGAAGCTTGAGAAACTCTCGGTTTCCGACGGGCTGCGCGCAGTCAAGTTTGCCGAGGTCGTCGTCGTGTTGCTGGATGCGGCTATCCCATTCGAGCAACAGGACCTGCGCATTGCCGATCTGGCCGAACGTGAGGGTCGTGCTGTGGTCGTCGCCGTCAACAAATGGGACATCGAAGAAGACAAACAGGAAAAGCTGCGCGATCTGAAAGAATCCTTCGAACGCTTGCTGCCGCAGTTGCGTGGAGCGCCGCTGATCACAGTCTCAGCTAAAACAGGCCGCGGTTTGGAACGTTTGCGCGCCGCGATATTGCGTGCCCATGACGTGTGGAACCGCCGCGTGCCCACCGCTGCGCTGAACCGTTGGCTGACCGCCATGCTGGAACAGCACCCGCCGCCAGCCCCGCAGGGGCGCCGGATCAAGCTGCGGTATATGACGCAGGCCAAGACCCGCCCGCCCGGGTTTGTGGTCATGTGTTCGCATCCGGACAAGATGCCTGACAGCTATTCGCGTTATCTGGTCAACGGCCTGCGCGAGGATTTTGATATGCCGGGCACCCCTATCCGCCTGACGTTGCGCGGACAGGGGGATAAGAACCCCTACAAAGGGCGGCGCAAGAAAAACGCAGGCGCACTGGCCAAGCATCTCAAGGGACGGGCGTAACTGCGCTAATTTCAAGCATTTTCAGAGAGGGGGCGTGACAGCCCCGTTTCTGCGCGTTAGCATTCAAGCACGTGCATTTGTTTTGCACGTGCTGCTTGTTTGCGGGATCTCCGCACTTAATTTCGAATTTGTGATTGGTCGACCTCCGTGGGGAGCGGGCGTGATGGATCTGAGAGAATATACAAGACAATACGCGGTGCAGGACAACAAGCTTGCCGCGCTCAGTTATTTCGGAACATTCGCGGTGTATTTCGCATCGCTTACATTGGCGATCACCTATGTCGACCGCTGGTACATCATGATCCCGGCGGGGATCGTTTTTGCCTTCTCTGCCGTGCGTCTCTATGTCCTGCAGCATGATTGCGGGCACCATTCGTTGTTCGAGACGCGCGAGCAGAACGAATGGGCTGGCCATGGGTTGTCGCCCTTCACATTTGCCCCGTTCGAGGTCATGAAGCAGAACCACAATCTGCATCACGCCGGAATCGGCAACCTCGAGCATCGCGAGACTGGTGAAATCCACACCATGACGCTGCGCGAATGGAACGAGGCGGATTGGAAAAAGCGTTTGTTTTACCGACTTTATCGGAATCCCTTCATTCTGGTGCCGGTTGGCGCGCTATTCACATACTTCATCCGCTATCGCTGGCCAAAAAACACCGTGCGGTTCGGTGTGATGGGCGTGGTGCTGCACAACCTCTCGATTGTTGTGTTTTTGGGACTGCTGTATTTGATCGCCGGTGCCACCGGCATTCTGGTCTGGCTGGTGTTTTCGCTGCTGGGCGGGATGCTTGGGGTGTTCCTGGTGTATTTGCAGCACAATTTCGAAGATACCTACTGGGATCGCCGCCCCGAGCTGGATCCAAAGCTGGCTGCGTTGGAGGGGTCCTCGGCGCTGGATTTCGGCTGGTGGTTCGATAATGCGGTGGCCTGCATCACATTGCATGACATCCACCATTTCAATGCCCGCATCCCATCTTACCGGCTGCGCGCGTGCCACTATAACCTGCCGCCAGAATATACACCGCGACGGATCAAGTTTCCCGAGGCAGTGGCAGCGCTGAATCTGAAACTATGGGATGAAGACGCCAAAAGACTTGTCCCATTTCCCAGCCGAACTGCAGGCCATCGCCTGGCCGAAAGCGGGTAACCTCCTATCTAATTCTTGAATTGGCGCTCTCGCAGGAACGTATGTGCTGTGCGTTTACAATCTGGGGGAGTTAACGAAAGGAAACGAAATGACCGCAGTTACTGAGGTGCGTGGCGTAGGGCCAGCGCTGGCAAAGGCCTTTAATGCAAAGGGCTACAAAACAGCAGAAGCCATTGCCAAGGCCAAACCGGAAGATCTGTCCGGCACCCCGCGGGTCGGTTCCACTCGCGCAGCTAAGCTGATCGCGGCTGCGAAAGAAGTCGTTGGTGCCAAGCCCAAGCCCGCGCCCCGCGCTGCCACCCGTAAGCCTGCCGAGCGGAAATCGGCTGTGCAGCGCGCGACAGCCAAAAGCAATGCGGCTGCGAACAAGGCCGAGGCCGAGCGTAAGGCGGCAAAGGAGCGCGCGGCGGCAGAGCAGGCCGCTGCCGAGGCCAAGGCAAAGAAAAAGGCGAAAGCCAAGGCCAAGGCTGAAAAGGCGGCCAAGAAGAAGTCTGAAATGGAGGCGGTGTTTTCCAAAGCTAAGGAAAAGGTCAAGGAAAAGTCCAAGAAGGGTAAGAAAAACAAGAAGCCCAAAAAAGACGTTAAGAAAAAGAAGGACGATAAGAAGTCTGACAAGAAGAAGTCCGACAAGAAGCCCGGAAAGAAGAAAGATAAGAAAAAGGCGAAGAAGTGATACTTCTCCGCCTTGTCTGATCGGGAACCGGCGCTTGAATGCGCCGGTTTTTTTTATGTCAGCGTGCCGTTGGTCTGAAGGGTTAGCTTGCCGCCCAGATAGGGTGCCAGAACCTCGGGCAGGGTGACCGTCCCATCCGTGTTCTGACCATTTTCCAACACAGCTATCAGGCAGCGCCCCACGGCCAGGCCCGAACCATTCAGGGTATGGACATATTCTGGCTTTCCCCCGGCCTCGGGCCGGAAGCGCGCATTCATGCGGCGCGCCTGAAAATCCCCGCATGTCGAGACCGAGCTGATCTCGCGATAAGTGTTCTGGCCCGGCAGCCACGCCTCGATGTCGTAAGTGCGTCGTGCACCAAAGCCCATGTCGCCGGTGCACAAGATCACGGTGCGATAGGGGATGCCCAGCTTTTCGAGAATGCCTTCGGCGCAGCGCAGCATACGTTTCTGTTCATCATCCGACTTGTCCGGATGGGTGACCGAGACCATCTCGACCTTTTCGAACTGGTGCTGCCGCAGCATCCCGCGTGTGTCCTTGCCCGCCGATCCAGCCTCGGACCGGAAGCACAGAGAATGGGCGGTATAGCGGCGGGGAAGATAGCTTTCCTCGATCATCGTGTCGTTGACGATGTTGGTCAGTGAAACCTCGGAAGTCGGGATCAGCCACCAGCCTTCGCGGGTTTGATAGCTGTCCTCGCCAAACTTCGGCAACTGGCCGGTGCCCTGCATCATTTCCGAGAGAACCAGAACCGGGCCGTTGACCTCGGTCAGCCCGTTCTCATTGATATGCGTGTCCAGCATGAACTGCGCCAAAGCTCGATGGATGCGAGCGACGCCGCCCGACAGCAGCACAAAGCGCGAGCCGGAGAGTTTGGCAGCCGTCTCAAAATCCATGCCATTCTGAACGGCATCGATTTCAAAATGCTCTTTCGGCGCGAAATCCAATTCGCGTGGTGTGCCCCAGCGGTTGATCTCGACATTGTCGTTCTCATCCGCGCCTTCGGGCACATCCTCGGCGGGCAGGTTCGCGATGCGGATCAGCTGGTCGGCCAGCAGAGCGTCCAGATCCTTGGCTTCGGTCTGCATCCGGGCCACTTCGGCCTTTTTCTCGGCGACCAGAGCACGCAGGCGTTCGAATTCAGCTTCATCCCCGCGCCCTTTGGCAGCGCCAACCTCTTTGGAGGCCTTTTTCTGTTCGGCCTGAGCTGTCTCAGCAGCCAGAATCTTGGCGCGGCGGCTTTCGTCCAGCCTCAGCAGGTCTGACGACACCGGCGCGTCCCCACGGCGCGCAAGGGCGGCGTCGAAGGCGGCTGGGTTTTCGCGTATGGCGCGGATGTCGTGCATGGTTCAGATCCTTAACTGCGTGAATCACTGAATCCGCTTATGCACCATCTGAATGGCAGGGTGTAGCACCGGTTACGACTTATCCGATTCCTCGTGGGATTCATGCGCCAGATGGCCATCCCACTCTTCGGTTGGGATTTTCGGCTCGGGCGGGTCGGCCATGTACGAAGGTGTCATGATCTGCACGTTATTCTCATTGAACACGGCCACGATGTTGCGGTGCAAATCCGAGCGGATTTTGGGAATGATGCTGCCTCGCGTGGTATAGCCGTTGATCTGATAGTTGATCGCGTAATCGGCCAGGGCGGTCCACAAAACAAAAGGTTCGGGCTTGGCCTTGATCCCCTTGGTGCGATGGGCGGCCTCGATCAGCATCGCTTCGATCTTTTCGGGCGGCTCTTCATACCCAATCCCAACGGTGGTGTGCAGAAGCAAACCGCTTCCATCTGTTCTTTTTGAGAAATTCACCACGTCCGAATTCATCAACTGGGCGTTCGGGATCGAGATCAGTTCGTTCTTGATGGACTTCAGATGCGTCTCCATCAGTTTGATCTGCACCACATCGCCAATATGGTCCCCGATCTGGATCCGATCCCCGATCGAAGTTGAGCGGCGATAGATCACGAAGAGCCCCGCCAGCATGTTCGACACGACCGAGTTTGCGCCCAGCGACAGCATGGCACCAACCAGAATCGTCAGCCCCTGAAACGCCGCCGAGTCTGACCCGGGGATGTAAGGGACAGCAAAGACCAGCGCGATCAGGATAACGACGACGCGGGCGATGTTGAAGGTCGGGTTCACCCAGTGGCTTTCAAAATCGCCCATGTCAAAGGTTCCCGCCTCGACGGCGTCAAAGAACACACGCATGCCCCGGATAATATACAGCGTTATCCATGCGATCAGTATCAACATGATCAGGTTTGGGATGTAGCTGAGGATGCCTTTGAAGATTAGCAGGACCGGTTCGGTCAAGTAGGTCAGCAGGAGTTGCGCGAAATAGCGCGTCTCGGCAAAGGCAAGCAGAACGAAGGAAAGGTAGTAGTAGAAGCCGAGGAAAAAGATCACCAGCAGGACAAAATTCAGAGCATACCGGATCAACGCGGCGATGGCCTCGGCCTGAACGCTTTTTGCGGTCGCGGTTTCGACATCCTTGAGGTAACGCTTGACCAGTTTCAGCGTACGGCGGCGAATGCGCCGGTGCAGCCACAGGATAACGACGACAAAAAGCGCGAATCCAGCTGTCCATGCTAAGGCTTCGATGGCACCCGAAACACGCGCCTGTTCGGTGCGGTTTGCGCGATAGCTTTCAATGGATTGTTTAATAGCGTCGCCGTGCAACAAACTGAGAACGTTCAAGTCCATCTGCTCAAGCTCGGAATCGGCATCGGTCACGATCGAAACTTGAACACCATCGGCAAAGATTCGAATGCCGAACTCTGAGTCCTCGAAGGTTATGGAGACCTGCTCGGCGTCTGAGGCCTCGGCGATTTCGATGATCTTGTTCTGTACACTCGCGGCCCGTTCCGGAGCGGGCAGCGCGCTGGAGCCGCGCAGGTGAAACAAGGTGTCGCCGTCAACGATAACCGGAGCCTGAAAAATCTCTGATTCAGTGTCTTCTATAGCAGGCTCTTCGCTAGTGGCGTTCTGTGCCCATACGGGCGTCGCCAAAAGACCTATACAGGTTGTCACGAGCATCAGGCGAACAAATGCGCCAAGGGTCTGGATTGATTGAATCATTAGGCCTCCTGCCACAGGACTATATCTGACTGGAAGGGTCTGCCTAGAACATATCTGCAACGTCCGGCAGCAAACCTTTGAACCCGATGGTCGAAATGGGGCCAGGTTTGCTTGCAAACCCATGTTTCAAAGCATAGGTTCCCGCAAACTTTGCAGAGAGCTCTCTGCATCATCAGAACAAAGGAATATCCCATGGAAGGTGGCGCAATCGCCCAGTTTCTCCCGTTGATCCTGATCTTCGCGATTATGTATTTTCTGCTGATCCGTCCGCAGCAGAAAAAGATGAAGGAACATCAGGCCATGGTCGAAGCCGTGCGCCGGGGCGATCAGGTTGTCACCCAAGGCGGGCTGATCGGCAAGGTGTCGAAGGTCAAGGAAGGCGACAACGAGATCGAAGTCGAGATCGCCGAGGGCGTTAAGGTTCGCGTGGTGAAATCGACCATCGCTCAGGTTCTGAACAAGACCGAACCTGCGAAGTAACTTCGCGCGACAATTCCTTGAAAAGGCAGGGTAATGCTGCAAATTGATTCCTGGAAGCGGGTTCTGATCTGGTCGGTCTGTGTGATCGGTCTGTTCCTTGCCCTGCCGAATGCGTTTTATACGCGCGTAGAACAATCTAACGATGCCAAGGCTGCGATTGAGCTGGGCATTGATACACCTGAAATGCAGGCCGAGGCCGCGCAATGGCCGAACTGGCTGCCGTCGTCTCTGGTCAATCTCGGGCTCGACTTGCGCGGCGGCGCGCATTTGCTTGCCGAGGTCAAGGTTGATGATGTCTACGAATCCCGGATGGAGGCGATGTGGCCCGAAATCCGCGACGCGCTGCGTGATGAACGCGCGACGGTCGGCACGATCCGTCGTCAGGATTCGGCGCCTGACGAGATTCGCGTGCGCATCAGCCAACCCGAGGGCATGTCCCGCGCATTAGAGGTTGTGCGCGGTCTGGCCCGACAGGTGCAGACGCTGACCGGGGCAGGGGCAACAGATATAGAGGCCCGCGCTGAGGGGGACACTATCGTTGTCCAACTGTCCGAGGCCGAAAAGCTTGCTTCGGATGACCGCACCGTGCGCCAGTCCCTTGAGATCATCCGCCGTCGGATCGACGAGGTTGGCACACGCGAACCAACTATCCAGCGCCAGGGCGCTGATCGTATCCTGATTCAGGTGCCAGGCATCGGTAGCGCCGGGGAGCTCAAAGAGATTATCGGCACGACGGCACAGTTGACGTTCAATCCTGTCGTTGGGCGCGGGACTGACCCGGATGCCATTCCGGGCGTTGGTGAGAAGCTTGTGCCATCGATCGATGAAGATGGTGTGTACTACACTCTGGACGCCGCACCCGTCGTGACCGGTGAAGAATTGGTCGACGCGCAGCCATCCTTCGACCAGAATGGCCGCCCTGCGGTCAGCTTCCGGTTCAACACCTCTGGCGCGCGCAAATTCGGCGATTACACGCTAGAAAACATTGGCGCACCCTTTGCTATCGTCCTGGATGACGAGGTGATCTCGGCCCCTGTAATCCAAAGCCATATCCCAGGTGGTTCGGGCATCATCACTGGCAACTTCACAGTTGAAGAAAGCACCAATTTGGCCGTTCTGCTGCGCGCAGGTGCCTTGCCTGCAGGTCTGGATTTCCTGGAAGAGCGCACCATCGGCCCTGAGCTGGGTCAGGACAGTATCGACGCAGGTAAGGTCGCGACAATCGTGGCTTTTGTCGCCGTGTTGGTATTTATGGCTCTCAGCTACGGCCTGTTCGGCATCTTCGCCAATGTTGCGCTGATCCTGAACGTGGGGCTTTTGTTTGGCCTGCTCTCACTGATCGGCGCCACGCTGACCTTGCCCGGGATCGCGGGTATCGTGCTGACCGTCGGCATGGCAGTTGACGCCAACGTGCTGATCTTCGAGCGTATCCGCGAAGAGCTGAAATCTGCCAAAGGTCCGGCGCGTGCCATCGAGCTGGGATACGAAAAAGCGCTTTCGGCCATTCTGGACGCAAACGTGACCACATTCATTACCGCAACCATCCTGTTTGCCATGGGCAGTGGTCCCGTGCGCGGCTTCTCCATTACGCTTGGTCTGGGTATTCTGACCTCGGTCTTCACCGCGATCTTTGTGACGCGTCTGATGATCGTGATGTGGTTCGAACGCCGCCGTCCGAAAACGATCGAGGTTTGACATGAGACTGAAACTCGTACCCCAAAACACCTCGTTCGATTTCTTTAGCCGTTGGAAGGTCTGGCTGGGCATCTCGGGTTTGATGATGGTGATCGCATTCACGTCATTCCTGCTGCAAGGGCTGAACTTCGGCATCGACTTTCGCGGCGGCACCACGATCCGGACCCAAAGCGCGCAAGAGATCGACGTCGGCGCCTATCGCGACGCCATCGCGCCGCTTGAGCTTGGCGATGTGACTATCACCGAGATTTTTGATCCCACCTTTGGTGAGGATGAAAACGTCGCGATGATCCGCATTCAGGCACAGGACGGGGCCGAAGCTGTGGCGGCCGCAACCGTCACAGCCGTCGAAGAAGCGCTGACCGTCGCCGCGCCGGATATCCAGTTCGTCTCGGTAGAATCGGTTGGCCCCAAGGTTTCGGGTGAGTTGATCCAGACCGCGGTCATTGCGGTCGCCTTGGCGATTGGCGCAGTGCTTGTCTATATCTGGCTTAGGTTCGAATGGCAGTTCGCACTCGGGGCGGTCGCCGCGTTGGTGCATGACGTGATCCTGACCATCGGCATCTTCTCGGAACTACAAATCCGTTTTGACCTGGCGATCATCGCCGCTCTACTGACTATCGTCGGCTATTCGCTGAACGACACCGTGGTCGTCTTCGACCGGGTTCGCGAAAACCTGCGGAAGTACAAGAAGAAAGACCTCAAAGAGGTGCTGAACATCTCGATCAACGAAACGCTCAGCCGGACGGTGATGACCTCTGTGACCACGCTGCTGGCGCTGATCTCGCTCTATGTACTGGGCGGAGACGTGATCCGAGGCTTTGTCTTCGCGATGATCTGGGGCGTGATCGTCGGGACCTATTCGTCGGTCTTCGTGGCCTCGACCATCCTGCTGTGGCTGGGGGTCAAGCGCGACTGGTCGAAGCCGTCGAATACGGCGGGCAACCAGTTTGCCAACATTGATGCCTGAGTATTTCGGCCAGACCCCAACCGGTCTGGCCGTTATTATTTTCGCCGCCTTTGTTGGGGGCATCGTGCGTGGGTTCTCCGGCTTTGGGACGGCCCTGATCTTCCTGCCCATCGCCAGCCCGTATCTTGGCCCCTTCGGTGCCATCATCGCGCTGACGGTCATGGACTTATTTGGCCCGATCCCGAACCTGCGCCGCGCATGGACGGTTGTTGACAAGGCAGATCTGATGCGCCTTTTGGTCGGGTGCGCGCTACTTCTACCGGTTGGCTTATGGCTGCTGACCCGGACCGATCCTGAAGTGTTTCGCTATATCGTCAGCCTGATTTCCTTGTCGATGCTGGCCGTTCTGGTTTTTGGTCTGCGCTACCGGGGAGCGGTATCGCGTGGCATGGTTGCTGCGATCGGCGGGGCTGCAGGGCTACTTGGCGGGGTAGCCGGGATACCGGGGCCTGCTGTCATCCTGTTTTATATGTCACGGCCCTTACCGGTTGAGATCATCCGCGCGACGATCCTACTGTTCCTGTTTGCTTTCGATTTGCTGATCCTTGGATATCTCGGTGGGATGGGGCGTCTTTCGATCGCGAGCATCGGATTGGGCCTTGCGCTTGCGGTTCCCAACATCGCGGGCAACTGGCTGGGGGGCTGGATGTTCCGACCCGAGTACGAGAACCTCTACCGCGCCGCAGCCTATCTGGTGATTGCAACAGCGGCCTTGTCCGGCCTGCTGCTTTGGGGCTAGAACCCTGCACATGCGCCTGAACGAGATCACATATACAAACGCTCAGCCGGTTGATGGCTATGGCCCCGGGTTCTTTCGGATAGGCGGGGAAGTTCATGATGGGGCAGTCCTGACCGGCCCCACTGGTACATCGGCTTGGGCGGGTTACTCCGACGCCCAGACCCTGCTGGCCTTGTCCGAACATGTCGATGTTCTGTTCATCGGTACGGGCAAAGAACTGACCCACATCCCAGCCGACTTGCGCACCACATTGGAAGAGGCAGGTATGGGTGTCGAAATCATGAACTCTCCGGCGGCCTGCCGCACCTACAACGTGCTGCTTTCCGAAGGCCGCCGCGTTGCGCTTGCGCTGATCCCGGTCTGAGGATCTGTTCTTCCACTGGCTAAAAATATCCTGGGGAGTGTGAGGGGCTGGCCCCTCACTGCGACCCAACCGGCCGCTCTGCGGCAATTCCGACCTTTTGCCCACACGCACAATCCGCTAAGCGGGCTTCATGACTTTAAAGGTAACCGATCTGGCCATCGCACGCGGCGGAGTTCCCGTGCTCGAAGGGCTGAGCTTCTCGCTCGAGGCAGGAAGGGCGCTGATCCTGCGGGGACCGAATGGGATCGGAAAGACAACATTACTGCGTACGCTTGCGGGCCTGCAACCGCCGCTGGCAGGGCAAATCGTCGGGGCAGAAGACCAGATCGCATACGCGTCTCATTCCGACGGGTTAAAACCGACCCTGACCGTTGTCGAAAACCTCAACTTCTGGGCGTCGGTCTTTGGCACCCGTGATATCCAGCACGCCCTTGATGCGTTTGAGCTGAACGAGTTGGCTGACCGCCATGCGGGCAACCTTTCGGCGGGGCAGAAACGGCGTCTGGGATTGGCGCGCATGTTGGTTACTGGCCGCCCGATCTGGATGCTGGACGAGCCGACGGTCTCGCTGGATCGTCACGCCGTGCAGATGTTTGCGGATGCGGTGCGCGCGCATCTGGGGCAGGGTGGTTCGGCCCTGATTGCGACCCATATTGATCTTGGACTGGACGGAGAGGTTCTGGACGTTGGCCCCAACAAGGCCAAGCCCAAACCTATCGACGATTTCGACGGAGGTTTCTTGTGATCGCCTTATTGCTGCGTGATCTGAAATTGGCCTTCCGTGCGGGGGGTGGCTTTGGCCTCGGTCTTGCTTTCTTCCTGATCGTCACCGTTTTGGTGCCATTCTCGGTTGGCCCGCAATCTTCGCTGCTTTCGACCATCGCACCGGGCGTTCTTTGGCTGGGCGCGCTTTTGGCGTGTCTGCTGTCACTTGATCGCCTTCTGGCGCTGGATTGGGAAGACGGCTCGCTTGATCTGCTCGCGACCGCGCCGCTTCCGTTGGAATCGGTTGTTACCGTCAAAGCGCTAGCCCATTGGCTAACCACCGGATTGCCGCTGGTTCTGGCCGCGCCGTTCCTAGGCGTGTTGCTAAACCTGCCTGTACCCGGGTTTTCGTGGCTAGTGATCTCACTGCTCCTCGGTACTCCGGCGATGAGCGTTATCGGCACCTTTGGCGCGGCCCTTACTGTTGGTCTAAAACGGGGCGGTCTGCTACTGTCGCTTCTGGTTTTGCCGCTCTACGTGCCGACTTTGATTTTCGGAGCCGAGGTCGCCCGACGCGGTGCGACAGGCATGGAGACGCAAACGCCCCTGCTAATGCTGGCAGGGATTACCGCCGCAACGGTCGCACTTTTACCCTTTGCCAGCGCAGCGGTACTGCGCATCAATCTTAGGTGATGGCCACAAAGCTTGACTGAGGTCAATTGAGAACCACGCCGACTCGGACTAGATAGAGCCCATGACAATCGCAGCCAAAGCCAACGCCCTTTGGGAATACGCCAACCCGCGTAAGTTCCTCGCGACCAGCGAACGGGTCCTTCCGTTCTTCTGGATCAGCTCAGGTCTTTGTCTGGTCGTCGGATTGATCTGGGGCTTTTTCTTCACCCCGGATGACTACAAACAAGGCTCGACCGTAAAGATCATCTATTTGCATGTGCCCGCCGCGTTGATGGCGATCAATTGCTGGCTGATGATGCTGGCAACTTCGCTGGTCTGGTTGGTGCGTCGCCACCATGTCAGTGCGCTGGCTGCCCGTGCCGCTGCGCCCATTGGCATCGTGATGACGCTGATCGCATTGGCCACCGGAGCGATCTGGGGGCAGCCCATGTGGGGGACATGGTGGGCCTGGGACCCGCGCCTGACATCGTTCCTGATCCTGTTCCTGTTCTATCTAGGTTATGTCGCGCTTTGGGAAGCGATAGAAGATCCGGATACAGCGGCGGACCTGACCTCGGTCCTTTGCCTCGTGGGCTCGGTCTTTGCGTTCCTCAGCCGGTATGCCGTGAATTTCTGGAATCAGGGGCTGCATCAGGGGGCTTCGGTGATGCGCGCCGGGGCGATCACAGGCACGGATACTGAAGAGAAGGTAAGCAATATCTACTTCTATCCACTGCTGCTTTGCATCATCGGCTTTGTACTGCTGTTCATTGCGCTGGTCTTCTATCGTACGGGCACAGAAATTCGCGCCCGCCGGACCAAGGCGCTTATGGCGCGTGAAAGGGTGAGCGGATGATCCCTGATCTTGGAAAATATGCCGATACCGTCTTGTGGTCCTATGTCGTGTCAATCGGACTTCTGATCGCATTGGTGGGTTTCAGCGTGATCCGGGGCCGTAAAGTACGGGCCGAGATGGAGAAGGTTGAACAAAGGATGTCACGCAATGGCTAAGATTTCGCCCCTGATGATCGCGCCTCCGCTGATTTTCGGCGCCTTCGCTGTACTCGCGGGCATCGGCATGTTCCGCGACGATCCTAACGCCTTGCCCTCGGCGCGCGAGGGTCAGCCTGCGCCGCCGGTTGTACTGACCGAGTTCGCGGGCAAACCGGGCTTCGATGATGCCACACTGCGTGATGGCGAGGTCAAGCTGGTCAACTACTGGGCCAGTTGGTGTGCACCATGCCGCGTCGAACACCCCAATCTGCAGGCTCTGTCTGACGAGGGTATCCCCGTCTATGGTATCAACTACAAGGACCAACTGGACAACGCCGAAGGATTTCTTGCCGAACTGGGCGATCCCTATGCCGGTATCGGTCGGGATGAACAGGGCCGAATGGGGCTGGACTGGGGCGTCTACGGTGTGCCCGAAACCTATGTGATCGACGGTGAGGGCACGATCATCCTGCGCTGGGCTGGTCCGGTCACTCAGCGGGTGATCGAAAGCACGATCCGCCCAGCGCTTGAGAAAGCCGCAGGTGGCTCATAAGCGATAGCCACCGGTGACGCCCAGAACCTCACCAGTGATGAAGGATGCGGCATCGGACGCCAGAAACCTGACGACTTTGGCGATATCCTCGGGCTTTCCCGCGCGACCTAAAGCGGTTTCTTTGACAAACAGCGCGGTCAACTCCTCGGACCGGGGCGCTTCGGGGATGTTGATCGCACCCGGTGCGACTGCATTAACGCGTATCCCCTTTGGCCCAAGCTCCTTTGCCATGGCGTGGGTCCATAGATTCAGGGCGGCCTTGCTTGCCCCATAGGTCACCGCATCCCGAGGCGGCAAGACCGCGTTCATAGATGAGATACTGACGATTGAGGCGTCGCGTTTCAGATGTGGTAGCGCAGCAGCCAACAATGCGGCGGGGGCCAGCAGGTTCAAATCCAGAATGGCGCGGTGGTCCTCGGCTCGAAATTCCTCTTTGGGGGTAGATTTCACAAGGCCGGCATTGTTGACGATCACATCCAGCCGTCCAAACCTCTCGATCACCTGCGAAATCACGCTAGCCGGCTGGTCGGGCGCAGATAGATCAGAGCGTATGGCCAGAACATCCCCACCCAGTAGCTCGGGCGTGGGTTTACTCGACAACCAAGTAAACGCGACGCGGTGATCACGGCTGAGGTCTTCGACGATTGCACGCCCAATTCCGCGTGCACCGCCGGTTATCAATGCGACTTTGTCCATAATCGTAGGAAATCGGTAAAATGGCCGGGATTCAAGCCGTTACTTACGGACCAAAATCCAGATCATCGCGCCGATGAATGCAAAGGTGGTCAGATTCATAAGCGTATCCGTCAGATCACCGATCAGCATGGCTCAGCCCCTCTTCTCGTAGCCCTCGGAACAGGCAGACCATCAGCAGAACCGAGATGAACACAAAGGGCAGCGCCCCGAGTGAGATCAGGACTTTGACCGATTCCACCGAGCCCGACAGGATCATCGCGACACTCAACAAGCCCAGCAATGCACCCCAGATCAGCCGCACGCGCGGGGGCGGGTTTTCATCCCCCTGGGATGAGAATGTACCCAGCACAAAGGCCGCGCTTACAACGCTGGTTACGATGAACAGAAACGCCGCTGCTACGGTTGCAAGTATTGTGATCTGCGATAAGGGCAAACGGTCGAGCAGGGCGAAGGTCACACGCTCGATGTTTGTTTGCGTATAGGCCAGCAGTTCACCGGCACCGTTGAGCGCCTCGAACAGACCGATGCCGCCAAAGGCACCGAACCAAAGGATCGAGAACAGTGTGGGCGCAAAGAGTACTCCGATCACGAATTCCCGGATCGTGCGACCGCGAGAGATACGCGCGACAAACACACCAACAAAAGGTCCCCAGGCGATCCACCAGACCATATAGGTGAGGGTCCAGTCGCTGAACCATTTGGTGACGTCATCGCCGAAGAAGGTGAAGGTCTGAAAGCCCCGAGGGATGACATTGGTGACGTAATCGCCGAACCCTTGAACCACAGTGTTCAACAGATACTCTGTAGGCCCGAGGACCACTGTGTAGGCCACAAGGCAGATCGCGATCAGCATTGCCGCATTCGACAAGCGCGCCATGCCTTGGCCAAGGTCGATCAACAGAGCAGGGATGTAGGCTGCGACCATCGCCAGGAAAACAACGCCGATCAGAAGGGCACCAACCGTTTCCCGGCCACCCAGAACCGCAATCCCGTCCGCAACCTGGAACACGCCCATGGCCATTGAACCGCCAACACCGATAGAGATTGCAACAATGGCCATGAAATCCGACAGCCACCCGACCCGCTCGGCCCAGCGTTCGCCGGGAAACAGGCTTTTGATCGGGGCGCTGACCATCATGCCTGTCCCGCGCCGAAAGCTGAAATAAGCGATGGTCAGCGCGGTCGAACCGTAAATCGCCCAGGCGTGCAGGCCCCAATGGAAGTTTGTTGCCAGCATGGCCTGCTGCGCGGCGACATAGTCGGGTGCCATGCCCGAGATGAAGTTGAAATGGGTCAGGGGCTCGGCGACCGCCCAGAACAGCAGTCCAACGCCCATTCCTGCGGAGAACAGCATTGAGATCCAGGTGGCGGTCGAGAACTCGGGCTCTTCATCATCCCGGCCCAGACGGATTTTGCCATAGGGTGAAAAGGCCAGAACCAAACACCCGATCAACATGCCTGAGGCCGCGAGCATCACGAACCAACCGCGACTGTGGAAGGTTTGTTGCACGATGCTGTTGGCCCAAGTCACCAAGCTTTCGATATCGACGACGCCCCAGATCCCGATCACGGCGATGACGCTAAGCGAGCAAACCAGTAGGGCGTTGGGCTTTTTCATGGTGATGGAATTCCGAAGACTGTCTTGCCCAACAGTTTCAGATTTTTGAATAAATGGCCAGAAAACAAAACCCCCGGCGCAGGGCCGGGGGCTGAGGTTGGATATCAACCTGCTGATTTATGACGCTTTTGCGAGATTGCGCAGCACGTATTGCAGCACACCGCCGTTTTCGATGTATTCGATCTCGGGCGCGGTATCGATGCGGCACTTCAGGGTGATCGTCTTTTCGGTACCATCTCCGTAAATGATGGTGCAGGGCACTTCCTGCAGGGGCTCAACCGAATCCAACCCGTGGATCGAAACGGTCTCATCACCCTTCAGACCCAGTGTCTTGCGGGTATCACCATCGGTGAATTCGAATGGTATGACGCCCATACCTACCAGGTTTGAACGGTGGATGCGCTCAAAGCTTTCGGCGATCACTGCCTTGACGCCAAGCAGAGCTGTGCCCTTGGCCGCCCAGTCGCGTGACGAACCTGCACCGTACTGTTCGCCGCCAAAGACGACCAGCGGGGTGCCTTGCTCCTGATAGGCCATCGATGCTTCGTAGACCGAGGTTTGTTCACCATCCGGGCCTTTTGTATAACCGCCTTCGACGCCATCCAGCATCTCGTTCTTGACGCGGATATTGGCGAAGGTGCCGCGCATCATGATCTCGTGGTTGCCACGGCGTGAGCCATACGAGTTGAATTCGCGCGGCTGAACCTGACGATCGGTCAGATACTTCCCGGCAGGTGTCGTTGTCGCAAACGAACCGGCGGGCGAGATATGGTCGGTGGTGATCATGTCGCCCAGGATCAGCAGAACCTTTGCACCATCGATATTCGAGATCGTGCCCGGCTCAGGCCCCATGCCTTGGAAATAGGGAGGGTTTTGAATGTACGTTGACGTCGGTGGCCAATCATAGGTTTCCTGTTGCGGAACCTCGACCTCCTGCCATTTCTCGTCGCCTTTGAAGACATCGGCATATTTCGACTGGAACGCCTCGCGGGTCACAGTTGCCTCAACCAATTCGGCGATTTCGCTTTGGGTCGGCCAGATGTCTTTCATGTAGACATCGTTGCCGGCCTGATCCTGTCCAATTGGTTCCGAAGTCAGGTCGATGTCCAGCGTACCGGCCAGCGCGTAGACCACGACCAGTGGAGGCGAGGCCAGATAGTTGGCGCGCACGTCGGGCGAGATGCGGCCTTCGAAGTTGCGGTTGCCTGAAAGAACCGAAGTGGCAACAAGATCGCCTTCGGCAATCGCTTCGCTGATTTCCCTTTGGATCGGACCCGAGTTGCCAATACAGGTGGTGCAGCCATAGCCAACAAGGTTGAAGCCGATCTTGTCCAGATCTTCCTGCAGACCCGCAGCCTCCAAGTAGGCGGACACAACCTGCGAGCCGGGCGCCAATGAGGTCTTTACCCACGGTTTGCGATCCAATCCCAGCGCGGCGGCTTTACGTGCAACGAGGCCCGCGCCGATCATCACATACGGGTTCGACGTGTTGGTGCAGGAGGTGATCGAGGCGATCACGACTTTGCCCGATTCCATGCCGTAGTTTTCGCCTTTGACCTCTATTTGCTTGCCCATCGGGCGTTTGAAGGTCTCGGCCATTTCCTTGGTGAATGCGGCCTTGGCGTCGGTTAGTGCGACATAATCCTGCGGCCGTTTCGGGCCCGAGATCGCAGGAACAATTGTGCCCATATCCAGCGACAGAGTGTCGGTGTAGATCGGAGCGTAATCGGCATCGCGCCAGAAGCCGTTTTCCTTGGCGTAGGCCTCGACCAATGCGATGCGGTCTTCGTCGCGTCCAGTATTGCGCATATAGCGCAAGGTCTCGCCGTCAATCGGGAAGAAACCACAGGTCGCGCCGTATTCGGGGGCCATGTTGGCGATGGTTGCGCGATCGGCCAAGGGCAAGCGGTCCAGACCTTCGCCGAAGAACTCAACGAATTTACCAACCACGCCTTTCTCGCGCAGCATCTCGACGACTTTCAGGACAAGGTCGGTTCCCGTTGTGCCTTCGACCATCGAACCGGTCAGCTCAAAACCCACAACCTCGGGGATCAGCATCGAGATCGGTTGACCCAGCATCGCTGCCTCGGCCTCGATCCCGCCAACGCCCCAGCCCAGAACGGCCATGCCGTTGACCATGGTGGTGTGGCTGTCAGTACCAACAAGTGTATCGGGATAAGCGACTTCTTCGCCGCTTTGGTCCGTGTCCGTCCAGACGGTCTGCGCCAGATATTCCAGGTTTACTTGGTGGCAGATACCGGTGCCGGGAGGCACGACGCGGAAATTGTTGAACGCGTTCTGACCCCATTTCAGGAACTGATAGCGTTCCATGTTGCGCTCATATTCGCGGTCCACGTTCATCTGAAACGCGCGTGGGTTGCCGAACTCATCAATCATGACCGAGTGGTCGATGACCAGATCGACCGGGTTCAGCGGGTTGATCTTTTGCGCGTCCCCACCAAGGCCCTTGATGCCGTCGCGCATCGCTGCCAGATCCACCACGGCCGGAACTCCGGTAAAGTCTTGCATCAGAACCCGGGCAGGGCGATAGGCAATCTCACGTGGGTTCTTGCCACCGTTGGCACCCCATTCGGCAAAGGCTTTGATGTCATCGACGGAAACCGAGAACCCGTCATCTTCGAACCGCAGCATGTTTTCCAGAACCACTTTCAACGCGGCAGGCAGATTCGAAAAATCGCCTAAGCCTGCTTCTTGCGCGGCTGGAATCGAATAATAGGAAATGGATTTGCCATTCACGTTCAGGCTGCGGCGTGTCTTGGCGGTGTCCTGTCCGACCTTGATGGGCATCTGTGGCCTCCCTCTCAAATGACTTGGAATACGGGCTTCGCTAAGGGTTATCTGCATTACCACACCAGTTGTTTCAAGGTGCAACGGGCAGTTTGGGTGGTTTTTTGTATACCATTGCACACATTTTGTCGAAAGCTTGCGTCTGAGGTCTCAAGAAACCTTGATTGGCAGTTTATTCGGTTCCGACTTAAACCTTTCAGGCAATCATCCTCTATCGAGAGAAAACATGCTCAGATCAGTCGCTGCGACCGCGTTTGTTTCACTCTTTCTTGCTGCCCCGGCTCAGGCGCAGGATGACCCGGTGGTGGTCGAACTGTTCACCTCGCAGGGGTGCTCGTCCTGCCCGCCAGCAGACCGGATCATGCATGAATTGGCCAAGCGGGATGATGTAATCGGTCTGGCGTTGCATGTGGATTATTGGGACTACATTGGCTGGAAAGATGAATACGCCAATCCCGACCATACCGATCGTCAGCGCGCCTATGCACGTGAAGGCGGGCGGACGATGATCTACACGCCGCAGATGGTTGTGAATGGGCAGCAGGATGTGGTTGGGGCCAAGTCAATTGAACTGAACCGGCTAGTCGATGCACACCTGACTGCGCCGCCGGAGGCCGAGGTCAGTGCCACGCGTACCGCGAACGAAGTATCCATGAATGTCGTTCCGATCGAGTTACCAGACGACGAAACCTATGATGTTCGGATTGTGCAGTATTCGCCGATGCGTCGCACCTCGATCCGGCGTGGCGAATTGGCCGGACATGATCTGGATTATGCAAACGTGGTCGAGAATTGGCAGATTGCCGGTCGCTGGGATGGCCAAACACCGCAGAGTTTCACCGCAACATTGTCATCGGAATTGCCTGCCGTTGTTCTGATCCAGCGCAGTGGCCATGGTCCGATCGTGGCCGCAGCGCGGGTTAAGTGATCAGGGCATATCCTTTGGCTGGACCCCCAGTCCCCTCCAGGACTTCCAGCGCCGATGAATCCAGAACCATTGTCCCATGTGCTGACGCACCATCGCTTCCAGGTCGTCATTGGTGAACTGGGTCATGGTTTTGGCATCAGTATGCGGGACCGGGTCGTGTAGGACGATCTCAAAATCGATCCCGTTGGGTTGGCGCACTGCATAGCAGGGGATCAGCACAGCCTTGTATTTGATCGCAAGTTCCGCGTTCAGCACCGAGGTGACGGCGGGTTTGCCGAAAAAGGTCAGCTCCTCACCACCATGCGCATGCAGGTCGGATACAATGGCAATGATGCCTCCGCTTTTCAGTGAACGGACCATTTCGACCATACCTCGGCGGCCCTGTTCGAACATGGGCGACCCGGTCTGATAGAATGCCTCGACATACATGTCGTTGAAATATGGATTTGCCATGCGGCGATAGAGGCTGCCGATGGGTTTACCGCTACGCGCCTGCAGCGCGACCCGCGCGGCCAGATAGTGCCCGAAATGCGCAGTGATCATCATCACTGGACGCCCTTCCGCCACGGCGGCATCAAATGCTTCGACACCCGAGCCCGATACTTTGGCCTTGCTTTGTCGCTCGATGAAACCGTCGGCTGAAAAATGCTCCATGATCGCGCGCCCGGCATTGTCAGGCACGGCGCGGCAGATGCGTTTGACCTCGGCCTCGGGCAGGTCTGGGCAGGTGAGTTTCAGGTTGCGGCGCACGCGGGTTCGAAAGCCGACAATGGGGGCAAGCCAGCGCACAATCGCGCCCATCGCTCCGATGCGGCGCTCATATGGCAGCAGGCGCATGCCGCGGATTACGCCGGTCAGAAACAGGTTGGCGACGTAGTATTTTCCAAGCTCAAATCGGCTTAGTTCCGACTTTTCGACGGGCATGGGGAGAGACACCTGAGCGTTGTGAACTGCGCGACGAGACATACAGGCCCCATCGTGCGATCACAAGTGGTCGCGCCTTGCCGGACTATTCTGCATTCTCCTCCGCCTCGACCAGTGCGATCGCGCCCTCGTCCAAAAGCGCGCGGATGGCTGCAACGATCTGCGACATCGCTTCTTCACTGTCGGATTGTTTGACCTTGCCACGTTCGGCCATTTCTTCCCGTAAGTTGTCCGCCATGCGAGAGGACATGTTGGCTAGGAAGAACTCGACCGTGGCAAGGTCTTCGTCGCTATTGGCTCCGGCCAACGCCGTGATGAGAACGGGTTGATCCACGACGCGCAGAATCGCTGGAACATCGCGGGGTTGGATGCGCGAGGGCACGTGCGAAAAGATAAAGATCGATTGCCGGACGGTATCCGCAAAATCGGCGTCTTCTTCGTCCAGCGCGGTCAGCAAACCATCACGCGTTGCCGCGGCCGACTGGTTGAGGATCGCGCCCACACGCTCACCCGGCCCATCCCGAAAGGCGGGCTCGGGGCGTTGATCCAGCTGAGCGGCCAAGGACCATCCGATCCGCTCAACCGCCTCGGGCGTCACGTTGGCCGTTTTCGAGACTGCATAAGTTATCCGTCGCGCTGTGGGGCCGGGCAGGTGGCCCAACAACTGGGCAGCCTTGGCGGTTTCGAGTTTCGACAGCATAACGGCGGCGACTTCTGTGCTTTCAGCTTTGGCCATTTCGGCCAGATCTTCTGAGGGTACTTCGCGCAAACGCTGCCATGGGTCACCGATCTGCCTCACGCCAGCTACCTTGCGCAGCCGGGCGGCGGTGGCTGGGGCGATCTTGCCGTTCACCGCGTCCAGAGCACCGGCTAGCCCATGGGGAAATGCAAGCCCTACGCCATCCAGCGCATCGGCAAATTCCTGTGCGACGGCGGCCAACGTTACCCGGTCAACCAACCCCATCTGTCCAAGTTGGTGGGTAAGTTGTTCCTGCAGTGAATCGGGAAGCTCTTCCAACGGGATATCCGCCCCCTCGTTCAGCAGCAGCCGAACCACAACCGCGGCTTTCTCTCGGTTGCTGAGGGCGCGCGGCACAACACGTGGCGCATCATTGTCTTGTTCAACGACCGGGGTTTGCGTGCCCGGCGTCATCTGCACCATTAGTTTCGTGTCCTGCATCTGCCTGCAATGCCTCATTCGCGTTGCAGGCAGAATATAGAGAGTCGGGTAAAGAAACCCTGAAACTCAGTAGCTATATGTCAGCCCTGTTCTGATCGCTTCGCGCAGCGATGTCTCAGCCCATGTGCCTTCGCCACCACGCGCCTTGATCTCGCGCCATTGTGCGATGGCCAACTCGGTCTTGCCCTGGGTAACAAATCCCTGACCCATGTAGCTGCGGGCGAGGATGTTGTCGGGGTTGGATTCAATTGCTTTCTGGTAAAATGCGTCAGCCAGTTTCAGCTCACCCATCTTGCGATAGGTGAATCCCCAATAGGTCTGCACCCGATCATCATCTTGATCCATGATACGCAGAATGCCCTGAGCATTTTCGTACTGCCCGTCGTAAGCCAACTCGCGCACGGCATCATACAGTTGGTCTTCGGTGAAATTTGTCTTGTTGGGTTTGACGCAGCGCCCGGCTGCCTCGTCATAAACGCGGCCAAACAGGCATTTCTTGGTGGTGTTTGTGGGCTTGGGCGGGCTGCTGTCCCCACCACCCGCAGCGATGGCCATGGGCGCGAAGGTAAAGGCCTGAAGAGCGATGGCCGAGGCTAGTACAAGACGCATTTTCCTACTCCGTTGTCAAAGAGACTTGTTACAATCATAGCTTGATCTTCAGAAAAGCTAACGATTGACTGATCGCTTTTATTCACAAGCAGGAAATAAAAATGTCAGCTATTGACGATTTTCATGCAGCTTTGGCTTTCGCTGTCCCAAATTGTGCCTTCAGCACAGGACTGGGTTTGCTTGGTGTTACCGTTACAGGCAAATCCGGCGGTGCCCGCACAGATAAGAGCAATTGCGCATAGAGCAGTTCGTAGCATCGAGTTTTCCTTTCGCGGAAACTGTGCCAACAGATTAACCGATTTTTGCCAATCTGGCAAAGACACAAGGCCCGGCTGCATTGAGCAAACCGGGCCAAGTTTTTAGCACTGTTTGAGTTTGAATTATTCGCCGAATACGCGGGCGAAAATCGTATCTACATGTTTGGTATGGTAGCCGAGATCGAATTTCTCTTCGATTTCTTTCGGGCTCAGCGCGGCGGTGACATCGGCGTCGGCCAACAGTTCCTCTTTGAAGTCGGTGCGATGCTCCCAGACTTTCAGCGCGTTGCGCTGAACCATGGCATAGGCATCCTCGCGGCTTACACCTGCTTGGGTCAACGCCAACAGCACTCGTTGGCTCATGACAAGACCGGGGAACTTGTTCATGTTCTCGATCATGTTCTCGGGGAAGATCAGCATCTTGTCGATTACACCGGTCAATCGCGCGAGTGCAAAGTCCAGCGTGATAGTGGCATCCGGCCCGATCATGCGTTCGACCGAGGAATGCGAGATATCGCGCTCGTGCCACAGCGCCACGTTCTCCATCGCCGGGATCACGGCCGCACGCACCATGCGCGCAAGACCGGTCAGGTTCTCGGTCAGCACCGGGTTCTTCTTGTGCGGCATCGCGGATGAGCCTTTCTGACCCATCGAGAAGAACTCGGCCCCCTCCAGTACTTCGGTACGCTGCATGTGGCGGATTTCGATAGCGATGTTTTCGATGCTGCTGGCGATAACACCCAGTGTGGCGAAGAATGCGGCGTGACGGTCGCGGGGAATGACCTGCGTGCTGATCGGTTCAGGCACCAGACCCAGCTTGTCGCAGACATGCTCTTCAACCTGCGGGTCGATATTCGCAAACGTCCCGACCGCGCCGCTGATCGCTCCGGTGGCGATTTCCGCGCGGGCATCGCGCATCCGGGACAAGTTGCGGTCCATCTCGGCATAGAAGCGGGCAAAGGTCAGGCCCATCGTGGTGGGTTCGGCATGGATACCGTGGCTGCGACCGATGCGAACGGTGTCTTTATGCTCGATCGCGCGGCGTTTCAGGGCAGCCAACAGACCTTCGAGGTCTGCAATCAGCAGGTCGGCGGCGCGGGTCAGTTGCACATTGAAGCAAGTGTCCAGCACGTCCGAGGAGGTCATGCCCTGATGCACGAAACGAGCTTCCTCGCTACCAACATGTTCGGCCAGATGGGTCAGGAAGGCGATGACGTCGTGTTTGGTGACGGCTTCGATCTCGTCGATACGGGCGACATCAAACTCCACATCCTTGGCTTTCCACACGGCCTCGGCGTTTTCACGCGGGATCACGCCTAGATCGGCCATGGCGTCGCAGGCGTGCGCCTCGATCTCGTACCAAATGCGGAACTTGCTCTCGGGTGACCAGATGGCGACCATGTCGGGGCGTGAATAGCGGGGAATCATTGGCGGCAGCACCTTTTTATGATTGGGATGAGGCGTTGGCGCGGGGTTTAGCCGCGCATTGACCAAGGAACAAGGCGCGAGTGCTGGGATGAGACGGTTTGCCCTGATTTTATTGCTTTGGCCCGGATTTGTGGCCGCCGACGAGTTTCAGCAACTGACGGGTGATGAGATTCTGATGGCGCTTGCTGGCAAAAAGCTCGACTATGGCGAGGGGATCACCCAGACCTTCGATAGCAATATGCAAACGCAGTACTTTTCAGGCCGCCCAAGTTCGGGACGATGGGCCGTTCGTGATGATCGCTATTGCTCGGTCTGGCCGCCTTCGGATTTCTGGGCTTGTTATGATGTTGAGCAAAGCGGTGAAACCATCCGGTTTGTGGATGATTTAGGCAATACAACTGACGGAATCTATTTGAAGTGAGCCTGCCCAGAAATATTTATGATTTCCAGGGGGTTTGGGACCTGAGCCGCCTCATCCGGGACGAGCGTGCAGGCCAGATCATTCAGGCCGAGGGTAAGGCAGAGCTACGGCAAGATACCCAAGGGTTGGTCTATGATGAGACGGTCACGCTGCGTGTTCCGGGGCAGCCTGCAATGACGGGAACGCGTCGATACCTTTGGCGCGACGCCGGTGATCGGATCGCTATCCATTTTGATGATGATCGGTTTTTTCACGCACTCAAACTTGGCCAAACCCGCGTCAAGGATCATCACGATTGCCCGCCGGACAGCTATGATGCAGACTATGATTTCTCAGGATGGCCGCGCTGGACAGTCCGCTGGAATGTATCAGGACCGCGAAAATCCTATGAAATGGAGACCAAATACGCGCTGCGATAGCGTAATCATCTTGCAGCAACGGCCCGGAACGGGCATTGCTGCATGTGCAAATAAGTCCGAATGTGGAGAAATGAGATGAACGCAAACGTACTGGCCAATGCTTTTGGCCCGCGTGAGGGGACGGCGCTGCGCGTCAAGCAGGTGGCTCTGGTTGCCCTGGGTATCGTTGCTCTGGCCGTTGCAGCCAAAATCAAAGTGCCGATGTGGCCGGTTCCGATCACCATGGGCACATTCGCCGTTCTGACCATCGGCACCGCCTATGGCGCGCGCCTTGGCCTGATCACGATGCTGGGTTACCTGCTGGTTGGTGCTCTGGGCTTTGACGTGTTTGCGGGTTCCTCGGCCGAAAAATTCGGCCTGACCTACATGATGGGTGGCACCGGTGGCTATCTGGTCGGTTACCTGATGGCGACCATTCTGCTGGGCGCACTGGCCGCGCGCGGCTGGGATCGTTCGGTCGGCAAGCTGGCGCTGGCGCTGGTGCTGGCCAATGTCCTGATCTATGTGCCGGGCCTGCTGTGGCTGGGTCAGCTGTATGGCTGGGACAAGCCGATCCTGGAATGGGGTCTGACACCGTTCCTGCTGGGTGACGCAATCAAGCTGGCGCTGGCCGCTCTGCTGATCCCTGGCCTGTGGAAGCTGCTGGGCGACGCACGCACCTGATAGCGCGCTCTTGCGCAAGACACACCCGCGTTCGGAGCTTTCCGGACGCGGGTTTTTTATTGTCTGCAGAACAGGATACTGGACAAAGTCAAACTGCATGGGCAACCTGACATCAGAAAACTGATCAGGTTATTGAGATATGCGTATTTTGTTAAGCTTGGCGCTTGCTGCAAGTGCCGTGACTTGGTTGGCTGTAACGCCTGTGCAAGCTGACACACCGGTGACCTACACCGATGAAGGGCGCGCCCTGTTCCGCTTTGAGGTTCCCGACTTCTGGACATTGCGTACCGGTGGCCCGCGTGAAATCGAGGATACCAATCTGGGCGATGCCCGTGCGGTTTCGCGCGTCATGGGGATCAGACCGGTGACCGACGATAATGTCTGGATGGGCTTCGTCTCACCATCACGGGTTTCCAGCATTCAGGGCGGGCTGAGCTATCTTGAGGATATCGACAAATTCCTCGTCAAAGACCCGACCGTGACCAGCACCAGCAATACAAGGATTGGTGGGCGGCCAGCCCACGTTATTCGAGGCACCGGCAATCGGGATGGGCGAGGCGTAAACTTTACCGCCACCGTGATTGACCTGCCGCGTGACCGTGTTGCGATAGGGGTTGCGATCCTGCGTGACGGGGCCGACCCGTCTTATGTTGATGCCTTGAACGCCGTTTTCGCGTCGTTCCGGTCTTTGCAGTAAGGAGGCTCGGATGACTCGCAAACTGTTAAAACGGTCTGTTCTGGCGCTGGGGTTGAGTACTGCAACGTTTACATTGTCCGCCTGCGATGGCGTGTCCGTCGGGGTAGGGTATGGCGTTGGGTATGACCCGTTCTACGACTCGATGCTGTGGAATGATTACTACCACGACCGTAACGTGAATGTAGATGTTGACATAAACCGCCCAGACCGGCCCGACCGCCCCGATCGACCGGTTCGTCCGACCCCTCCACCGCGGCCAAAGCCACCGATCGCCAAACCGCCGTCGCGTCCGCATCCCCCGGTGGCGCGTCCTCCGACGGCACGGCCACCAATTCACCGACCCTCACCGAGGCGCCGTTAGAAAAAGGGGGCAAAAGCCCCCTTCAATCATTATCATAAGCTGACAAAGGTGGTTTTCAGTCCAGCAGCTCAGTCGTGATATGGGCCGAGCCTTCAAGGGTTCGGTGCACGGGACATTTATCTGCGATCTCCAATAGCTTAGCACGTTGCGCGGCATCCAGCGGCCCTTGTAGCCGTATCTTGCGGCGGAACTGATCGACCTTGCCATCGCTGGCCAGTCCGGCGTCCTGCGCGTGTACCTTGTCGTGGCAGACATCGACGGTGATACCTGTCAGCGGCCATTTCTTGCGCCGCGCATACATGCGAATGGTCATCGAGGTACAGGCGCCCAATCCCGAGGACACAAATCCATAAGGGGACATGCCTCGGTCCGTTCCTCCGTACGAAGCGGGCTCGTCAGCGACCGCATGGTGGCGCGGGCCGGACTGGATGTCTTGCAGGAACCCTGCCGGGTCTGCCTCGGTCACACGTACCACCCCCTCCGGGGCGCCGGGTGGCGGTGCGGGAGGGCAAAGTTTGACGTATCGAGAAACCCAAGCCGCAATGACATCCGCCGCATAGTCTGCATCTGCCGCACGCGTGATCAGATGGTCGGCATCGTCGAGCGTGACAAAACTTTTGGGATGTTTCGCGGCCAGAAAGATGGTGCTGGCGTTGTCGATGCTTACGGTTTCGTCGCGCGGCGCGTGCAGGATGAGCAGGGCCGCCTTGAGTTCGGCGATGGCAGGGCTAAGCGCGGCCTCGGAGATGTCATCGACAAAAGCCTTGCCTACGCGGAACGGGCGACCGCCAAGCGAAACCTCTGCGCTGCCTTGCGCCTGAATCTCGGGCAGGGCGGCCTCGAAATGGTGTGATACGTGGCCCGGGTCAGCAGGCGCACCCAATGTGACGACCGCCTTGACCGACGGTATGCCAGCGCGTGCGCGCAGTACCGCAGCGCCACCAAGTGAATGGCCAATCAGCAGGGCGGGGGCCATGTTGCGGCCGGACAGGTAGTGCGCTGCAGCGATCAGATCTTCGACATTTGAGGTGAATGTCGTATTCGCAAACTCTCCATCCGAGTGGCCAAGGCCTGTAAAATCAAACCTGAGCACGGCGATGCCCATCGCCGCCAAACGCGCCGAAATGCGCCGTGCGGCAGGTATGTCCTTAGAGCAGGTAAAGCAATGCGCAAACAAAGCCGTTGCCAGTACCGGCCCGTCCGGCAGATCAAGGCGCGCGGCCAATTGGCTGCCGTCGTGACCGGCGAAAGTAATGCGTTCGGTGGGCATGATGAATCCTTGGTGGTCCGGGTTTCGACAATACTGTGTGCTGTGTGCGGTTCTCTCAACCCTTGTGTCAGTGGCGTAACGGGAAGGTGAGGGGGAGAGACCACATAGCCCTTGGCGCGTCGCATCAATGCATTGTTGGGGTTGGTTTTTGAATATCAAAAAATGTGATGATAATTCGGATAAACATTCATTTTACTTATTTTTACTTGGACCCCAACTTGCAATCATCCTTCTTATCCAAAGCAGAGGTCAAAATGGCACATACAACATCTGCACCGCTAAGCCCGACACTCCACGCCGGAGTTCTGTTGGCAATTCTCGTGACTGGTGCAATTGGTTTTGCACTGGGACAAAGCTGGCCGCTGACCAATACGTCTGAGGACACGCCAACTCTCATCGCGCCTGAGGATTGGCACGGTAATGTCAGACGGTCCCACTGGTCGAACTAGGCCATAGCGCTTAGCCAGACCCCATCAACTGTGCGTCGAACGGATACTTCGTTAGGTTTTCATAGCCGTCTTCAGTGATCAGAACCTGATCTTCCAGCTTGATCGAGAAATCGCCGCCAACCTCGCCAACTGCCGCTTCGACGCACAACACCATTCCGGGTTCAAGTGGATAATCATAGGATCCCTCGACCGCCTTGTCGGGATAGGCTACCAAGGGCCATTCATCGCACAATCCAACTCCATGCATCAGGCAGCCGTATTTCTGTGCCTGAAACTTGTCATCCAGCCGATGGGCATTCGCAGTTAGTTCCGGGATCATGACGCCGGGCTTCAGCATTTCCATATTGGTCATGATATGCTCATGCGCGTGCTGCATGGCATAGATCATGTCGGGGCGCGGTTTTTGATCGCCGATCCACCAGGTTCGTGAGATGTCGACGCAAATGCCGTAAGACCCGATCAGGTCGGTATCGAACGCGATGATTTCATTTTGCCTCGTGATGCGCGGGCCGCATTCCTGAAACCAGGGATTGGTGCGCTGGCCCGAGGCAAGCAAGCGGGTCTCGATCCATTCACCACCGCGCCGGATGTTTTCAGCATGTAGCACTGCCCAAATGTCATCCTCGGATGTCTTCCCGTCTCCGACATTGACACGTGCGAAGCGCTCCATTTCGGCCACTGCGGTCTCGCAGGCGTGGCTGGCGCAGCGCATGGCGAGGATTTCGTCTGGGCCTTTGATGGCACGGGTTTTCTCGGTAAGCTCTTCGCCCTCCATCACCTCGAACCCCTGAGCCTCAAGCGCGCGCAGGCCGTGCAGCATGATCTTGTCGACACCCAGCCGCATGTTGCCGCCGCCGTGTTCTTCGATCAGGGCGCGCACCTCGTTTGAGAACACATCTGCGGCAACGTCAATCTTGTCGCCCCGGTCGAAATAGAACAGATCGGCGCCCGAGCGCTGCTCGCGCACCAGCGGGTTGAATTTCGACAAGAACGGAGAGTTCTTGTAGTCCCAGATCACCATATACCCGTCAGCGCAAACCAGAACGGCCCGGAACGGGTTATGGGTATTCCAGAGCTGCATGTTGGTGCTGTCAGTCGCATAGCGGATATTCAGGGGGTCAAACAGCAGGATCCCGCCCCAATCGCGCTGCACGATGGCCTGAGTGAGGCGTTTCCAGCGGTATTTACGCATCTGTTCTAGTTTGGGCAGGCTAAGCCCGGCAGCGGCCCATTCGTCGAAGGCAAGCTGTGTCGGTCCGATCTCGATCCTGTCATTGTCGTTCGGTGTCCCGTCCCCGAGGGTGGCGCCCCGGGTCGGGTCAATCTTACGGGTGTCACGATATGGTGTGTTCACGGTTGGACCTTTCTGCTTGCCTGCCCAACCTGCAAATCCAGATGCGCTGCGTCTTCTAGGTTTGCGACCGTCTTCTGGTCGCTTTTTGACCGACAGCGTCAGAGCAGGGTGCTATGCCTCGACTATGACCGTGATATTACAGCAAGCCATTCCCTATGATCCACTCGCCCAAAACCCGCTGCCTGGCATTAAGCCTGCGGACCCCAGGGCCTGGTTGCATCGCGACGATGCGTTTTCTGCCCAGATGCAACGACGCGCCGCGCTGTTGGCGCAGCAAAAACTGGACGTCTTGGCGCAAAGCCCCGAGGCGTTGGCACCCGCGCAGGAGTTGCTGGAACTGGTCATTCAGCAAGTTTATCCGAATGTCTCCGATCACGTTGTGCGGCCCGACGGTGTGCGGGTTGAGGTTGACCGGGAACGCCCGTTGGAAACGCTATGCCATTTGGTGCAAGAGGATTTCTGCATTCTGCAGAAACACGATGACGAGCATGTTTTGACTGGCGCGATCCTGTGCTTTCCCGCAAGCTGGATGCTGTCGGAAAAGTTCATGCGCCCGTTGATTGGGATCCATGAGCCGGTTGACGCCTACGACGCCAATATTGCCCGCAGAGTTCAACGTTTGTTTGACGGCATTCAACCCAACCGGCCACTCTGGCGGTTCAATGCGCTTTGGTACAATGACGCCGAATTGTTCCAACCGCGCAGTCTCATGCAGCGACGCACACCGCGGGACGAAAATTCGGCCCGATATCTGCGTAGTGAACGTCAGACTCTCTTGCGTTTACCTGAGACAAACGCAGTGGTGTTCGCGATCCACACTTATGTAATGGCCGCTGATCAGGTCCTTAAAATGGAAAACCCCACCTGACGGCGGGGCCTCCAAGGAGGGTCTTGGGTAATTTGATTACATGCCAATCGCGCTGGCGACCTCGGCAAAAGCATTCGTAGCGTTCAGGCCAAAAATCGCTGTGGTAAAAGCCAGAACCTGAGTGTTGAGGCGGAAATCCTCACCCCGGATCAGATTGACTGCTGCCAGGGATATGGCAATCGGTGTCGATATGCTTGCCACAGCACCAGTCATGCCCCAGCTGGTCAGTCGCAGAATATCGCTTGGGCGTTCCGTTTCGTCCTCGGACTGGTGAATGTTGCCGGCGGGCAGGGGAGCATCAGCCTCGGTCCGGAAGGCGATACTGAGCAGTTGGTCGTCACTTAGCTTGATCGGACGCGGCTTGGCGTGTTTGGTCTGTGTATCTTCCGCATCAGGATCGGGCAGATCAAGCCCCGCAAATGGGCCGCTGACTGCTTCGAATATCTGCTTTCGGTTCCGGGCGTTGCGCGGCGCAATTGAATCAAAGGCACTCATGAATTGTTCGATGGTCAGAACCGTTTTGGGCGACAACCATTCGACACGACGGGTCGTGCAGATGTCGACCATTCGGTACAGGATCACCACAAGCATCAACTCGGATATTTCACTGTCATCGAGCAGTTTTGACACCGGACAAATCGAGATCGTCAGCCGGTTTCCCGGCAGCGTAACCGCAGCACGCGGCATAGTTTTGAGACCAGCGGTTCGATCCATCCGCTCATGGTGATTGTGATCTACTTGGGTTGGTTCCGAGTCCAATGTCAGACGCACGAGATATTGGCTGCTGACGATACTGGCCTCCGATGCGCTAAGAAGCGTCTTGCGCTCGACCAGATGGCCATAGTCACCCAGCGTCGTTGAGACGACCTCGCACAGACGCTCAAGCGCGCCATCTGCCGACCCGTCAAACTGGAGGCCACCGTGGTAACTATGCTTTGCAGTCACAGCATGTTCCTTTGCTGTCATAATCTTCACAACAAATTAACAGGCGAAATGGCGCAAATTTTGACCAAAATGGAAAAAAGTCGAAATATTCCAAGATTGATTACGCTTTGGAAACCAAGAAAATCGGGGTTTCCTTAAATCTATGTGGCAACAATGTGGCCGAATTCAGGTGTTCTGACGTCAAGCCTATGACTGCCCTAGTTGTCGATTCGCGCCGCCATGATTGCAATGGATTGCTGGTAGACCGAGGCCGCATTCCATTGCTGTATGACCGCAAAATTCGGCTCTCCGGGTTGATAGCCGCGACCGGGCTTCCACCCTTTCTTACGTAGAAAATTCGCGGTCGAGGCGAGCGCGTCGGTCATGTTATAAAAATCGACCCGACCATCGCCCGTGGCGTCCACACCATAGGTCAGGGCATTGCCGGGCAGAAACTGTGTATGCCCCAGCTCGCCATGTTTTGCCCCTTTTGTCGCCATCGTAAGGGTACCTTGGTCAACCAGTTTTAAGGCGCCGATAGCGTGCGGGATGAAGAATTCGGACCGGCGACAATCATAGGCTAATGTCGTGATTGCGGAAACAACCTGACTATCGCCCATGAAACCTCCAAAGCCGGTTTCCATGCCGTGAATGGCAATTAGCACACCCGCCGGTACGCCATATTGACGCTCGAGCGCGGCGTAAAACTGCGGATTGCGAGCTTTGCGCTTGCGCCCTTGCGCAACGATGGTGTTTGCCCCGCGCACCTGCATGAATTTGTCCAATGAGTATTTAAAGCTCTTCTGATTGCGATCCGCGGCAATCGTACGTGTTGCATATTGCGTTTGTGCGAGCGCCTGCAGACCCTTCTTTTTCACACCCGCTCGTTTGGCGGTTTTGGCAAAGTCGGCTTTCCAGGCCTCGAACCCGCTGCTGGTATTCCCACAAGGGGCGGACAGTGCCACCGAGGGCAGAAGGAACGCGAGTGCAGCGTAAAGGCGAAGACGAGGCATAGAGGAAATCCGAGTGCTGAAAAAACTACGCTCAGCCTAAGCCGAGTTCGACCTACCGCAAAGTGGTTTAATAGAGATCAAGCTCGTCTGTGCCTTTCAGGGATTCGAACCATTCATCCGGGGTTTTGTCGATCTTGGCATGTTTGACCATCATCGCGTTCATATTTGGCAGACTGGATGAGTCCGGCCATTCATCGGGGTGCCACAGGTTTGATCGAATGATGCATTTGGGACAGTGCGCAAAGACGGTTTCGACATGGATTAACAGGGCCAGCTTGGGCACGCGTCCACCGACGGCCATGTTTGAAAGAAGTTCGGGATCTGCGCTAATTCTCGCGGATCCCCGCAGGCGCAGAGTTTCCAATTTTCCGGGGACAAAGAATATCACGCTGACGCGCTGATCTTTCAGCACATTATGAAACGTATCCACGCGCTTGTTCCCAGGCCGGTCCGGGATCGCAATCATCGAGTTCGAGAGCACCTGCACAAACCCCGCAGGATCGCCACGAGGCGAAATATCGAGATGCCCATCGGGATTGGCCGAAGCGATCAGGCAGAACGAGGACATGCCGATGAAGTCTCGACACATCTCATCAAGTGCAGGCAATTCCTTTGCAATGATCTGCGGCAAGGGTTGCCCGCAAATGCGTTCCAGATCTTTTTCCGAGGTTACAAGTCCTGAATACTCAGAAAAGAGTTTGTCGCTTGCGGGCATGTGCTCTCTCCGCCTGATGTTGAGCTCAAATTTTGAAAGATCATCATCGATCCGTCAAATCTCGCGGAGATACAGAAAAAGGGGCGCCCGATGGGCGCCCCCTGAGAATTTTTGTCGAAAATTCTTAATCAGCAGCTGTAGTACATGCCGTACTCAACCGGGTGAGGTGTGTGCTCGTAGGTTTCTACTTCTTCCATCTTCAGCGCGATGTAGCCGTCGATCTGGTCTTTGGTGAACACGTCGCCTTGCAGCAGGAAGTCGTGATCAGATGCCAGCGCTTCCAGAGCTTCGCGCAGGCTGCCGCAGACGGTCGGGATGTCGGCCAGTTCTTCGGCAGGAAGATCGTACAGGTTCTTGTCCATGGCTTCGCCCGGATCGATCTTGTTCTTGATGCCGTCCAGACCGGCCATCAGCAGCGCTGCGAACGCCAGATAGGGGTTTGCGGCCGGATCGGGGAAGCGGGCCTCGACGCGCTTGGCTTTCGGGCTTTCGGTCCACGGAATACGCACGCAGCCTGAACGGTTGCGGGCCGAATAGGCGCGCAAGACGGGGGCTTCGAAACCTGGGATCAGACGCTTGTAGCTGTTGGTCGCCGGGTTGGTGAAGGCGTTCAGCGTTTTGGCGTGCTTCAGGATGCCGCCGATGAAGTACAGCGCCTCATCAGACAGGTCGGCGTATTTGTCGCCGGCGAACAGCGGCTTGCCGTCTTTCCAGATCGACATGTTCACGTGCATGCCGGTGCCGTTGTCACCTGCGATTGGCTTCGGCATAAAGGTCGCCGATTTGCCATAGGCATGTGCAACGTTGTGGATCACGTACTTGTATTTCTGAAGCTCGTCGGCCTGCTTGGTCAGGCTGTCGAAGATCAGGCCCAGTTCGTGCTGACACGATGCAACCTCGTGGTGGTGCTTGTCGACCTTCATGCCCAGACGCTTCATGGTCGACAGCATTTCCGAGCGCAGGTCCTGCGCTTCGTCAACGGGGTTTACGGGGAAGTAACCACCTTTGACGCCCGGACGATGGCCCATGTTGCCCATCTCGTATTCGGTGTCGGTGTTCCACGATGCATCAGTCGCATCAACTTCGTAGGATACCTTGTTGATACTGTTAGAGAAACGAACGTCATCAAAGAGGAAAAATTCGGCCTCCGGACCCATGTAGGCCACATCACCAATACCGGAAGCCTTCAGGTACGCTTCGGCTTTCTGAGCGGTGCCTCGCGGGTCACGTTCATAGGCTTCACCAGTGTCAGGCTCCACAACCGAGCAGTGCAGGCAGATGGTCTTTTCCGCATAGAACGGATCGACATAGGCGCTATCGGTGTCGGGCATCAGTTTCATGTCGGAAGCTTCAATCGACTTCCAGCCCGCGATGGACGAACCGTCGAACATAAAGCCCTCTTCCAGGAAGTCCTCATCGACCTGATCGGACATGATGGTGACGTGCTGAAGTTTGCCGCGCGGGTCGGTAAAGCGGATGTCGACGTATTCGGCGTCTTCATCACGGATCAGCTGAAGAACTGCGTCCTTGCTCATACTATTTGTTCCTCTGATTTGAAGATTGCTGTGTTACAGGGCTTCCGAACCGGTTTCGCCGGTGCGGATACGAATGGCTTGTTCGATAGGTGAGACAAAGATTTTTCCGTCCCCGATCTTGTCGGTCTTTGCGGCGCCAACGATGGCTTCGATCGCAGCGTCAACCTGATCATCATCCAGGACGACCTCGACCTTTACCTTGGGTAGAAAGTCGACAACATATTCTGCGCCGCGATAAAGTTCGGTGTGACCTTTCTGGCGACCAAAGCCTTTCACCTCGACCACGCTGAGGCCCTGGACTCCCACGTCCTGCAGCGCCTCTTTCACTTCGTCCAGTTTGAACGGCTTGATGATCGCTTCGATCTTTTTCATTCCGGCTCACCTTGTATGGTTGTCTCGATGGCAATGATCACGTCTAAGGTCAGGCGGCAATGGAACTGCGAATATGGTCGCCTTGTGGTGCTGCGAAATCGTGCAACGGGTTAAATTTTGATCGATGTGCACAAAATGTAATCAGAATTGAATCGCGTGAGGGCGCAATATGGCAGAGTTGCTGACAGCGGCACAGATGCGGACGATCGAAAAGTCCGCGATTGAGTCCGGTGACGTGAGCGGACTGGAGCTGATGGAGCGGGCGGGGCGCGGTGTTCTTCAAGCCGTATTTGAAGAATGGCCAGAGCTGCAGCGGGGGCCAGCCCCCGCACCCCCGAGGTATTTGGGGCCAGATGAAGAGGATCCGCCGCGTGCGGTAATTCTTTGCGGGCCAGGAAATAACGGGGGGGATGGATTTGTTGTTGCACGCTTGCTGCGGGAGCGCGGCTGGGAGGTGGCGGCATTTCTTCTTGGTGATCCGACGAAGCTGCCACCAGATGCGCGTGTGAATCATGACAGATGGGGCGAATTGGGGGAGGTTCACCCATTTTCCGAAGTGTTTGCCGCGCATCAAGGGGCTGACCTTTATGTCGATGCGTTATTCGGGACGGGCTTACAGCGACCGCTTGAGGGTGATGTTCTAAAATGGGCAGAAATGACTGCCTCGGATCCAGCCATCGCCGAAAAGACAGTATCCGTTGATATGCCGTCTGGCCTGTGTTCCGATAGTGGGCGTGAGCTGGCCCCGGGGACCGCGACGGTTCAGGCCAGGCTCACGGTATCGTTTCATACTGCAAAGCTGGGGCATTATCTGGGGCTGGGGCCGGTCAGAAGTGGCCGATTGGTCGTCAAGGACATTGGTTTGGAGGAGGGAGTTCAGGGTGCGGTCAAACTGGTGACCACCCCGGATGCTGATTTTTCGAAGGCAACTGCCTTACACAAATATGCGCATGGGCATGCCTTGATTATTAGTGGAGGTGCGGGGGCAACCGGCGCAGCAAGGCTGGCGGCACGTGGTGCATTACGCATCGGGGCCGGATTGGTGACGCTGGGTGTTCCACCCTCGGCTCAGATGGAGGTTGCCAGCCATATCACTGCGCTGATGCTGCAGCGGGTCCAGAGCGGTGATGATCTGTTGGAAGTCCTGATGGATGCGCGGTTGAACGCACTATGCCTCGGTCCTGGATTGGGGCTGGCGCGTGCGCAGGAGCTGGTTCCTGCGGCGCTGGCCTCGGGGCGTCCCGCGTTGCTGGACGCGGATGCTTTGACGGCGTTTGCTGATGCGCCAGAGGTGCTGTTGGACATGCTCCATGACAGATGTGTTCTGACACCGCACGGGGGCGAGTTTGCGCGATTGTTCCCGGAGATCACCGAAAAGCTCTCGGTCAAGCCGGGCAGAGGGCCGGCTTATTCCAAAGTGGATGCCGTGCGTGAGGCGGCCAAGCAGGCTGGCTGTGTGGTACTATACAAGGGCCCTGACACGGTGATTGCTGCACCGGATGGGCAATGTGCGATCAATGCGGCGCTGTTTGACCGGGCGGCACCCTGGCTGGCGACAGCAGGGTCGGGCGATGTGCTTGCCGGGTTCATAACGGGACTACTGGCGCGGAGCTTCAACCCGATGGCTGCAGCCAA